>NZ_URDP01000019.1 GCF_900546705.1 uncultured Oscillibacter sp. | reverse complement strand
AGTTCATCGGTAGAACGGCAGCTTCCCAAGCTGCATAGGTGGGTTCGACTCCCATTAGCCGCTCCATAAAAATAACCACACCTTTCGGTGTGGTTATTTTTATGGATACCGTGGGTGATTAGAATGCTCGGCGGAAGTGAATTCCGCCTCCGCCAAGGTTTTCACCTATGGTGAAAACGCTTGTACGGCGCAAAAGCGCCGCCCCACTGTGTGGGGCCCCAAGTCCTACCAGCATCTATACTGTTGCGATGTTCCATAAAAAAGGACACGACCTGCGTCGTGTCCTTTTTTATGGGTTCCGACCGCCGGCGATCGAATTGCTCGGGCAAATGATTGCCCCCGCGCCGCGGCCCAGCGGGGCCGTCCCATGTAAATTCAAATACCGGGTTGCGTATGGGCAGCAAAAAAAGACACGCCTTGCGGCGTGCCTTTTTTGTTTCAAGGAACGTTATCCCTGATAATTTTCCATGCGCCAGACGATGGCGGCAACCTGGCCCCGGGTGAGGGTGTTGCCGGGTTTATAGGTGCTGGTGCCGTTGGAGAAGTAGCCCTGCACGATGCCCGCGGCGCTGAGGGCCTGGACATAGATGTCGGTGGTATCGGTGAAAGGCTTCACGCTGGACAGGTCCGAGGTGGACAGTTTCATGGCCTTGGCGGCGATCTGTGCCACAGCCAGGCGGGTAATGGGTGCGTCCAGATTGACCGTGCCGCTGATGAGCTTGTCGCTCTGGGCCTTGGTGAGATACCCGCTGGCCCAATGGGAACCGGTGGGGTTCTGGGTTTTGTAGCCTGCCGCCAGCATGATGAGCTTGAGGGCCTGGCCGTAGGTGACGGTGTTGTCGGGACGGAAGGAGCCGTCGGCATAGCCGTCGATGACGCCGGCGTCATTCATCTCCACCACATACTTGTAGCACCAGGTAGAGGAGGTCACGTCCTTAAACTTGGGCACGGACTTGACGATGCCAAGGCTCAGCTTGCCGCAGGCGATGGCGTTTCCGGTGGAGCTGTATGCCACATAGGGGATCTCCACGGAACCGGTGAAGTTGCTGGCGGGCACGAACCGCAGCTGGCTGATGGACTGGCTGCCGGAGGAGTAAGTATATTTGGTGGAGGTGCTGGCCTTGACGGAGGTGCCGCTGCCCACGTAGATGGTGCCCACGCTGCTCTCAGGCAGCTCCAGCAGGCGGATGCTGCCCAGGGACATACCGGTGCCCTTGGACACGGCGCTGGAGAGAGACGAGGCCGGGAAGCTGACGGACGCGCCCTTGGAAGCCACGCCGTAGACCTCCGGCATGGAGTTGAGGGTGACGGAGATGAGCACGGTGCCGGAGACGGCCTTGGAGTTGCTGCCGTAGGCGGTGAAGCCGATCTCGGGGCAGTAGTTGAAGCCGCTGGGGGAGAATGTCAGCTCGCTGAGGGCATAGTCGGAGGTGGAGCTGGGGCTGAAGTAGAAGCTGTAGCCCGCGCAGTTGCTGGAGGTCAGCCGGACAGACTTTCCGTACTTACTGGTGTTGTAGTAGTCATAGTTGAGGGTGCCGGAGGCGGGCAGCGAGGTGAACTTCACATACTTGAACGTCTCGTTGGGGAACTTCTCCTTGAAGAAGCGGGCAAAGTCATTGTGATTGAGCTGCACAAGGCTGCTGTATGTGGTGGAATAGAGGATGCTGCCATCGCCGGCCACGGCGGTGGTCTTGGCGCGGATGGTCAGGGTGCCCTTTACATAGGTCTTGGAGTCATACCAGATGGTAAAGTTGATGGAGACCGTGCCGCTGAAGTCCTTGTCGGCCACAAACGTCAGTTCGTCCAGCTCGTAATCGCCGTATTTGTCGTCGTTGTAGTAGAATCTGTAATCGGACAGGTCGCTCTTGGAAAAGCGCTCTTCATCCCGGCCATCGTAGTCATAATAGAGATAGCCGTTGGAGGACTTATAGGAGCTGTCGGGATCAAAGGTGACATAGCGGGGCGTGGTATCATCGTACTCGTCCTGGAAGAAATCGTAGAAGTCGCTCCGGTCCAGATCCACGGTGTCGCCGGCCTCGACGGTGTAGTCGATGTCGCCCTTGTCCGCGTCCTCCTCGTCCACATCGCCGATGCGGATCTCCACCACGCCGTCCAGCTCCTCGTCGTCGCCGTAGGCGGTGAAGTCCAGCCGCACCACATTGCCGTCGGCATCCTCGTCGGCCACGAAGGTCAGATAGTCGATGGCATAGGTGGCGGTGCGGGAATACTTGAAGGTGTAGTCCTCCAGATCCGTTTTGCTGATGCGCTCTTCGTCGTTTCCCTTGTAGTCATAGTAGAGATAGCCGTTGGAGGACTTGTAGGAGCTGTCGGGATAGAACACCACGTGGTCGAAATCGTCGTCGTCATACTCCTTTTCGAAGTAGTCCTCGAAATCGCTCCGGTCAAAATCCACGGTGTCATCCGGGTCCACCTCGTAGACAATGTCGGCCTTGCCGGAACTGGAACTGGAGCTGCGGCCGATCTTGATCTCCAGAGTGGTGTCCAGGGAATGGTCTTCCCCGTGGAGCGTGCAGTCAATGGTGAGAGTGCGGCTGCCGGCGTCCTGATCGGCCACAAATGTCAGCTTATCCAGAGGATAGTCGCTGGAGCTGGAGTACTCAAAGTAGTTGTCCTTCAGATCGTTCCGGTCCAGCCGCTCTTCGTTTTTGCCCTTGTAGTCGTAGTAGATATAGCCCACGGAGGACTTATAGGAGCTGTCGGGGTAGAAATCCACATAGTCAAAGTCGTCGTCGTACACATCCTCATACACGTCCCGGAAGTCGGTGCGGGAGAAGCTGACGGACTTGCCCGGGTCCACCTCGTAGACAATGGAGTCGGCTTTGCTGGAGACGGTGTACACGGCGTAATAGGTGGTGTTGGTGTTCAGGGGGGTCTGGCTCACGCCGGAGGAGGTCAGATAGGACTGACCGTCATAGACGGCGGAGGAGCCGGGATTGCTGGTGGTCCAGCCCTTGAAGGTATAGACCTTGCCGCTGGCAGACTTGGACGGGGTGCCGGGATTGGAGGGGGCGTTCCCCTTCTTGATGCTCTGGGTGCGGTAGGTGGAAGAGCCGTTTTTGAAGGTGACGGTGATGGTGCTGCTGGGCATGGAATAGCCGCAGGTGTCGCACTTGCCGTCCTCGTTGAGATCCACGTGGCCGCCCAGGTTGTCCTTGTAGCCGCACACAGTGCACTGATCCCAGTGGTTGTTGGCGTCGGACTTCATGCTGCCGCTGTACTGATGGGCCTCATGGGCGGTCTGGGCGCCGCAGTCCGTGCACTTTTTCCAGTGGGAGGAGGCGTCCATCTCATAGCCGGAAGGCCAGCTGTGGTTGGCGGTCTGAACGGCATTGCAGCCGCTGACCAGACAGGTGCGCTGGTGCTGCTGGTCGTTGAGCTTCTGCCAGCTGCCCCAGCTGTTGTGGCCGCAGTCCGCAGCCAGGGCCGTGGGCATCAGCGAGAGCATCATCACGGCAGACAGGATCAGCGCAGGAAGCTTCCTTCTTATCAAGTGTTTCATCGTGTTCCCTCCATCTCATCCATGCAATGTTTGCGTATTTTCTTCCTGCTTGTACCATAGCGGAAAAGCATTTTGAAATCATGAACAAATTATGAACAAGCTGCGATTTCCCGGTATTTCCAAAAAAGTATTTTTCTCCCGGGGAAAAAATACGCATACTTTGGACAAACCGGCGGTTTTTTCCACTTTTTTCTTTACAAATAAAATTCCTTCCAGTATAATACTATGGCTAATGAAATTTATAGGAACGGAGACGCGCCATGGCTTTGATCGAATACGACGAATACAAGCAGAAGCTGCGGGAGCTTGGTCCGGAGCTGGACAAGCTGTCCGCCGCGCTGGACATTGAGAGCGCCCGGCAGGAGGCGCAGCGTTTGGAGGACGAGACGGCACAGGACGGCTTCTGGAATGACCTGGAACGGTCCCAGAAGGTGCAGATGCGGCTCAAGCAGCTGCAAAACAAGATCAGCCGTCAGGAGAAGCTGATGGGCGAGTGGGAGGATCTGACCGCCCTTTGCGAAATGGGCCAGGAGGCCGAGGATGAGGAACTGCTGGCCGAGCTCAAGGAGGGCTATGCCCAGCTGGAGGAAAAGGTGGAGGAGACGAGGATGACCACCCTGCTCTCCGGCGAGTACGACAGCTCCAACGCCATTTTGCAGTTCCACGCCGGCGCCGGCGGCACCGAGGCTCAGGACTGGGCTCAGATGCTCTACCGCATGTATACCCGATGGACGGAGCGTCACGGCTTTACGTACAAGATTCTGGACTATGAGGACGGCGACGAGGCGGGCATCAAGTCCGCTGCAATCTCTATTGAAGGCGAGAACGCCTACGGCCTTCTGAAAAGTGAAAACGGCGTGCACCGGCTGGTGCGCGTGTCCCCCTTTGACGCCAACGCCCGGCGGCAGACCTCCTTTGCCGCCGTGGAGGTCATGCCGGAACTGGAGGATGACAACACCATCGAGATTCGGGACGAGGATATCGAGATGCAGGTCTACCGGGCCAGCGGCGCCGGCGGCCAGCACGTCAACAAAACCTCCTCTGCTGTGCGCCTGATCCACAAGCCCACGGGCATTGTGGTGGCTTCTCAGCAGGAGCGCAGCCAGTTCCAGAACAAGGACAACTGCATGAAGATGCTGCGGGCAAAGCTCCTGGAGCTCAAGGCCCAGCAGCATGCGGAAAAGATCAGCGACATCAAGGGTGTACAGATGAAGATCGAGTGGGGCAGCCAGATCCGCTCCTACGTGTTCATGCCCTACCAAATGGTCAAGGACACCCGCACGGGCTACGAGACCAGCAACATCGACGGCGTGATGGACGGCGATCTGGACGGATTCCTGAATGCCTACCTGACCCAGCTGGCAACAGGAGAATTGAAGAAGTGATCCGGGAATGAGGCGCGCGCCTGTGCCTCCCCGCAAGCGGATCCAAAAACGGCGCGGCTTTCAGGCCGCGTCCTTTTTGTCGGAAGCAGAAAGGAGAAAAAACATGCAAGACAAAAGAGAAGCCGCCGGTGCGCCCCAGGAAAACAAAATGGGCGTGCTGCCGGTGGGCAGACTGCTGGCCAGTATGGCGATCCCCATGATGATCTCCATGCTGGTGCAGGCACTGTACAACGTGGTGGACAGTGTGTTCGTGGCCCAGATCAGTGAGGACGCTCTCAACGCCGTCTCTCTGGCCTTCCCCCTGCAGAACCTGATGATCGCCGTGGGCTCCGGCACTGCCGTGGGCATCAACGCCCTGTTGTCCCGGTCCCTGGGCGAGAAGAATCAGACCATGGCGGACCGGGCGGCCAACACCGGCATCTTCCTGGCCCTGTGCAGCTTCGTGGTATTTGCCCTGATCGGTATCTTCCTCTCCCGGCCCTTCTTCGTGGCACAGGCTGGCGGTGAGGAGGTCATCGTGAACTACGGCACCCAGTATGCCACCATCTGCCTGGGCTGCTCCATCGGCGTTTTCTGCCAGTTCTGCTTTGAGCGGCTGCTCCAGTCCACGGGCCGCACGTTCTTTGCCATGTGCACCCAGCTGGTGGGCGCCCTCATCAACATCGTCATGGACCCCATTTTGATCTTCGGACTGCTGGGCGCGCCCCGGCTGGAGGTGGCCGGCGCTGCCGTGGCTACGGTGGCCGGTCAGGTGGTGGCCGCTATCCTGGCGCTGATCCTGAACCTGCGCTGCAATCCGGACATCCACATCCGCCCCAGCCACATCCGCTGGAACGGCCGGGTGGTCCGGGAGATCTACCGGGTGGGCTTCCCCTCCATTGTCATGCAGTCCATCGGCTCGGTGATGGTGTTCGGCATGAACAAGATCCTCTTCGGCTTCACCAAGACGGCCACCGCCGTGTTCGGCGCCTACTTCAAGCTCCAGAGCTTCGTGTTCATGCCTGTGTTCGGATTGAACAACGGCATGGTGCCCATTGTCAGCTACAACTACGGTGCCGCCCGGCTGGACCGGGTGAAAAAGACCGTCAAGCTCACCATCATCACGGCCACGGCCATTATGGCGCTGGGCTTTGCCGTCTTCCAGATCATGCCCGACCGGCTGCTGCTGTTCTTCAACGCCTCCGCGGAGATGCAGACCATCGGCTCCGTGGCACTGCGGATCATCAGCTTCTCCTTCCTGCTGGCCGGCTTCGACGTCATTGCCGGCTCTGTGTGCCAGGCCATTGGCAACCCCTTCTACAGCCTGGTGGTGTCTGTTTGCCGTCAGCTGCTGGTGCTGCTGCCGGTGGCGTGGGTGCTGTCCCTGTCCGGCCGGCTGGAGCTGGTGTGGCTGGCGTTCCCCGTGGCCGAGTGCATGTCGCTGCTGCTGAGCATCACGTTCCTGCGCCGGACTATGCGGGCGGTGGAACAGCGGCTGGGCGGCGCAGCTGCCTGAGCGTGTATCCGGATATAAAAAAGAGCGCACCCCATTCGGGTGCGCTCTTTTCCTTTGGTTCACTTTCCCAAAAATGTCTCCGGGTCCACGGCATCCCCGTCGCAGGTGACGGAAAAGTGCAGATGGGGACCGGAGGCGGACTCGGCTGCGGCGGTGGTGCCCACGGAGCCGATAATCTGCCCGGCGGACACGGTGTCCCCCTTGGCCACGGTGGGCTGGGCCTGGAGATTTGCGTAGGTGGTCTGATAGCCGCCGTCATGCCCGATGACCACCGTGGTGCCCATCAGGGGGTCATCCTCTACGGCCAGCACCGTGCCGGCGCTGGCGGAGAGCACGTGGGTGCCCGCCTGGGCGGCAATGTCGATGCCGTCATGGGTGCGCCAGTCATCCAGGGTCTCGTTATACATCAGCTGGTCTACGGAGAAGGCGGAGACGATCTCCCCCTGCAGAGGCGAGACGATCAGGTGGGGGGCTTCGGCGGCCACGGGAATGTCGTCATCCACTGTGACGGGCTCCTCCGGCATGGCTACGGCCGGGGTCTGCACCGGGGTTTCGGCCTCCTCTTGCGGCTCCGCCTCCGGCTGGGACTGGGCCGGAAGGGCGGCCTGGCCGGAGGATTCCTGGGCCTGGGGCGTCTGCTCTGTCTCCTGCTGGGACGGGGTCCCGTCCAGCAGCAGGAAGTAGCCGCCTGCCGCTGCGGCCAGCAGGCAGATGCTCAGCGTGACATAGAATCCGGCGCCGCTGAGTGCGCCTTTGAAACGGTCTTTCATGGAAGTATCCTCCCTCATATGGAACTTGAGGGAAGTATGGACGGTTTTTCCAGAGATTATACAAACGGCGCGGCTGAAGTTCAGCCGCGCCGTTTTTGAGGTTCGATGATTATTTCACAATCAGGGTTTTGCCGTCCATTTCCGGAGGACAGGCCAGGCCCATCACGTCCAGAATGGTGGGGGCGATGTCGGCCAGACGGCCGCCCTGACGCAGCTCGGTGCCCGCACCGCAGAGGATAAAGGGCACGGGGTTGGTGGTATGGGCGGTCATGGGAGAGCCGTCGGGCTCCACCATCTGCTCGGCGTTGCCGTGATCGGCAGTAATCATGGCGATGCCGCCCATCTTCCGGGTGGCATCCACCACCTTGCCCACGCACTCGTCCACAGTCTCCACGGCCTTCACCGCCGCGTCAAACACGCCGGTGTGGCCCACCATGTCGCAGTTGGCAAAGTTGAGGATCACCACGTCGTAGGCGCCGGACTCAATGCGCTCCACACACTTTTCCGTCACCTCGGCGGCGCTCATCTCCGGCTGGAGGTCGTAGGTAGCCACCTTGGGAGAGGCCACCAGCACCCGGTCCTCGCCGGGGAACACGGTCTCGCTGCCGCCGTTGAAGAAGAACGTCACGTGGGCGTATTTCTCCGTCTCGGCGATCCGCAGCTGGGTCATGCCCATCTGGCTGAGGTACTCGCCCAGGCCGTTGTGGACGGTAATCCGGGGAAAGGCAACTTCCACATTGGGCATGGTGGCATCGTACTCCGTGTTGCACACGAAGGTCAGGGGGAAGATCTGGCGGGTAAAGCCGTCAAACGCCGGGTCCACCAGGGCGCGGGTGATCTCCCGGGCCCGGTCGGGGCGGAAATTGAAGAAGATGACGCTGTCGTTGTCGGAGATGGTGCCCTCGTTGTCGCAGACCACGGGCTCCATAAACTCGTCGGTGATACCGGCGGCGTAAGAGTCCTTCACCGCTGCCACAGGGACGGGGTTGAACGCGGAGCCCTCGCCGTAGACCATGGCGTCATACGCAAGCTCCAGCCGGTCCCAGCGCTTGTCCCGGTCCATGGCGTAGTAGCGGCCCATGACCGTGGCAATCTTGCCCACGCCGATCTCCCGGCACTTTTCCACGGTCCGGGCCACGAAATCGGCACCGGAGGTGGGGGACACGTCACGGCCGTCCAGGAAAGCGTGGATATAGACCCGCTCCAGTCCCCGGTCTTTGGCCATCTTCAGCAGGGCGAACAGGTGCTCCAGGTGGGAGTGGACACCGCCGTCGGACAAAAGACCCATCAGGTGCAGCGCGGTGCCGTTTTCCTTACAGGCATCCATGGCGTGGCAGTAGGCGGGATTGGAGAAAAAGTCGCCGTCGGCAATGGACTTGGAGATGCGGGGCAGATCCTGAAAGACCACCCGGCCGGCACCGATGTTGGTGTGGCCCACCTCGCTGTTGCCCATCTGCCCGTCGGGCAGACCCACGTCCAGGCCGGAGGCACGGAGGGTGGTGTGGGCGCACTCCTGGAAAAAGCGGTCCAGCCGGGGGGTATTGGCCGCGCGGATCGCGTTGCCGACCACGCCCTCGGTCATACCGAAGCCATCCATAATAATGAGAGTAGTAGGTGTTTTATTCATATTAAGAAAACGTCCTCATTTCGCTGGCGGCCGCCAGACAGGGCGGCCGGCATATTCAGGAAAGCGGGGGGATACGCTCCCCCCGCAGACCACAGCTTACTCCTGGTTGGCGGCGTTGATGATATCCACGAACTGCTCGGGCTTGAGGGCGGCACCGCCGATGAGGCCGCCGTCGATGTCGGGCTGGGCCAGCAGCTCCGCGGCGTTCTTGGGGTTCATGGAGCCGCCGTACTGGATGGTGACGGCACGGGCCACGCGGGCGCCGTACAGGGAGCGGATGGTGGCGCGGATGTTGCCGCAGACCTCGCCGGCCTGCTCGGCGGTGGCGGTCTTGCCGGTGCCGATGGCCCAGATGGGCTCATAGGCGATGATGCAGCGGCGCAGCTTGTCGGCGGGCACGCCGTACAGAGCGCTCTTAACCTGCAGGGCGATCCACTCGTTGGTCACGCCGGTTTCACGCTGCTCCAGGCTTTCGCCCACGCAGATGATGGGGTTCATGCCGGCGTTGAGAACGGCGTGGACCTTCTTATTGACGGTGGTGTCCGTCTCGCAGAAATACTGCCGCCGCTCGCTGTGGCCCACGATGACGTACTTGACGCCCAGGTCCTTGAGCATGTCGGCGGAGACCTCGCCGGTGTAGGCGCCCTTCTCCTCGAAGTACACGTTCTCGGCGCCCACGGAGATCCGCAGGTCCTTGAAGACCTTGGCTGCGGTCTGGATGTTGCAGGCGGGGACGCAGATCAGGGTCTCGCACCACTTGGCGCGGGGCATGATCTTCTTGATGTCCTCGGCGAACTTCTTGGTTTCGGTGGCGGTCATGTTCATTTTCCAGTTGCCGGCAATGACGGTCTTGCGATATCTGCGATTCATGTTTTCATTACTCCTTTATGTCTATATCGTGCGCCGTGGGCGTCACAGAGGAATTACGCGATGGGCCCGCGGGGGGCAAACCACTATTTTATACAAAATTTTGCTGTATTTGTCAAGAAAGCGGGGACATTTCCCGGCGCTTTTTTGAAAAAGTCCGGTGCTGCGAGGATTTTATTTATCCAGCAGGCAGGCAACGCCCGGCAGCTCCTTGCCTTCCATGAACTCCGTCTCTGGCGCCGCTGGACACAGCCGAAGCGCCGCCTGAGGCGGATGAAGCGAGGCTGTGTCGAGGAAGCGGCACGATCGGAGACCCCGGCAGGGGGCTCCCATCGTTCTGCCGCGACGGTGGATAGGCGGCGGGTAAAAATTATTTATCCAGCAGGCAGGCGACGCCCGGCAGCTCCTTGCCTTCCATGAACTCCAGGCTGGCGCCGCCGCCGGTGGAGATGTGGGTCATCTTGTCGGCATAGCCCAGCTGCTGCACGGCCGCGGCGCTGTCGCCGCCGCCGATGATGGTGATGGCGTTGGTTTTGCTCAGGGCCTCGGCCACGGCCTCGGTGCCCTTGGCGAAGGCGGGGAACTCAAAGACGCCCATGGGGCCGTTCCAGATGACGGTGCCGGCGTCGGCTACGGCGGCGCAATAGAGCTTGATGGTTTCAGGGCCGATGTCCAGGCCCTGCCAGCCGTCGGGGATCTCGCCGGCCTTGACCACCTGGCTCTTGGCATCGGGGGCAAACTTGTCGGCGCAGACAGTGTCCACCGGCAGCAGCAGCTTCACGCCCTTGGCGGCCGCCTTTTCCACCATCTCATTGGCGTAACCCTCCCAGTCGGCCTCCAGCAGGCTGTCGCCTACCTTGCCGCCCTGGGCGGCGGAGAAGGTATAGGCCATACCGCCGCCGATGATGACGGTGTCGGCGATCTCCAGGAGGTTATTGATGACGCCGATCTTGGAGGAGACCTTGGAGCCGCCCAGAATGGCCACCAGAGGCCGCTTGGGGTTGGCAAGAGCACCGCCGATGATCTCCAGCTCCTTCTGAATCAGGAAGCCGCTGACGGCGGGCAGATAGTCGGCCACACCGGCGGTGGAGGCGTGGGCCCGGTGCACGGCGCCGAAGGCGTCGGAGACATAGAGCTCCGCCATGGACGCCATGGCCTTGGCCAGGGCGGGGTCGTTCTTGGTCTCACCCTTTTCAAAGCGGGTGTTCTCCAGCAGCATAATCTGACCGGGCTGCAGTGCGGCGGCCTTGGCCTGGGCGTCGGGGCCCACCACATCTTCGGCCATGATGACGGGCTTGCCCAGCAGCTCGCCAAGACGCTTGGCCACGGGCTTGAGGCTCAGCTCGGGCACCACCTCGCCCTTGGGCTTGCCCATGTGGGAGCAGGCGATGACGGCGGCGTTCTGATCCAGCAGGTACTGGATGGTGGGCAGGGCTGCCCGGATGCGCTTGTCGTCGGTGATGACGCCGCTGCCGTCCTTGGCCATAGGCACATTGAAGTCGCAGCGCAGCAGAACCTTCTTGCCGGCAACGTCCACGTCCCGGACCGTTTTCTTGTTGTAATTCATAAAAAAACCTCCAACGGTATTATATGGTATGCGGCGCGTCTGCGCCGGGGTTTACGTCACGGAGCCGTGCGGGCCATTTCGCCGGTGCCCAGCAGGTCGGGAAAGCCGTTTTGCCGCAGCGCCTCATACACGCACACGGCCACGGTGTTGGAAAGATTCAGGCTCCGGGCCTGGGAGATCATGGGCAGGCGAATACACCGGTCCCGGAATTTCTCCCGGAACTCCAGGGGCAGTCCTGCCGTCTCCTTGCCGAAAAACAGCCAGCTGTCCGGGGAGAAACGGGCCTGCTCATAGGACTGGGGCGCCTTGGTGGTGGTGAGCCAGGCGTCGGCGGCGGCCTCCGGATGCCGGGCGAACAGGTCGTCCAGATTTTCGTAGTCCGCCACTTCCACCAGGTGCCAGTAATCCAGCCCTGCCCGGCGGACAGCCTTCTCCGAAATGTCGAATCCCAGGGGGCGCACCAGATGCAGCCGACTGCCGGTGGCGGCGCAGGTGCGGGCAATATTTCCGCAGTTTTGTGGAATTTCCGGCTCTACCAATACAATATTGAGCATAATTTGACCCGGTTTCCCCCTTTCCATACAAGCGTAGATCATTGTAATCCTTTACCTTTGCAAATTCAACTGTAATGTGAAAGGAAATCTGGATTTTCAGAGGAAATCACGACAAAATAGCCTGAAATTCTGCGAAATGCCGAAAAGATCGCAAAAAACGGCAGGAAAAACCGGCCGCCCCGTTGCCTGTTACAAAAAAGACTTGAAAAAGACGGAGGAATTCGGGGAAAATTCCCCAAGAATTTCACTGGAAACACTGGATTTCCCACAAAAATTTGATATAATAAACAGGCGAAAGCAAACGATTGAACAAAGGGAGGAGATTTTCATGGTTCGCCCGGAGAGTGCCGTTTTCTTTTTGGAAGAGGACTCCTCCATCCCGGAGAGCTCCAAACCGCTGATGCTGGAAGCCGTTTTGTTCTGCCCGATCCTCAAGTGGATGAGTGACAAGTTATTGGCCGACGGCGTCCGGCGGTTTTTTGTCGTCTGCGGTCCCCGCTTTGCCGACGAGGTGCGCGCGTGCTTCCCGCCGGAGGCCGATGTGACGGTTTCGGAGCAGTACAGCGAATTGATGGACTTTTTGAATGTGCCGGACCCGGTGCTGGTTTTGCCCCGGGCGGCGCTGCCCGCCGCGGAGGCAGGCGCAGGCTTCGTGTACGCCGCAGCCGGCTATGAGCTGCAGGAGGCCTGGAAGACCCGCATGACCAACAACGTCTCTGCGGCGGAGCTGGTGGCCGGCTGGCTGCCGGTCTACGGGCCGGACACCATTGCCGAGCTGGAGATGCTGCTGCGCCGCCGGGTGGTGGAACAGCACATCCGCGCCGGTGTGCGGGTCCTGGACCCGGGCGCGGTGTATATCGACCCGCGGGTGAAGATCGGACGGGGCACTGTGCTCCTGCCCGGCACCATTTTGCAGGGGGAGACCTGCATCGGCGAAAACTGCCAGATCGGGCCCAATGCCCTGGTCAACAGCTGCACCGTGGGTAACGGCGTGGTCATCAACGCGTCTCAGGTCAACGAGAGCACCCTGGGCGACGGCTGCGACGTGGGACCCTACGCCCACATCCGCCCCAACTGCACGGTGGGCGAAAAGTGCCATGTGGGCGCTTTTGTCCAGCTGAAAAACTGTGTGCTGGGCGCAGGCACCAAAATGAGCCACCTGACCTACGTGGGCGACGCCGATGTGGGCGCGGGCGTCAACTTTGGCTGCGGCACCATCACCACCAATTACGACGGCTTCAAGAAGTACCGCTGCACCATCGGCGACAATGCCTTCATCGGCTGCAACACCAATCTGGTGGCGCCGGTGAGTGTGGGCGAGGGCGCCTATATTGCCGCAGGCGCCACTATCACCAAGGACGTACCTGCCGACGCGCTGGCCGTGGCCCGCAGCCGTCAGGAGAACAAGGAGGGCTGGGCGGCCCGGCGGCGGAGAATGCACGGCAAGAGCTGACCGCGCACAACCTTCAAACCTACTACACGAAATTAACGATATAGAAAGAGGGCGTTCAACATGATCTCTCATGGCAAAGATGTCAAGGTATTTTCCGGCAACGCGAACCCCAAGCTGGCAGAGGAGATCTGCAAGCTGATGGGAACGAAACTGGGCGAGTCCGAGGTGGGCACGTTCTCCGATGGCGAGATTTTCGTCTCCCTGTATGAGACCGTCCGCGGCAGCGACGTGTTCGTGGTCCAGTCCACCTGCACCCCTGTCAACAACAACCTCATGGAGCTGCTCATTATGATCGACGCGCTCAAGCGCGCCTCCGCCGGCCGGATCACCGCCGTGATCCCCTATTTCGGCTATGCCCGTCAGGACCGCAAGGCCAAGGCCCGCGATCCCATTACCGCCAAGCTGGTGGCCAACATGATCACCGCCGCCGGTGCCGACCGCGTCCTGACCATGGATCTCCACGCCGCCCAGATCCAGGGCTTCTTTGACATTCCTGTGGACAACCTGGCCGGCAACCCCATTTTCGTGGACTACTACGCCAAGAAGTTCGGCGCCGACTGCGAGAACATGATGGTGGTCTCCCCCGACGTGGGCTCCGTGGCCCGCGCCCGCGCCTTCGCCCAGAAGCTGCACATGAACCTGGCCATCGTGGACAAGCGCCGCCAGAAGGCCAACAGCTGCGAGGTCATGAACGTGATCGGCGACGTCCGGGGCAAGGACTGTATCCTCTTCGACGACCTGGTGGATACCGCCGGTTCCCTGTGCAACGCGGCCACCGCGCTGATGGAAGTGGGCGGCGCCAAGAGCGTCCACGCCTGCGCCTCCCACGGCGTCCTCTCCGGCCCCGCCATCGAGCGGCTGAACAACAGCTGCATCCAGGAGCTGGCCCTGCTGGACACCATTCCCCCCATCGACCCGGCCAAGAGCGATAAGATCAAGTATCTGTCCGTGGCCAACATGTTCGCCGAGGCCATCGAGCGCATCTATCAGGAGGTCTCCATCTCCAAGCTGTTCCGCTGAGACGGAACGTCCATCTACACGGTACGCAAAGGCGGGAAGGGCATCTTTCCCGCCTTTGTCGGCTGCCCGAGAAACTTGAAAGACCAAGGAGTACGATATGTTCGCAAGGAATAGCGCTGTGGACTGGCTCATCGTGGGACTGGGCAACCCCGGGGAGAAGTATGCCCGCACCCGTCACAATATGGGGTTTCTCACTGTGGATCTGCTAGCGGAGAAGGAGGGGCAAAAGCTCAACAAGGTGAAGTTCAAGTCCGCCTTCAACATCTTCCCCTTTGCCGGGCAGCGGTGCCTGGTCATGAAGCCCCAGACCTATATGAATCTCTCCGGTGAGGCGGTGCGGGAGGCCGTCCAGTTCTACAAGATCCCCCCGGAGCACGTGCTGGTGATCTATGACGACGTGTCGCTGCCGGTGGGGAAACTCCGGGTGCGGCCCACCGGCTCCGCCGGCGGCCACAACGGCATCAAAAATATCATTGCCCATCTGGGCACCCAGGACTTTCCCCGCATCAAGATCGGTACCGGAGCCCCTGCCGGCGGCGGGGCGGAGATGATCGACTGGGTCATCGGCGTGCCGTCTCTGGAGGACCGGAAGATCCTGGTGGAGAGCTTTGAGCGGGCCATCCAGGCTGCCGCGTGCATCATCCAAAACGGCTGCCAGAAGGCCATGAACGACTATAACTGAGCGGCAAGACGGGCGTTGTGCCCGCATACAATAAAACGACCCCACCCCTGTTTCGGGGGCTGGGGCTTCCTTTACCCATAACTTCCAAAATTTGTAAAAGGTGCGAGCCATGGAACAATTCCTGCGAAAACTCAATACCATTCCTGAAGTGGCGGAGCTGGCCCGCCGGGTGGAGTCGGGCGGCTGCCCCGCAGCGGTTACCGGCCTCCAGCCGGTGCAGCGGGCCTGCGTGGGCGCCGCGGTGGCCCGGGCCACCGGGCGGCCGGTGCTGTTCGTCTGCGGCGATGAGCGGGAGGCCCAGGCGCTGGCGGGGGATGTGCGCACACTGCTGGAACAAGAGCCGGTGGTGCTGCCGGGCAGGGAGTGGCAGCTGCGCCCCGGCGCGGTGGCCTCCCGGGCCTGGGAGCAAAACCGCCTGGGGGCGCTTTACGCCCTCTCCGGCGGTCAGGTGGGGGCGGCGGTGGCCACGGCGGATGCCCTCATGGCCCGGACACTGCCGCCGGCCCTTATGCAGGAGCTCTCCGCACAGATCTCCATGGGGCAGCGCACCGATCCGGCGCGGCTGGCCCAGCAGCTGACCCAGGCGGGCTATGTCCGCTGCCAGCAGGTGGAGGGCGTGGGACAGTTCGCCCTGCGGGGCGGCATCCTGGATGTCTATTCTCCGCTGATGGACCAGCCGGTGCGCATCGAGTTTTTTGACGATGAGATCGACTCCATGGGCACCTTTGACCCGGCTACCCAGCGGCGGGTGAAGAACGTCCATGAGGTCCGCATCCTGCCGGCGGCGGAGGTGCTGCCCGGTGCCGCCCAGGGCGGCCCGGCGGGCCTTGCCGGACGGCTGCGGGTCCTGGCGGAGAAGCTGGAGAAAAAGCACAAGTCCGAGGCGTTGGTGCAGACACTGCGTCAGGACGCGGAGCGTTTGGAAAACGGCGCAGCCGTCAGCGGGGCTGACCGGTACCTGGCCGCCGTATACGATCAGGTTACCACGGCCATTGACTACCTGCCGCCGGAGACGTTGGTGGTGCTGTGCGAGAGCGGCCGGGTGGAGGACCGGGCCAAGAGCACCCAGACCCAGCAGCGCCAGGATACGGAGACGCTGATGGAGCAGGGACTGCTGGCCGGGGAGTACGCCAAGCTGTGCCTGACGGCGGAGGAGCTGTTTGCGGCACTGGAGGAGTTCCCCGTGCTGATGGAAAATGCCCTGCCCACCTCCCACTATCCCCTGCGGCCCAAGGAACTGGCCTCTGTCAGCGCCAAGCAGCTCAGCTCCTACGGCGGCAGCCTGGAAACGGCGGTGGGCGATATGACCCACTACCGCACCTCCGGCAGCGCGGTACTGGTGCTGTGCGGCAGCGAGACCCGGGCGAAGAATCTGTGCCGCCTGCTGGAGGAGCGGGACATCCCGGCTGCCCTGGATCTTGCCGGCGCTGCCATGCCCGCGCCGGGGGAGATCCGGGTGAGCCTGGGGGCCCTGAGCGCCGGCAGCGAGTGGCCGGCGCTGAAGCTGGCGGTGCTGACGGAGGGCCAGCTGACCGCTGTAGCCCAGAAGCGGCGCCGTCTCAAGCACGACTCCAACCGGCAGAAGCTCCAGTCCTACACAGACCTCTCTCCCGGAGATCTGGTGGTCCACGTCCACCACGGCGTGGGCCGCTTTGCCGGCATCCAGAAGATGCCGGTGGATGGAGTGGAAAAGGACTATATCAAAATCGACTACGCCGGGGGCGACTGCCTGTACGTGCCCGTGACCCAGCTGGACCAGGTGTCCAAGTACATCGGCGGCGGGGAGGACACGGAGAAGACCCGGCTCAACAAGCTGGGCGGCACCGAATGGGCCAAGCAGAAGTCCAGAGCCAAGAAGGCGGCCAAGGACCTTGCCAAGGGCCTCATTGCCCTCTACGCCCAGCGGCAGAAGCAGCCTGGCTTTGCCTTCTCCCCCGACTCCACCTGGCAGCGGGAGTTTGAAGAGGCCTTCGACTATGTGGAGACCGACGACCAGCTGCGGTGCATCGCGGAGATCAAGGCGGACATGGAGCGGCCCCGCCCCATGGACCGGCTGCTGTGCGGCGACGTGGGCTACGGAAAGACGGAGGTTGCCCTGCGGGCGGTGATGAAGTGCATTCTGGACGGCAAGCAGGCGGCCATTCTGGTGCCCACCACCGTGCTGGCCCAGCAGCACTACGCCACGGCGGTCAGCCGCTTCCGCAGCTTCCCGGTGAAGATCGAGGTGCTCTCCCGGTTTACCTCCGCCAAGGAGCAAAAGCGGATTCTGGACGCGGCGGAACGGGGGACCGTGGATCTGCTGATCGGTACCCACAAGCTGCTGCAAAAGAATGTGAAGTTCCACGACCTGGGGCTGCTCATTATTGACGAGGAGCAGCGCTTCGGCGTTACCCATAAGGAACGGCTCAAGGAGATGAGCCGCCAGGTGGATGTGCTGACGCTCTCCGCCACCCCCATCCCCCGTACGCTGAATATGGCCCTCTCGGGTCTTCGGGACATGTCCACCCTGGAAGAGCCTCCCCAGGACCGCCAGCCGGTGCAGACCTATGTGATGGAACACGACTGGGCCGTGGTGGAGGATGCCATCCGCCGGGAGCTGGGCCGGGGCGGCCAGGTTTACTACCTGCACAACCGGGTGGAGAGCATCGACCTGACCGCCTCACGCCTCCAGAAGATGCTGGGGCCGGAGGTGCGCATCGTGGTGGGCCACGGAAAAATGGGCGAACAGGAGCTCAGTTCCGTCATGCAGGCCATGGTGGACGGCGAGGCGGACATTCTGGTGTGCACCACCATCATCGAAACGGGCATTGACATTCCCAACGTCAACACTCTGATTATCGAGGATGCGGACAAAATGGGCCTGGCCCAGCTCCACCAGATCCGGGGCCGTATCGGACGCAGCGCCCGGCGGGCCTATGCCTACCTCACCTACCGCCGGGGCAAGGTGCTCCAGGAGACCGCCGCCAAGCGGCTGGCCGCCATCCGGGAGTACGTGGAATTCGGCTCCGGCTTCAAAATTGCCATGCGGGATCTGGAGATCCGAGGCGCGGGCAACCTGCTGGGCCCCGAGCAGTCCGGCTATCTCATGAGCGTGGGCTACGACCTGTACCTCAAGCTGCTGGAGGAGGCGGTGCTGGAGGAAAAGGGCGAGGAGAAGAAGGTGGAGACGGAGTGCTCTGCCGATTTGACCGTCAACGCCAATATCCCCGAGCGCTATGTGCCAACGGCGGAGCAGAGGATGGATCTCTATCGGCGCATTGCAGCCATCCGTACCAACGAGGACGCCTCCGACCTGCTCGACGAGATGCTGGACCGCTACGGCGAGGCCCCCAGGAGCGTACTGGCGCTGCTGGACGTGGCGCTGCTGCGCTCGGCGGCGTCCAAGGCGGGCGTGTCGGACATCTCACAGAAGGGCAGCACGCTGAAGCTGCAGCTGGCCGTGTTCCGGCCGGAGGCGCTGGTGGCTGTGTGCGGTATGCCCAAGTACCGCCAGCGGCTGAGCCTCTCTGCCGGAGAGACTCCGGCCCTGACGCTGCGGCTCAAGCCCGGCGCCGATGTGCTGGAGAGCGCCACGGAGCTGGTGGAGGACCTGCGGCTTGCCACGGAGGAGCACGCATAAACGCCGGCGGGGCTGCATAGGATGGGACATCCTATAAAGGAGTCTGAACGCCATGAAAAAATCCCTCCTGCTGATTCCTGCGGCCCTGCTGTGCTGCCTGGCGGCCGTCTCCTGCGGCACGCCGGCCCCGGAGAAGGGCCTGTGGGAGCAGGCAGGCTTTTCCTCCCCCGATCAGACCGTGGCCACCGTGGACGGCCGGGAAGTCCCCGCTGGGGTGTATCTTTACTGGCTCAGTGAGATTACGGATGAGATCCGCCGGTCCTGCCAGGAGCAGGAACAGACGCTGGACTGGTCTTCCGATACGGAGACGGGGACGCTGGCCCAGTATGCCAAAGAGCAGGCTCTGGAGAGCGCCGCCCTATATGCCACCGTGGAAAACTGGGCCGGACAGTATGACTGCCCGCTGACGGAGGCGGATCAGACTGACGTGGAAACCGTCTGGCAGGACACGGCGGCGGAGCACGGCGGCCAGGAGACGTACCTTGCCTCCCTGGCCCAAAAGGGACTGGACCAGGCAGGGGCCCGGCGCATGGCGGAGGACCACGTACTGTATCAAAAGCTCTGCCGGCTGGCGCAGGAGGAAAATTCCCCCCTGTGGGAGGATGCGTCGGCCCTGTCGGAGTTTTATCAGCAGCGTGGCTATGTGACCGTGGATCTGGTGGAATTCTCCGCCGATGCCGCGGAAGAGGCCGCGTCCCTGTTTGGACGCATCAATGAAAGCGCCGATCCGGTGGCGGAGCTTGGACGTATCCGCCAGGAGCGGGGGGAGAGCGGCTATCCCCGCACGCTGCTGCCCGGCGACGGCTCACTGCCGGACGCCTATGCCCAGGCGGCAGCGGCCCTCTCCCCCGGACAGATCAGCGGTGTGGTGGAAGGACCTGACGGGTTTGCCATCCTTGCCCGGCTGGAAGACGACTGTGAAGCTGTGCGGCTGGACCTGCTGGACCGCCGGCTGCTGGACGCTGCCGCCGGTGCGGAAATCACCGTGTCCCAATCCTATCAGGAGCTGGACGTCCAGACCTTCTGCAATGCCCTGGACGCAGCCCGTGGGAGTTAAGGCAACGGCGGAGAACCCTGTTTTCGTCATCTTGACGAAAACAGGGTTCGTTTTGTCAAAGATTTAACAAATTTTCAAATTTCACATAGTTTTTCATTGACGGGACGGGACAAAGCCACTATAATCAAAATTGCAGCGGGGAGGTATCCACGGGCTTGTCAAAAAATTAGCAATCATGTTTATCTTTTGACAAACTCCGGCTTCCCTGTTATTCCGTCAGCCGCGGCGGCGCGGGGCACTGTGCCCGACCGCTGCCGCCGTATCCAAAATATAATTTGAAAATGGAGGCCAATCATGAAAGATCTTTATGTCGTGAATTGCTGCAGAACTGCCATCGGTTCCTTTGGCGGCTCCCTGAAGAACACTCCCGCCGCTGAGATGGGTGCCATCGTGGTCAAGGAGGCCCTGAACCGCGCCGGCGTCAAGCCCGAGAACGTGGATGAGGTTATGTTCGGCTGCATCCTGACTGCCGCTCAGGGCCAGAACGTGGCTCGTCAGGTGGCCATCAAGGCCGGCATCCCCTATTCCGTGCCTGCCTATACCGTGGGCATGGTGTGCGGCTCCGGCATGAAGTCCGTCATCGAGGGCGCCCGCTCCATCCTGGCCGGTGACTCCGACGTGGTGGTCTGCGGCGGTACCGAGAACATGAGCGCCGCTCCCTTCGCTTCCATGGAAGCCCGCTGGGGCGCCCGCATGGGTGACAAGAAGCTGGTGGACACCATGATCAAGGACGGCCTGTGGGACGCCTTCAACAACTATCACATGGGCACCACCGCTGAGAACATCAACGACGTGTGGGGCATCACCCGCAAGGAGCAGGACGAGTTCGCCGCCGCTTCCCAGCAGAAGGCCTGCGCCGCCCGCGACTCCGGTCGGTTCGACGACGAGATCGTTCCCGTCCCCGTGAAGGTCAAGAAGGAGATCGTGGAGTTCAAGCGCGACGAGTATCCCAAGGAGGGCGTCACCGCTGAGAGCATCGCCAAGCTGCGCGGCGCGTTCCCCGTTGGTCCCGAGTCCCCCAATCCCCAGGTGGTTCATACCTTTGAGCCCAAGGGCATCCAGGAGGCCGAGGACAAGGGCACTCCCCGCGTGACCGCCGCCAACGCTTCCGGCATCAACGACGGCGCTGCCGCCATCATCCTGGCCTCCGGTGAGGCTGTTGAGAAGTACGGCCTCAAGCCCATGGCCAAGCTGATCGGCTGGGGCCAGGGCGGCGTCGATCCCAAGATCATGGGTGTTGGCCCCGTGGTGGCTTCCCGCAATGCCATGGCCAAGGCCGGCGTGACCATCGACGACATCGACCTGGTGGAGGCCAACGAGGCGTTCGCCGCACAGTCCATCGCCGTGGCCCGTGAGCTGGGCTTCGACATGAGCAAGGTCAACGTCAACGGCGGCGCCATTGCTCTGGGCCATCCCGTTGGTGCTTCCGGCGCCCGGATCATCGTCACGCTGCTGCACGAGATGCAGAAGCGTCCCGAGGCCAAGAAGGGCCTGGCCACGCTGTGCATCGGCGGCGGCATGGGCACTGCCACCATCTTTGAGAAGTGCTGAGCAGCGCCAAGCGCATAAAAGAATGAAACAGACGGCAGGCAATTGCCTGCCGTCTGTTTTTGCAATGCGCTTGCCTGAATAAAAAAGAGGAGGCGGAAGCCTCCTCTTTTTCTGCCTGCGAAATTTTACAGGTTGGCGTTGAGCACGGACACGAAGCTCTCCGGGGGCATGACGCCCACCTTCCGGTCGATCTCCTTGCCGTTTTTCAGGAACACCACAGTGGGGATGCTCATGACGCCGAACTGACGGGCCAGCTCCGGCTCCTCGTCCACGTTCACCTTGCCCACCAGCACCTTGCCGTCAAACTGCTGGGCCAGGGAGTCAATCACCGGGGAGAGCATCTTGCAGGGGCCGCACCAGGAGGCCCAGAAGTCCACCATTGCCAGAGGGGCTGCGTCCACCACGGACTGGAATTCGCTGGTTTTCAAATGCTGTACTGCCATTGTTCAAATCTCCTTTGCTTGATTGTACTCAATATTTATATATAGGTATGTTACGGGAATTATCCCTGTTGGGAACGGTTTTTCTCCACGGCGAAGGCTGCGGCGCTCTGTCCGGCCACCAACCCCTCGCCCACGGCCTTGGCGACCTGGAGGGGACCGCCGGTGCAGTCGCCGGCAGCGAAGAGGCCGGGCAGATTTGTTGCCATGCGGCGATCTACGGTCACATAGCCCTTGTCCGTTGCAAGGCCCGGAAACAGATCCGTGGGGGCCATGGTAGGCCGCAGGATGAACACACAGTCCACCGCCTCTGTGATGCCGTCGCAGGTGACGGTCTCCACCTTGTCGCCTCCGGCAATGGTGCAGGATTTGGGGCGGTCGAAATACAACACGGTGCAGCCGATGCTCTCCAGGAAGTCCGCCTCCTTGCGGGCGGAGTCCGCAAAGCCCAGCACCGCTACCCGCCGTCCCCGGTAGAGCATGCCGTCACAGGTGGCGCAGTAGCTGACGCCTTTGCCCAGAAACTCCTGCTCACCCGGGAATTTTTTTCCCCGGGCCACACCGGCGGCCAATACCACGGCTCTGGCGTTGTACATGTCCGAGCCCACGCTGACGTACCAGTGATCCATCATGTACGATGCGCTCAGTGCCCGCCCGGCCACGAATTCCGCACCGGAGAGCTGGGCCTGGCGGTTCATATCGGAGAGCATCTGCGCGCCGCTGACGGCGCCCATGCCCAGATAGTTGTCTACCCGTTCCGCCCGCCAGAGGGGATTTTCCTCCGGCGGATTGGTCACCACCAGAACACTGCGCCCCCGGGCACGGATGTTCAGCGCCGCAGACAGCCCGGCGGGTCCGCCGCCGATTACCAAAACATCATAGGACATAGCTGGAAGCCTCCTCTCCAAACAGCGCCGCCACCAGGCGGGCCACCTCCTGGGAGGCGGCTTTGTAATACACCTCGTTGCCGCTGCGCTCTGCGGTGACCACCCCGGCGGAGCGGAGCTTTTGCAGATGCTGGGAAATACACGACTGGGACATGCCCGTTCCCCGCTCCATGCAGGAGACGTTCCGGCAGCCGTTTACCAGCAGGCTGTGGACGATCTTCAGCCGCACGGGGTTGGAGAGGGCCTTGAGCAGCGCTGCCTGTGCCGTATAGTCTACCCGGTTTTCCATGGGGTTCACCGTCCTTTTCTGAATCTGACATTAGATTATCATAATATTTGAATATTTCAGTGACATATGCAACACTCTGCAAAATTTTTCCCGGGGTGGGGCGGGGCGGTTGCTTTTGGGCCGGGAGTTTGATACACTGATAAAAACCAAAGAGGAGCCGGCGGATGCTCCGCCGGCTCCCTATTCAAAAAAGCGGCGGCGCCCGGCCTTGGGGGCGGACGCTGCGGTGGGAAACGTGATTCCGGGCGGGCGCCCTTGCCGCTTGCGCCATCCTATGCGGCGGCGGCTTCCGCTGACACCGGGGACGAGCCTGCCGGAACAATATGGAAAGGAAGTAATTTCATGGTTAAAATCGCGCCTTCCATTCTCTCTGCGGATTTTGCCAATCTGGAGCGGGACATCCATCGGATTGCCGACGCCGACTATGTCCATGTGGACGTGATGGACGGCGTGTTCGTGCCCAACATCTCCATCGGTATCCCGGTGGTGCAGTCCATCCGAAAGGTGACGGACATGTTTTTGGATGTGCACCTGATGATCGTGGAGCCGGTGCGGTATGTGGAGCAGTTCTGCGACGCCGGTGCGGATCTGGTGACGGTGCACCTGGAGTCCGATACGCCGGAGAACATCCACGCCGCCATCGACAAGATCCACGCCAAGGGCAAGAAGGCCGGCGTGGTGCTCAAGCCCAAGACCCCTGCCGAGGCTGCCCTTCCCTTTTTGGAAAAGGTGGATCTCATTCTGGTCATGACGGTGGAGCCGGGCTTCGGCGGCCAGAAGTTCATGGCGGACATGATGCCCAAAGTCACCCAGCTGCGCCGGTGGATTGACGAGAAGAACCCCGCCTGCGAGCTGGAGGTGGACGGCGGCGTGGCGCCGGACACCTGCCGCACCTGCATCGACGCCGGTGCCAACGTGCTGGTGGCCGGCAGCGCCGTGTACAAGGCGGAGAATATCCCCGAGCGCATCCGGCAGCTGCGGGGCTGAGCAAAGTGCATCACCTCCGCCCGCTTTAGCGGGCGGAGGCATCTTTTCCTGGAATAGGAGTTGGAACCTGTATGGAATTTTTCCCTGCACCCCTTGAAACTCTGGTGGAGCAGTTTGCCCGCCTGCCGGGCATCGGCCGCAAATCCGCCCAGCGTCTGGCCTTCTACGTGCTGGGACTGCCGGAGGAAGAGGCCAAGGCCTTTGCCGACGCTATCCTGGACGCCAAGCACTCGGTCACCTGCTGCCCCGTGTGCCAGAACTTTACCGCAGGAGGGCTGTGTCCCATCTGCGCCTCCCCCAAGCGGGACGGCTCCACCATCTGCGTGGTGGCCGATCCCCGGGACGTGGCGGCCATCGAGCGCAGTCGGGAGTACAACGGCCGCTACCATGTGCTTCACGGAGTCATCTCCCCCATGAACCATGTGGGGCCGGACGATCTGTCCATCCGCCAGCTGGTGGACCGGGTGGCCTCCGGGGAGGTCAAGGAGGTCATTATGGCCACCAATCCGGATACGGAGGGCGAGGCCACGGCAATGTACATTGCCCGGCTGCTCAAGCCCTTTGATGTGCGGGTGACCCGTCTGGCCTACGGCATCCCCGTGGGCGGACACCTGGAGTTTGCCGATGACGCCACCTTGATGCGGGCTCTGGAGGGCCGCCGGGAGATCTGAGGAAAATACGGCAAAAAGCGCGTCCCCAACCGGGGACGCGCTTTTCTCATGGCCGGCACTACGCAAAAATCTCTGCCAGAAGTTCCACCGCCTGGGGAAGACGCGCTTCGTCCAGCCCCGCGTAGTTGATAACCAGTGTGTGGTCGTAGGCGGGGTTGGGCACTGCCGCGTACTCCGACAGGAATCCCAGCCGAACCCCCAGCGACTCGCCCCGGCGGCGGATCTCCTGATCGGAGCGGCCGGTGTCCAGATGCAGCAGAAAGTGCAGTCCCGCACCCTGCTCGGAGATGGTGATGCGGCGGGCGAAGGGGCCGGCGCGGAATGCGGTAAGCACCGCGTCCCGGCGCTGACGGTACTCCTTGCGCATGCGGGCGAGGTGCTGCTCGTAGTGGCCGCCGGCAAGAAAGCGGGAGAGCACGTGCTGCTCCAGGGCAGGTACTGTGCAGGCGTAGAAATCCAGCTCCCGGCGGTAGCGGTCCAGCAGCTGGGGCGGCAGCACCAGAAAGCCCACCCGCATGGACGGGGAAATGGTCTGGGAGAATGTATTCATGTAGATGACCCGGCCGCTGCGGTCGATGCTCTGCAATGTGGGAATGGGGCGTCCGGTGAAGCGGAACTCGCTGTCGTAGTCGTCTTCGATGATGAGGCCGTCCGTCTCCTCAGCCCACCGCAGCAGCGCCTGCCGCCGCCCGATGGGAGTCACCAGTCCGGTGGGATAGTGATGGGAGGGAGACAGGTGGGCCACAGTGGCGCCGGAGGCGGCAAGAGCGTCCAAATCCATGCCCTGGGCGTCCAGCGGCACCGGGCGGCAGCGGGCGCCGCACTTTTCATAGACCTGGCGGATCTTGGGATAGCCCGGGTCCTCGGCGGCAAACACCGCCTCCGGTCCCAGCAGCTGGGCCAGCAGCAAATAGAGGTACTCCGCCCCGGCACCTACCACGATCTGCTCCGGAGAGACGGCCATGCCGCGGTAGTCCCGCAGATCGTCGGCAATGGCCCGGCGCAGGGCGGGCAGGCCCTGGTGGGGCACCGGCCGCAGCAGCGCCCCGCCGTCCTCGCTGAGTACCTGACGGATGAGCCGGGCCCAGGTGGAGACGGGAAAACGCCCGGTATCCACCTGATTGCTTTTCAGATCCAGACGCCATACGGGGGCGGCCGGCGGCTGTTCCGGCGGGGGAGCGGGACACGCCGGCGCCGGGGCGCGGTCCACCTGGGAGACAAAGAATCCCCGCTTGGGCCGGGTGTAGACGTATCCCTCCGCCTCCAGCTGCTGATAGGCGCCCTCCACCGTGATGACGGACAGGTGCAGGTGCTCTGCCAGCGCACGCTTGGAGGGAAGACGCTCCCCTGCCGTCAGCTTTCCGGCCAGAATGTCCTCCCGGATGCGGCGGTAGAGATATTCATAAAGGGGCAGGTCGCCCCGTTCCTCCATGGAATAGGTCAGCATGCCCATACCCCTTTCTGACCTTATAAAAAATAAAAGAATTGATTATTTCAATCATACCATATCTGCCGTATGATGGCAACACAAACCAATGGGAAAGGGAGCGGAAGGCAATATGGAGAAGCAATTTGTCCAGACCCCGGCCGCGCCGTCCGTTCGCACACTGGCCAAGACGGGCGCACTGGCGGCGCTGAGCTGCGCGGCCACGCTGACGGTGGCGGTGCCCACCCCCACGGGCGGCTATGTGAACCCGGGGGACGCAGTGGTGCTGCTGGGGGCGTATTTGCTGGGCGGCTATGGTGCGGCGGCGGGGGCGCTGGGACCCGCGCTGGCGGATCTGCTGGGAGGCTACGGCGTCTATGCCCCTGCCACGCTGGCCATCAAAGGCCTCATGGCCCTGGCGGCGGGAAAGCTGTACCGGCGGGCGCGCCGTCATGTCTGGGCAGTGGCCTTCTGCGGCGCGGCGGCGGAGAGCATCATGGTGGCAGGCTACTGGCTCTACGACGCCCTGCTGCTGGGAAGCCTGGCGGCAGGGGCAGCGGGCGTACCGGGCAACCTGGTGCAGGGCGCCTTCGGCGCCGCCTGCGCGGCGGCGGGGGCGGCGGCCCTGGAGAAAAATACATGGGTGCGGCGGGCGTTCCCGGCCCTGTGAGCAAACAAAAAGCCCCGGCTCACTGCCGGGGCTTTTCCCTGCTGGATTTGGAAGGCGGGCGGTTCTAAAATCCGCCGCAGGCTTGTAGGCTGAAAATGGGACTTACAGTCCGCCCAGACCGTCGGGGCTTTTCCGGGCGGCGCCCAGGCCCACGCCGGAGGTCTCCTTGGCAATGTCGAAATAGCCCAGCTCCGTGCACTGGTAGACCGGCAGGTAGAAAAGGGACACCACGCCGGACCACAGGTCCATCAGCAGGACCCAGGTCACCGAGGAGATGGCCAGCATGGCCGCGATGGCGGCGGGGGAGGACAAGTTGACGGATTGCTGGATGGCCTGATAGGAGATGCTCCACTCCAGCACCAGCGCCGGCACAGAGGCCAGCAGCGACCAGCCCAGATAGGTCAGGTCCAGCATGAACAGCTGCTCCTTGTAGCCCATGGTCTGCTGCTTGCTCATATCCAGTGCCTCCATGATGCCGATGCCGGGATTTTCATAGAGGTTGTAAAGGGCAAAGCGGTAGCGGTAGGAGGCGATAATGCCGGGGATGACGAACAGCAGGCTCCAAAGAGCGGTAAATACGGCAATGACGATATTGAGTCCCACAATTTTGCCTACAAAGGAAAAACCGTCGAACAACGTCAGAAATTCCGCCCGCTGGCCACGGCGCACCGCCATGCAGTAGAGCACGAAACCTGCCGAGAGCACCATGGATAAAAGGCCTGTCATCACGGAGACAAAGGTGCCCAGCAGCCCGGAGCCCAGACCGCCGGCGGTCACGTCGGCCAGATCCAGTCCCAGGAGAATGGCGAGATACAGCGCGGCCATGGCCTTGGCGGGAACCTGAGCCGTGCGCAGCAGTTGTTTCATATCGGCTTTGAGCCGTCTTCGGTCGATGAGTTGCGGCATATAGAATGCCCTCCAGTTCATAAAGTGGCCGCCGGTGACGGACAGCCCGGAAATCTGCATTCAATATAGCATTTTTCCACTCTGCTGACAAGTGGGCGGGGGCGGCCGGAGGCTGGAAGCTGCTGGGAGAAAAAAGGCAAAATGTGAAAAATCACGAAAAAAACCGCAAAAAAATGCGCCGTTTTCGCAAAAACCGTCGTTCACAGACTGGACATTTTTTTCATTTTGGTGTAGAATCAAACGCAGTATGTGGTAGTACCGCCAGAGTGCGTCGACCCCCTCCCGCGGCCACGGCGGGCGGGGATTTTCCTGCGCTTTGGACGCTATCAGGAGTAAAAATGAGGTGAAGACAATGGCACAAGCTTTCTTTGGCGGCGTTCATCCCCATGATATGAAGGCCGCAACCAATGAAAAGGCCATCGAACAGCTGGCGCCCCCAGCCGTGGTGGTCATTCCGATGTCCATGCACTTCGGCGCACCGTGCACGCCCCTCGTCAAGGTCGGAGACCATGTGAAGGTCGGCCAGAAGATCGGCGAGTTTCACGGTCTGGGCGCTCCCATCCATGCGAGCGTTTCCGGCACGGTGAAGGCCGTTGAGCCCCGGCCCTATTCCATGGGCGGCGACATGATGTCCGTCGTGATCGAAAACGACTTCCAGAACACCCTCAGCGAAGAGGTCCAGGCGCCTGCCGATCCGGACGCCCTCTCCGTAGAGGAGATGGTGGAGATGGTCAAAAACGCCGGTATCGTCGGTATGGGCGGCGCAACCTTCCCCACCCACGTGAAGATCTCCAGCGGCATCGGCAAGGTGGACACCGTCATCATCAACGGCGCCGAGTGCGAGCCCTATATCACCGGCGACCACCGCACCATGCTGGAGCGTCCTGAGGAGATCATCGGCGGCTGCCGGTATCTGGCCAAGATGTTCGGCGTGGACAAGGTCGTCATCGGCGTGGAGGACAACAAGCAAAACGGCATCGACGCCATGAACAAGGTCATCGCCGAGCAGAAGGCCCCCGTTGTGGTGGAGCCCCTGCGCTGCCGTTACCCCCAGGGCGGTGAGAAGCAGCTGTGCCAGGCCATCACCGGCAAGCAGGTTCCTCCCGGAGGACTGCCCGCCGCCATCGGCTGCGCGGTGTTCAACATCAACACCACCTGCGCCATCTATCGGGCCATTACCAAGGGTATGCCCGTGGTCAACAAGATCGTCACCGTTTCCGGCTCCGGCGTGGTGGAGCCCAAGAACATCGAGTGCCCCATCGGCACCCCCGTCTCCAACCTCTTTGACGCCTGCGGCGGTCTGAAGGACGGCACCTACAAGCTGGTGTGCGGCGGCCCCATGATGGGCATGGCCCAGTACACTGCGGACATTCCCGTGGGCAAGGGCACCGGCGCCATGCTGGCCTTCTGCGCCGACGAGGAGAAGACCGTGGAGAATCCCCAGTGCATCCGCTGCGGCAAGTGTGTTGCCGCCTGCCCCATGCACCTGGAGCCCCTGTTCATGTTCCAGTATGCCTCCAAGGGCATGGTGGAAGAGCTGGAGGAGGCCCACATCATGGACTGCATGGAGTGCGGCGCCTGCGCGTATGTCTGCCCGGCCCGGGTGCACCTGACCCATATGTTCAAGACCGGCAAGCAGCTGGTCAAGAACAAGGCCGCCGCCGACAAGGCTGCCGCCGAGGCCAAGAAGGCTGCTGAAGAGAAGAAGGAGGCTGTCAACAAATGACGGATTACAAGAATTTAAAACTCATTGCCACTTCTTCCCCCCACATCCGTGCCGCGGAGAATACCCGCTCCATCATGCTGGATGTGATCGTGGCCATGCTCCCCGCCCTGCTCTGGGCTGTGTGGATGTTCGGCTTCAAGGCCCTGACGCTGACGGTTGTCTCCGTGGTGGGCTGCATGTTCTGGGAGTGGCTGTACCGTAAGCTCATGCACAAGCCCGAGTCCGTGGGCGACCTCTCCGCCGTGGTCACCGGTATGCTGCTGGCGTTTGTCTGCCCCGTGACCACCCCCTACTGGATGATCCTCATCGGCGGCTTCTTCTCCATCGTTGTGGTCAAGCAGCTCTTCGGCGGCATCGGCAAGAACTTTGTCAACCCCGCTCTGGCCGGCCGTGCGTTCCTGCTGGGCAGCTACGCCGGCGTCATGACTACCTGGATTGACCCCGCTGCCAACAAGGCTCCCCTGATGGGCTCCACCGCGGACATCATCACCTCCGCCACCCCGCTGTCCTTCATGAAGGGCTCCGGCGACGCTGTGGCTGCCAGCTTTGCCGAGCTGACGGGCAAGTACTCCGTCACCGACATGTTCCTGGGCAACATCGGCGGCTCCCTGGGCGAGGTTTCCGCTCTGTGCCTGCTGCTGGGCGGCGTGTACCTGATCTGGCGCAAGGTCATCAACTGGCAGACCCCCGTGGGCTACATCGCCACCGTGGCTGTGCTGACCTTCCTGTTCCCCAAGGCCGGCAGCAACCTGGAGTGGATGCTCTACAGCATCTTCGGCGGCGGCCTCATGCTGGGCGCGTTCTTCATGGCTACCGACTATGCCACCTCTCCCGTCACCAAGAAGGGCCAGCTGATCTTCGGCATCGGCTGCGGCCTGTTCACCGTGTTCATCCGTTACTTTGGCTCCTATAACGAAGGCGTCTGCTACTCCATCATGGTCATGAACCTGTGCGTGGCTCTGATCGATAAGTACACCAAGCCCACTCGTTTTGGCGTCGTAAAATCCGATAAGAAGGAGGCGGCCGCGAAATGAGTACCGAAGTGAAGAGCAAGGAAAAGGTCGATATGGACCCTAAGTACATCATCAAGCTGACCGTGACACTGTTTATAACCTGCGTGGTTGTGGCCGGCGCCCTGGGCTGGGTCAACAGCGTGACTGAGGGCCCCATCGCCGATATCAACAAGGCCAACACCGAAGCGGCTATGAAGAAGGTTGTGGCCGATCCCGAGAGCAGCGAGTTCTCCGATCCGCTGGAGCTGACCGACGACATGACCGCCGCGGCCACTTCCGCCGGCGCTACCCTGACCGAGGCCTATGCTGTCACCGTGAACGGTGAGAGCGACGGCTATGCCCTCAAGATCGTCTCCTCCGGCTCTCAGGGCAACATCGAGATGATGGTGGGCGTGGACGGTGAAGGCACCGTCACCGGCGTTTCCATCGTGGACAACTCCGAGACCGCGGGCATCGGCTCCAAGGTCATGAACAACGAACCTCTGGCCAGCGGCGTGCCTGTTCTGGATCAGTTCCAGGGTAAGACTGCGGCCGATATGCCCCTGACCGTGGGCAGCAACGTGGATGCCATCTCCGGCGCCACTGTGTCCACCAGAGGCGTTACCACCGGCGTCAACGCTGCGCTGGCCGTGGCTTCCGTCATGGGCTGAGAAGGGAGGACGCAACATTATGAATATAAAGAAACAGTTTATGGAGGGCCTCCTGACCCAGAACCCCGTTCTGGTGCAGGTGCTGGGTATGTGCTCCACCATGGCCATCACCACCTCCTTCTTCAACGGCCTGGGCATGGGCGTCGCCGTTACGGTGATTTTGACGCTGTCCAACGTCATCATCTCCGCCATCCGCAAGATCGTGCCCGATAAGATCCGTATCGCCATGTTCATCGTGGTCATCGCCGGCTTCGTGACCTGCGTGGACCTGCTGATCCAGGCATTCGTTCCGGCGCTGTCCTCCTCCCTGGGTGTGTTCATTCCCCTGATCGTGGTGAACTGCATCATCCTGGGCCGTGCGGAGTCCTTCTCCTACAAGAACGGCGTGGCTGCCTCTTTCTTTGACGGCATCTTCCAGGGCATTGGCTACACCGTGGTTCTGCTGATTATGTGCATCATCCGTGAGCTGCTGGGCGCCGGCACCTTCGGCGGCGGCCTGCTGGGCGTGGACGGCAAGGGCATCCAGATCATTCCCTCCCAGTTCCCGGCCGGCATGCTGACGCTGCCGGTAGGCGGCTTCCTGGTGCTGGCCTGCCTGATCGCCGCCATGCAGTGGGCGCTGGCCAGACCCAAGAAGAATAAGGAGGAGAGCAAATAATGGATCAGATCTATACCCTCTTAAGCATCACGCTGGGAGCTATTCTGGCAAACAACTTCATCTTCTCCCAGTTCCTGGGATGCTGCCCCTTCCTGGGCGTTTCCAAGAAGGTCGATACCGCCGTGGGCATGGGCATCGCCGTGACGTTCGTCATGGGCCTTGCCTCCGCTGTGTGCTATGTGGTCAACGAGTTCGTGCTGCTGCGCTTTGACCTGGGCTACATGCAGACGGTGGCCTTCATCCTGGTCATTGCTGCCCTGGTGCAGTTCATCGAGATGTTCCTGCAAAAGTCCATGCCCTCCCTGTATACGGCTCTGGGCATCTATCTGCCCCTCATCACCACCAACTGCGCCGTGCTGGGCGTGGTGCTGCTGAACGTGCAGAACAACTACAACTTCATTGAGTCCGTGGTGTACGGCATCACCGGCGGCCTGGGCTTCCTGCTGGCCATCGTGCTGTTCGCCAGCATCCGCGAGCGCCTGGTGTTCGCCGACTATCCCAAGGCGTTCGAGGGCTTCCCCATCGCTCTGGTCACCGCCGGCTTGATGGCCCTGGCCTTCATGGGATTCTCCGGCCTGAAGGTCTGGTAAGGAGGAGCTTGAAATGAATATTGTTGCTGCTATCGTTGTGCTGGGTGTGCTGGGCGCTGTGTTCGGCCTGGTCCTGGCTGTCGCCTCCAAGATTTTTGAGGTGAAGAAAGATCCCCGTGAGGAAGCTATCCTCAGCCATCTGGCCGGCGCCAACTGCGGCGGCTGCGGCTATCCCGGCTGCGCCGGCTGCGCTGCCGCCATTCTGGCCGGCGACGCTCCCGTCAACGCCTGCGCCCCTGCCGGCGCTGCAAACGCCGCCGCCATCGCCCAGATCATGGGCCAGGAGGCTCCCTCCGGTGAGCGTCAGGTGGCGTTCGTCCGCTGCAACGGCGGTACCGCTGCCAAGAAGCGCTATGAGTACATCGGCGTGAAGGACTGCATCTCCGCTACCAAGGTGGCCGCCGGCCCCCTGGAGTGCGAGTTCGGCTGCCTGGGCTTCGGCTCCTGCGTGAAGGCCTGCCAGTTCGGCGCCATGTCCATCGGTCCCAACGGCACCGCTGTGGTGGATCCGGACAAGTGCACCGCCTGCATGGCCTGCGCCAATGCCTGCCCCCGTCACCTGATCGTCTCCGTGCCCGCCTCCAAGAAGGTGCACGTGGCCTGCGCCAACAAGAACAAGGGCAAGGCCGCCATGAGCGTGTGCGCCAACTCTTGCATCGGCTGCGGCCTGTGCCAGAAGGAGTGCAAGTTTGACGCCATCCATGTGGTGGACGGCGTGGCCGTTATCGACTACGACAAGTGCAAGGGCTGCAAGCTGTGCACCAAGGTCTGCCCCCGTGACGCCATCCTTCCCATCGCCACTGCCGAAGAGAAGGAAAAGTACAAGGCAATCAAGAAGGCCCAGGCTGAAAAGGCCAAGGCTGCTGCCGAAGCCGCCAAGGCAGAGCAGTAAAAAAGCCAAAAAAAGTTCCCCAAATCTCAGGATTTGGGGAACTTTTTCTATTGCCTTTTGTGGGGGAACGCGATATGATAGCACCATTCAGGCAGAGTAGGCACGCATGTGTGAAATAGTGCCGGAAAAACGGGGAGTTGTTTTCCGGACGAAAGGGCAGGAGCCTTGCAGTGTGCGCGCCGCATCCCGCTGCCGCATATGGGAATCGTGCGATCCTTCCTCTGTGCGGCGTTCCGGTTACGGACTGCCGAAACAGAAGGAGGATTTTTTATGGAAAAACGGTACAACACCAGCGCAAAAGGCATTGGCGTCTACGCCCTTTGCCGGGTGGCCGTCATGGCCGCCCTGTATCTGCCCCTGGCCCGGATGGCTGTGGAGATCGGGACGCTGAAGCTGTCCCTGGGTTCTCTGCCGGTGACTGTGCTGGCCCTGGCCGCCGGACCGGGCGAGGCCGCCGCTGCCGCCGCCATCGGCGAGTTTCTCAAGCAGCTGCTCTCCTACGGCTTTACCGCCACCACGGTGCTCTGGCTTATCCCTCCGGCTCTGCGGGGAGCCGTCATTGGCTTTGCGGCCCTGAAGGCCCGCCGGAGCGGCTGGCATCTGGAGGACCGCCCCACCGTCTACTTTGGTGTTTCTGTGGCGGCAGCACTGCTGACCACCCTGGCCAATACGCCGGTGCTTTGGCTGGACAGCGTGCTCTACGGATACTATTTCCCCGGCTACATTCTGGGCGCCCTGTCGGCGCGATTGGTAGTAGGCGTGGTGACGGCAGTACTCATTGGCCTGGTGGCCATTCCCATGCTGAAGCTGCTGCGCCGTCAGCGGCTGCTGGAGCGGCGTTAAAAGAAAGGAAGGGTCCCATGACCGGACAGGAAGCGATTGCCTATATTCATGCACAGCACTGGCAGCAGCGCGCGCCGGGCCTGGGACGGATGCGCCGGCTGCTGCGGGCGCTGGGCGATCCCCAGAAAAAGCTGCGGTTCGTCCATGTGGCCGGTACCAACGGAAAGGGCAGCACCTGCGCCATGATTGCCGCCGTGCTGGGGGCTGCCGGATACCGGGTAGGATTGAACACCTCCCCCTATCTGGTGACGTTTCACGAGCGGATCCGGGTGGACGGACGGATGATCTCCGACGAGGATCTGGGCCGTCTGACGGCACAGGTCCGCCCCGCGGCGGAGTCCATGGACGAGCCGCCTACGGAGTTTGAGCTGATCACCGCCATTGCCCTGCTGTACTTTGTGCAGCGCTCCTGCGACATTGTAGTGCTGGAGGTGGGCCTGGGCGGTGCTCTGGACGCCTCCAATGTCATTCCCCCGCCGGAAGCGGCGGTCATCACCGCCATGGGCATGGATCATGCGGTGCTGCTGGGCCCCACCCAGGCGGATATCGCCCGGGCCAAGGCCGGCATCATCAAGCCCGGCAGTCCGGTAGTCAGCTACGGCGGCTGCCCGGAGGCCGACGCGGTCATCCGACAGACCTGCCGGGAGCAGGGGGCGCCGCTGACAGAGGTGGATTTTTCCCGGGCGAAGATCCGGCAGCTGTCTCTGGACGGCGCGGAATTTGACTGCGCTCCCTACGGCCGCCTGACGCTGCCGCTGGCAGGGGCCTATCAGGTGAAGAACGCTCTGGTGGCCATTACGGCGGTGGAGACCCTGGCCCGGCGGGGCTGGGAGATCCCCCCGGAGGCGGTGGCCCGCGGACTTGCTGCCGCTGCATGGCCTGGCCGGTTCGAAGTGCTGCGCCCGGCGGAGCCGGTGGTGCTGCTGGACGGGGCCCACAACCCCCAGGGCATGGCTGCCGCTGCCGAGAGCCTGGCATCGCTGTTCCCGGGCCGGAAGGCGACCGTGCTGCTGGGCGTGCTGGCGGACAAGGATGTGGAGCCTATGCTGGATGCCATCGTTCCCCTGGCGGAAGCCATTGTGACAGTGACACCGGCCAGTCCCCGGGCCATGGGGGCCGAGGAGCTGCGTCAGCGGCTGCTGCCCCGGGGGGTGCCCGTGTGCGCCTGCGCGTCCGTGCGGGACGGGCTGCAGACGGCGGTGCTGGCTGCCGGCCGGGACGGCGTGGTGTGCGCCCTGGGCTCGCTGTACCTGGCTGCGGCGGTGAAGGACGCGGCAAAGACCTTATGACGAAAAACGGACCTGCCTTGGCGGGTCCGTTTTTTTGCGCGGCAAAAAAAGTTCAAAAAACGATTGCGATTTGTTCACAAATTGTTTATATCCATCCATTGACAATGCACTTCCCCGGTGGTAAACTCACTTTAGCACTCAGGGAAGAAGAGTGCTAAATCTGAAAATTGGAACCGGAGCGGCAGGAGATGGAACTGACAGACCGAAAAAAGCATATATTGAAGGTCGTGATCGAAGACTACATCCGTACCGCCGAGCCGGTTGGCTCCAAGGCCATTGCCGCCGAGATGGGCGGCAAGGTCAGCTCCGCCACCATCCGCAACGAGCTCAGTGATCTGACGGAGCTGGGCTATCTGGAGCAGCCCCACACCTCCGCCGGGCGGGTCCCCTCTCCCAAGGGCTACCGGCTCTACGTCAATGAGCTGATGGAGCGCCAGCGGCTGAGCCTGGCGGAGACGGAGAAGATCAACCAGGCCCTCCAGGTAAAAATGGAGGAGCTGGACCGGGTGATCTCCCAGGCGGGCAAGGCGGTTTCGTCCTTTGTCAACTACCCCGCCTATGTAACGGCTGCGGGCCGCAAGAAGCTCTCCGCCCGCCGCTTCGAGCTGCTGCCGGTGGATGAGCGCAAGTGCATCGTGGTGATGATGATGAGCGACAGCCGGGTGAAAAGCCAGCTGCTGCGGCTGCAGCTGAAGGTGGACCTGGATCAGCTGCCCACGCTGGTGACGCTGCTCAATACCCACTTTGTGAACATCTCCCCGGAGGAGATGAACCAGCGGCTGATGGCAGTGGCCGACCAGGTGGTGCCGCAGCTTTTCCTGCTGCTGTCCCAGACCGTCTCCTATGCGGCGGATGCCCTGGAGGAGGCCGGACAGCGGGAGATCGTCACGGCGGGAGCCCGGGAGCTTTTGAAGCTGCCGGAGTTCCGGGATGCCGACAAGGCCCATGAGCTCATGAGCTTCCTGGCCGACAGCAAGGAGAACCTCCCCATGCCGGACGACGGGCCCATGAAGATCCTCATCGGACCGGAGAACGTCAGCGAGGCACTCAAGGATACCAGTGTCGTGGTGGCGAGTTACGATATTGGAGACGATATGCGGGGATTGATCGGTGTGGTCGGTCCCACCCGAATGGATTACGCCGCCGTGGCGGCGCGGCTGACCGGCTTTGCCGAGGGGCTGACCCGTCTGTTCGGAAAACACGAATTACCCCCAAAGGAGGATACGAAGGAATGAGCGAGGAGAATAAGAACTCCACACCGGAAGAGCCGGTGCAGGAGCCGCAGCAGGAGCCTCGGCAGGAGGCGGAGCAGGAAGCGGCCGAGACCGCCAAAGCGGAGGAAAAATCCAAGGGCGGTAAGAAGAAAAAGGAAAAAGAAAAGACCTATACCCTGACCCAGCAGCAGATGGAGGCCGCGGAGCTGGCCGCCAAGCAGCTGGAGTCGGTGAAAGACCAGTTCGTCCGGCTGACGGCGGAGTATGACAACTACCGCAAGCGGACCGCCAAGGAAAAGGACAACCTGTATCAGGACGCCAAGGCAGACACCATCAAGGAATTCCTGGGGGTGTACGATAACCTGGAGCGAGCGGTGTCCACCGAGGGCGACGAGGATTCGCCCCACAAAAAGGGCCTGGAGATGATCTTCCATCAGTATCAGGAGATCCTCAAAAAACTGGGCGTCAAGGAAATTGACGCTCTGGGTCAGCCCTTTGACCCGGAAAAGCACAACGCCGTCATGCACATCGAAGATGAAAATCTGGAGGAGAATGTGGTGGCGCAGGTGTTCCAGGCGGGCTTCACACTGGGAGACAAGGTAATCCGGCACGCCATTGTTCAGGTGGCAAACTGAACGGGCGGCATTCACATACAGAAAATACGATTTGTTCGATCTAATAGGAGGAATCATTTATGTCTAAGGTTATCGGTATCGATCTGGGTACGACCAACTCCTGCGTGGCTGTGATGGAGGGCGGCGAAGCCGTCGTCATCCCCAACGCCGAGGGCAACCGCACCACCCCGTCTGTGGTGGCGTTTTCCAAGACCGGCGAGCGCATGGTGGGCCAGGTGGCAAAGCGTCAGGCCATCACCAACCCCGACCGGACCATCTCTTCCATCAAGCGGGAAATGGGCTCTGACTACAAGGTCACCGTGGACGGCAAGAGCTACACGCCCCAGGAGATCAGCGCCATGATCCTGCAGAAGCTCAAGGCTGACGCCGAGGCCTATCTGGGCAGCACCGTCACCGAGGCCGTCATCACCGTCCCCGCCTACTTCACCGATGCCCAGCGTCAGGCCACCAAGGACGCCGGCAAGATCGCGGGCCTGGATGTCAAGCGGATCATCA
>NZ_URDP01000018.1 GCF_900546705.1 uncultured Oscillibacter sp. | reverse complement strand
TGTACGTCAACTCCTCCCAGCACGAGGCCCTGTCCTTCCTCATCTCGAGGCCATGGCCGCCGGTCTGCCGGTGATCGCCACCGACATGGGCGGAAACTCGGACATCGTGAATGAGGAGGCGGGCTGCGGCCTGCTGGTGACCTATGACGACCCCGATTCCATGGCGGGGGCCATGAAGCGGTTCCTGGAGGACCCGGACTTTGCCGCGGCCTGCCGGGAGAGGGCCCTGCGGACCATCGAGGAGAAGTTTGAGATCCACAAGATGGCCAAGGTCACCTATGACGTGTACGAAAAAGCCCTTCACGACTGATTCCAAGGAGTAAAAACCTGATGTCTATCGCAAAAAACAGCCTGTTTCTACGCTTTTTCCTGGCCTTTTGGCTGGGTATCCGGCAGGCCTGGGCGGGCAGTCTGCCCGGGCGGGCCTGGAGCGGTGGTTCACCCGGCAGCTGAGAGGCAGCCTCCTCTTCCGCTTTGTCTGGCGGGAGGGGGCCATCCCAAAGGCCTGGCCGGACAGCCTGATTTGCAGGCTCCTCACCGCCATCATCAACATTCCCTGTGCCATCTGTAAGCTGCTCTATCGGGCGGGGCGTCCCATTTGGGACGGCAGCCTGTTCTGCCGCTTCCTGGGGGCCGTGGGCGGGGCCGGATTCTTCTTCCTGGGCCTGTTTATGCTGGTGATGCTGGTTGCCCCCCATGAGATGTGGAACAACACCTACGGTCTGCTGGGGGCGGTGGCCGTCACCGGCCTGTTCGTCATCGGCAGCGCCTCCCGGGCCAAGGACCGGCTGGAGCTGGACACCCTGGGGCCCTACATGAGCCTCTATATGGCATTTATCTGCATTGCCCTGGTCGGGTCCATCGCAACCCGCCTGTCCATGCGGTTCTTCGCCTTCCACATCACCGCCTTCCTGCTGGTGCTGCTGGTGGTCAGCGCGGTACGCAAATATGAGCAGCTCCAGCTGGTGGTGGCCCTGGCGGTGCTGGGCATCTCCATTGCCGCCATCTACGGCTGCTACCAGGGTTATATCGGCGTGGAGGTGGTGGCCTCCCAGCAGGATATGACCGTCAACGCCGGTATGCCCGGCCGGGTCTATTCCGTCTTTGACAACCCCAACAACTTCGCCGAGCAGCTGGTCATGCTGCTGCCGCTGGAGTTGGCACTCTTCCTCAACTCCCACTGGCGGGGCAAGATCCTCTCTCTGATCTCCCTGTGCGTGGGCGTGGCGGCTATCGGCCTTACCTACGGCCGCTCCTGCTGGATCGGTTTGGCTCTGGCGGTGGTGGTGTTCCTGGCTCTCATCGACTGGCGGTGGGTGCCCCTGTTCATCGTGGCCGGACTGGTGGCCATCCCCTTCCTGCCCGAGACCATCTACAACCGGATCCTCACCATCACCAACACCCAGGACAGCTCCACCCAGTACCGCTTTGAGATCTACAGCACCACCAGTAATCTGATGCGGGACCACTGGGTTAAGGGTATCGGCCTGGGCACCGATGTGATGAAAGAGGTATTCCAGACCTATCCCACCAACTTTGACGGTACCTATCCCATCCACACCCACAACAACTATTTGCAGATGTGGGCGGAGACCGGCATCTGGGGCGTGATCTCCTTCCTGGCCCTGCTGCTCTACCAGCTCAAGAGCGGCGTGAAGGCCTTCCGGGCCGCCCTGGACAAGCGTACCAAGCGGATGCTGGCCGCGGCCCTGGGCGCCTTCTGCGGCATCCTGGTGGTGAGCGTGGCGGAGTACACCTGGTTCTATCCCCGCAATATGTTCACCTACTGGTTCCTCTTCGGCATCATTGCCGCCTGCGTCAAGCTGGTCAGACAGGAACGGAAAAAGGCATAACCCAATCAAGCACAAAAAAGCGTCTGCCTCGGCAGACGCTTTTTTTGCGCTTTTTCAGCAGGGCTCCCGGGTCATCATCTCCAGGATCACATGGTCGGTCTCCCGCATCCCCTGGCGGCCCAGCTCGCCCACATTCTGGATGGTGTGTTCCACGCCGTCGCTGATGATGCCGTCGCCGGTGCGGAATTCCTGGCCGTTCTGGTACATCTGGTAGCCAAAGATACCCGCCTCCACCGCCATGCTGATCTTGGCGGCGCAGCTGGATTTGGCTCCGTCGCACACCACGCCGGAGTGGAAGGCCAGGGCGTTGACGATGGTGTGCTTCACCTGATCATACCCCCCGCCAAGCAGGTAGCAGATACCGGCGCCTGCTCCCGCTCCGGCGCTCACTGCGCCGCAGAAGGCGGACAGACGGCCAATGTAGGTCTTTTGGTGGATGGTACACAGGTCGGATACTGCCAGCGCCCGGTACATCCGCTCCTCGGGAATACCCAGGGAGCGGGCGTACTCAATGACGGGCACCGAGGCGGTGATGCCCTGGTTGCCGCTGCCGGAGACAATAACCACCGGCAGCTCACAGCCGCTCATCCGGGCATCAGAACCGGCAGCGGCGGCAGCCTTGGCCCGGATGGCCACGCTGTCCCCGTACACAGAGCGCAGCGTTCTGCCCACCTCGGCGCCCCAGCCGCCCTTGAGACCCTCGGCAGAAATGGCGCTGTTGTACGCCACCTGGCGGCGGATCACGTCCGCCACATCCGCAATGTCCACACAGTCGGCAAAGCGGATGATTTCCTCCACGCTGAGTACGGAGCGGTCCGTCTGCTGCTTTTCCCCGCCGGCGTTGGCCGCCGCCTGGAACACCACCTGGCCGTCCCGGCAGATGCTGGTGATGTTGGTGTGATAATCCACGATCTCACAGCTGGCGCTGTGGCCGCCTCCCTCCACACTCACCCGGATGTAAAACACCCGGTCGCCCAAGGCGGGCACCACGGTGATCTCGCTGGTGCGGAGGAACTCCGCCATGGCGGCAATCTCCTCCTCCGTCACCTGGGAGAGCACCTCCAGCATCAGATCCGCCTTACCGGCCACCACGCCGGCGGCAGTAGCTGCCTCGATGCCCTTGAGTCCGCCGGTGTTGGGCACGGTGACCGCCTTGACGTTCTTGATGATATTGCCGCTGACCTCCACCTTGCAGGCCACCGGCATGTCGCCCAGCGCCTGACGCGCCTTGGCCGCAGCCAGCGCGATGGCGATGGGCTCCGTACAGCCCATGGCAGGGATGAGCTCCTCTTTCAAAATTTCCACATAGCTTGCGTAATGTTCGGTTCTCTCCATATTCCTGTCTCCCTTTTCCGGCACAATCTGCCGCTTTTTTCAATGGGTCTATTATATCGTTCCCGCCTTCGGAAAACAACCTGTTTCTTTACCCTAGTGCCACATCCAGCAGCATCATCACCAGGAAGCCCGCCATGACGCTGACTGTCCCGGTATGGGAGTGCTCCCCCAGCTGGGCTTCGGGAATCAGCTCCTCCACCACCACATAGATCATAGCGCCTGCAGCAAAGGACAGCACCCAGGGCATGACACCGGAGACACTGCCGGCAGCCAGCACCGTCAAAAGTCCGAATACCGGCTCCACCACGCCGGAGGCAGCACCACATAAAAAGGCCTTTCCCCGGGGAACGCCCTGAGATCGCATGGGCAGAGAAACCGCGGCCCCCTCCGGGAAGTTCTGCAGCCCCATGCCGATGGCCAGAGCCGCAGCACCTGCCAGCGCGCCGGGGGACGGGTCCAGGGCCGCCACGGAAAAGCTCAGTCCCACGGCCATTCCCTCCGGAATGTTGTGCAGCGTCACTGCCAGCACGATCATGGTGGTACGCTTCCAGTTGGCATGCAGCCCCTCCGGCTCCCGGCTGCCCGGATGCAGATGGGGCAGCAGAGAATCCAGCAGCATCAAAAACACCCCGCCCAGAACGAAGCCGCCCCCTGCCGGCAGCAGCGCGCTCTCCCCCCGGGCCCGGGACATCTCCATGGCAGGGATCAGCAGCGACCAGACCGAGGCCGCGATCATCACTCCGGCAGCAAAGCCCAGAAAGATCTTTTGGGCCGTATGGGACAAATCCTTTTTGAAAAAGAACACCATACCGGCGCCCAGCACGGTGGCAAGACAGGTGGCACCGGTACCCATGGCGGCGTAAAAAAGTTCTTTTTGCAGCATATGCGACCTCCTTTTCTGGCCACATCATACCTGACGGCTCCCACATATGTCAATCGCAAGCCGTTGTTTTTGTCACTGACTTTTCCCCGGCGGTGTGCTATGCTTCCATCATCAACCAAAGAACGGAGGCGGTCTGATGGAGCTGCAGGAAATCATGCGCCAGAAAACCTTTGCAGTAGTCGGCAATACGCAAAACCCGGAAAAATACGCAGCCAAAATCAAGGAAGGCCTGCTGGGCCAGGGTTACACGGTCTATGCTGTGGGCGAGGAGCTGCCCTCTCTCAACGACATTCCCGGCGAGATTGACATTGTGGATCTTTGTATCCGTCCGGACCGTGGTCTGGCGCTGCTGAAGGAAAACCGGAAACCCTTTCGGTGCATTGTGCTTCAGCCGGGAGCGGACAGTCCGGAGCTGCTTGCCTGGCTGGACGAACAGCATCTGCCCTATATCCATGGTTGTCTTCTGGTGGGCATGCGCCTCTATCCCCGCGCCGAACAGACTCCCGGCAATTCCTGAATGGCGAAAAAGGCACCCGTCCAGGCTGGACGGGTGCCTTTTTTATACCGTTTTTTAGAAGTCCGCGTTGCCCACCGTGCGGGGATGCAGCTCCACGTCGCGGATGTTGGAGATGCCAGTCAGGTACATGACCATACGCTCAAAGCCCAGGCCATAGCCTGCGTGGCGGCAGGAACCGTAGCGGCGGAGGTCGCAGTACCACCAGTAGTCCTTGGGGTTCATGCCCAGTTCGTTAATGCGGCTCTCCAGCAGATCCAGACGCTCCTCGCGCTGGCTGCCGCCAATGAGCTCGCCAATGCCGGGCACCAGGCAGTCGGCGGCGGCCACGGTCTTGCCGTCATCATTCATGCGCATATAGAACGCCTTGATCTCCTTGGGATAGTCCGTAACGAACACAGGGCGCTTGTACACCTGTTCCGTAAGATAGCGCTCGTGCTCGGTCTGGAGGTCGCAGCCCCAAAACACCTTGTAATCAAACTTATCGTTGTTCTCCTCCAGGATCTTCACCGCCTCGGTATAGCTGACCCGGGCAAAGTCGGAGGAGGCCACATGCTCCAGCCGCTCCTTCAGGCCCTTGTCCACAAAGGAGTTGAAGAAGTTCATCTCATCGGGGCAGTGGTCCATGACATAGCGGATCACATACTTGATCATGGCCTCGGCGTTGTCCATATAATCGTTCAGATCCGCAAAGGCCATCTCCGGCTCGATCATCCAGAACTCTGCGGCGTGGCGCTGGGTGTTGGAGTTCTCCGCCCGGAAGGTGGGTCCGAAGGTATAGACGTTGCCGAAGGCCATGGCGAAGTTTTCGCAGTTGAGCTGGCCGGACACCGTCAGGTTGGCCCGCTTGCCGAAGAAGTCCTTGGTGTAGTCCACGGTGCCGTCCTCGTTCTTGGGGACGTTCTCCAGATCCAGGGTGGTCACCTGGAACATCTCACCGGCGCCCTCACAGTCGCTGGCAGTGATGATGGGGGTATGCACGTAGACGAAGCCCTGGTCCTGGAAGAAGCGATGGATGGCATAGGCCGCCGTGCTCCGCACCCGGAAAGCCGCGGAAAACAGGTTCGTCCGGGGACGCAGATGCTGGATGGTGCGCAGAAACTCCACGCTGTGGCGCTTTTTCTGCAGGGGATAGTCGGGGGCGGACGTGCCCTCCACCTCGATGCGCTCCGCTTTGAGCTCCAGAGGCTGCTTGGCCTCCGGCGTCAGCACCACCGTACCGGTGACGATCAGGGCTGCACCCACGTTCTGACCGGCGATCTCCTTGTAATTTTCCAGCGTGCCGGCTTCCATGACAACCTGCAGGTTGCGGAAGCAGGAGCCGTCATTCAGCTCCACAAAGCCGAAATTCTTCATATCCCGGATGGTACGGGCCCAGCCGCCCACCGTTACCGTCTGGCCGGACAGCTGCTGGCTGTCGGCATAGATCGCCGCGATTTTCGTATAGCTCATGATCATTCACCCGTTCTCTCGTTTTTCATGACATTGCGCGTACCATGCGCAATAATGACGTATTGTACCGCATTTTCCACGGATTTACAAGGGGGCCCGACGGTTTTTCAGGAAATCATCTCCGCCCCCACCGTATAGTCGTCCCAATGTCCGGCCCCGTCGGAGACGGCGGTGCAGCCGGAGAAAACATAGGCCCCCAGACTGGAGCGCCACTTTTTTGCGTCAAAGCGCACTGCGTCGTAACCGGGCACCGCCTCCCCCGGCCCAAGGGACGGCATGCTGAATACCACCGGCTCGTCGGACTCCTCAATGGTAAAGAGGCATCCGTCCTCCCACTGGTAAAACAGTGCATCATCCGATCCCTCGATGGGTTCCCCGGTGATGTAACCCCGCTCCAAAAGCTCCTCCCAGGTGCCTTCCACCACCGTGACACCGTGGTCGATTCCGAAGTCGTAGGCCACCGCCATCCGCTCCGTATAGCTCAGACTGGTGCCGGACAGATCCACGCCCACTTCAGTGAGGTCGTTGTTGAGTCCTTCGTCCACCGCCCACAGGTCCTCCAGCACCTGACGATACAGTACGCAAAGGTCATTGAACTCCTCTGTGGAAAACGCCAGAGCGGTAACCTCGGAAAATTGGACGGGCCATGTCTCCCAGAACCCGCCCTGATGCGTCACCTGCACCGTTGTCCCTGCCAGAGAGCCCGCCGGCAAAGCCCCGTACGCCCCCGGCGCAGAGGGGTCGAAATCCTCGCCGTCCAGCGTCATGTCCTGCTCTTCCAGGGGCAGGGTAAACACAGCGGTGGACCCCATCTCCGCCAGCAGCAGCGTGCCGCCCTCTTCAGATACGACCCGGCAGAATGTCGTATTCTCCTCCTGATCCTCAGCGGATATCCCTGCGGAACCACCAGCACCGGCAGCGCAGGACGCCAGCAGGCAAAGGCACAGATAGGCCGGAAGGAATGCAAAAAACCACGCTCGTTTCATCCAAAGCGCCTCCTTTCTCCCGGGTAGACGGCAAAACCATCCAATTGGTTCCCATTATCCCGCCGTGCAGCGGTATAAAGGCGAAAATTTTCCGTTGACAAACAGGAAAAAGCATGTATTATAAGCAATAGATTATTTTATAAATTTTTGCTTATTTCAGGAGGTGGGGCCATGACCCAGCGAGAACGGCAGCTCCTGCGCTGGATCGAGGAGAATCCGCTGATCTCCCAGCAGGAGCTGGCGGACAAGGCGGGCATCACCCGCTCATCGGTGGCAGTGCACATTTCCAATCTCATGAAAAAGGGATATATCACCGGCAAGGGCTATATCATCCACACCGCACCCTACGTAACGGTGGTGGGCGCCGTGAACATGGACATCGGCGGCACCTCCGCCCAGCCGCTGGTTCCCCAGGACTCCAACCCCGGCACCGTTCGCATGAGCTTGGGCGGCGTGGGGCGGAACATCGCTCACAACATGAGCCTTCTGGGGCTGGACGTGCGGATGGTGACCGTATTTGGAGACGATCTGAACGCCCAGAAAATTGCCGCCAGCTGCGCGGAACTGGGGATCGACATCTCCCATGCTCCGGTCATTCCCGGCGGGCGCACCTCCACATATCTTTTCATCAACGACGAGCACGGAGACATGGCTCTGGCCGTCAGCGACATGGACATTTACCGTCATCTGACCCCGCAGATGCTGGCCCAGCGGCAAAAGCTCCTGTCAGCCAGTCAGGTGATCGTGCTGGATACCAATCTTCCCGAAGAGAGCATTCAGTACCTGGCCCAGACCGCATCGGTACCCATTTTTGCCGATCCGGTTTCCACCGCCAAGGCCGTCAAGCTGCGCAGCGTGCTGGGAAAGCTCCACACCCTCAAGCCCAACCGTATGGAGGCGGAGCTGCTCTCCGGCGTGCCCATCACCGATGAGGCAAGTCTCAACCAGGCAGCGGACGCGCTGCTGGCCACCGGATTGCGCCGGGTGTTCATCTCTCTGGGCGCCGACGGTGTCTTTGCCGCCGACCACAGCCAGCGGCTGCATCTGCCGGTACTGCCCGCCGCCATGGCCAACACCACCGGCTGCGGCGACGCGTTTATGGCTGCCATCACCTGGGCCTACCTGCGGGGCACGGACCTGCGGGGCACCGCCCTGGCAGGCCTTGCCGCCTCCGCCATCGCCATGGAGGGTACCGAGACCATCAACCCCGCCCTGTCGGAAGACGCGCTGCTGGCGCGGATTCCCATATAATCACCCATAGAATTATAACCAAATCAATAAAAACTTTTTGGAGGAAATCAACTATGCTGAATCAGTATCTGGACATTGCCCCTGAAGTGCAGCAGGCCCTGGCCGAGGGCCGTCCCGTGGTGGCGCTGGAGTCCACCATCATCTCCCACGGCATGCCCTATCCCCAGAATGTGGAGACGGCGCTGAATGTGGAAAAGATCATCCGGGACAACGGTGCCGTGCCCGCCACCATTGCCGTGCTGGGCGGCCGTCTGAAGGCCGGCCTGAGCCCCGAGGAGATCGACTATCTGGGCAAGACCGGCACTGCCGTGGCCAAGGCCAGCCGCCGGGATCTGCCTGTGCTGGTGGCCCAGGGCCGGGACGGCGCCACCACCGTCACCACCACCATGATTATCGCCCACATGGCCGGTATCTCCGTGTTTGCCACCGGCGGCATCGGCGGTGTGCACCGGGGTGCCCAGACCACCTTTGACATCTCCGCCGACCTGGAGGAGCTGGCCCACACCCCCGTCATGGTCATCTGCGCCGGCGCCAAGTCCATTCTGGATCTGGGGCTGACCCTGGAGTATCTGGAGACTCACGGCGTGCCCGTCATCGGCTACGGCACCGAGGAGCTGCCCGCGTTCTACACCCGCAAGTCCGGCTTCAAGGTGGACTATCGGCTGGATACCCCCGAGGAACTGGCCAAGGCATTCTATGTCAAGCAGGACATGGGCCTGGGCGGCGGCATGCTGGTGACCAACCCCATTCCCGAGGAGTTCTCCATGGATCACGATGTGATCAACAAGGCCATTGACGAGGCGGTGGCCGAGGCCAACTCCCTGGGCATCCACGGCAAGGAGACCACTCCCTTCCTGCTGGCCAAGATCAAGGATCTCACCGGCGGCGACTCCCTGGCCAGCAACATCCAGCTGGTCTACAACAATGCCCGCCTGGCGGCCCGTACCGCTGCGGCGCTGTGCGCTCTTGCGAAGAACTGAGGCTTCTGCTATACTGGACTGGCCGGGAAATCCGGCCAGTCCTTTTTTCAGGAGGCTCCCATGGAAAACTTCCAGTATGCGCCCCAAGCGCAAAATGACTTTCTCCTTGCGATGATCGGCTCTCCCTGGGGGTGGCTGGCTATCTGGCTGATCGTCATCAATGTGGCCGCATTCTGCGCCTTCGGCATCGACAAGTGGAAATCCAAGCACCCGGGCCGGCGCCGCATTCCGGAGCGGAATCTGATGCTCAGCGCCGCGGCGGGCGGCAGTGTGGGAGCACTTCTTGGCATGAAAGTCTTCCACCACAAAACGCTCCACAAGCTCTTTACCATCGGCATCCCCGCCATTTTGGCCGTGCAGCTGGCGCTCGCTGCCGGAGTGCTCATTTATTTCACCTTTCTCCGCTGAAAAAAAGCGGGACGCTGCATGCGTCCCGCTTTTTTGTGTATAAACAGTCCCAGGCAGGACAGACTACAACCGGCGAAAGCCGAAATCATCTTGCAGGAGGATATTTGTATGAACAAGGATTGCACCAACGGCGGCTGCGCCGGCAAGCCCAACCAGAGCATCAAGTGCTCCGTCAGCAATTGCGCCTACCACTGCCAGGATGCCCAGTACTGCGGTCTGCCCACCATCCAGATCGGTACCCACGAGGCCAACCCCACCCAGGCTGAGTGCACCGACTGCCAGAGCTTCCGGATGAAATAACCGCCTCCGGGGGGAGAATTCCTCCCCCCGGCCCTCTCTACATACGTCTTGGAAAGGAGGCTGGCCATGGGCGGAAGGTGGGTCACCCGACTGGCAGGTTTTGCCGCAGGCGCGGCCAACGGCCTCTTCGGTGGAGGCGGCGGTATGGTGCTGCTGCCGGTTCTGAGCCGCTGGGGCCATCTGTCCCAGCGCAGGCTCTACGCCACCTGTGTGGCGGTGATCTTTCCGGTGTGCGCCGTATCGGCGCTGGTTTATGTCTTCCGGGGCAGCGTCTCTCTGGAGACGGCAGCCCCTTACCTGGCGGGCGGCCTGGCCGGCGGCATCATCGGCGGAAAGCTATACGGAAAGGTCAGCGTCAAATGGCTGCGGGGACTCTTTGCCGCCTTTCTTCTTTACGCCGGAGGGAGGTATCTTCTGTGACGGACGCTCTGATTCCCTTTCTGTGCGGGCTGGGAGCAGGTATCCTCTCCGCCTGGGGCGTGGGCGGCGGAACTATTTTGCTCTTGGTCATGACGCTGCTGCTGGGACAGGACCAACGCACGGCGCAGGGCGTGAATCTGCTCTTTTTTTTGCCCACCGCCGCCTCCGCTCTGGTCTGCCATTGGAAAAACGGGCAGTTGGATCTCCCTACCATCAAAGCCGCTGCTCCCCCGGCTGTGGCGGCTGCAGTGCTGGGCGCCTGGGCCGCCACCGCAGTAGACGTTGCGCTGCTGCGCCGTCCCTTCGGCGTGTATCTGCTCTTCTCGGCGGCCATGCTGCTGTGGCCGAAAAAAGACAGGACGTGAAAACACGTCCTGTCTTTTTTATCAATCTGACAGCCGCTCACGACGCAGCGGCTTCGTTGAGGACCAGCGTCACCTCCAGCAGCGTTCCGTCCCGCCAGATGGTCATGGGCATGGTATCCCCCACATGGTACTGCCGGCGCGCCCGCAGCAGATCTGCGCTGGAGGAAACGTCAATGCCGCCGGCGGAGATCACATAGTCTCCCTCTTCCACACCGGCAAGGTCGGCAGCAGAGCCGGGCGTCACGGACTGCACCTCCACGCCCCAAAGGTCCTCCCCCAGCCGGGTGCCCAGTGTAAGCACCGTAACTCCCAAAACCGGTTCCGGCAAAACCGCACCGCAGGCCAAAAGGTCGTTGACCAGCCGCTTGATGGTGGCCGACGGAATGGCAAAGCCCAGTCCCTCCACATTGGAATACGACGAGCTCATCTTGATGGTGTTGATGCCCACCACCTGGCCGTAGGCGTTGATGAGCGGACCGCCGGAGTTGCCGGAGTTGAGGGCTGCGTTGGTCTGGATGAGATTCATGGTGCGTCCGTCCACCCACACGTCCCGGTTGATGGCAGAGACGATGCCGTCGGTCAGCGTACCCCGCAGCTCATAGCCCAAGGGATTGCCGATGGCATACACCGGATCGCCCACGGCCAGCGCCTCGGAGTCTCCAAACTGCGCCGCCGGCAAGCCGGTCTGGTCCACCTTCAAAACCGCCAGATCGCTTTCGGCATCTCCGGCCACATAATACGCCTCGTAGCCGTGGTCGTTGGAAAGGTACACCGTGCACGATCTCCCGCCCTCCAGCACGTGATAGTTGGTAAGGATGTAGCCGTCGGCGCTGAAAATCACGCCGGTGCCTACGGAGGCCTCCGTCTCACCCAGCTGGGCCACCACCGTCACCACGGACGGGTTCACCTGCCGGTAGATCTCCTGGGGAGTCAGTGCCTGGCCGTGGCCGTCGGCCACCGTCAGTTCAGCCCCCTGCCCGTAGGGATAGGAGGGAATGGAGATTTCCTCCGTCTCCTGGTCGTTGTCCTCTTCATAGTAGTACTGGAACCCGTCCTGCCGCCGGGGCTGATGCCGGTTCCATAGAAGCGCCGCGGCGGTGGCAACCGCCACCACAGCCACGAAGCCCAGGAAGATCCACAGGCCGCGACGGGAGCGCCGCTTCTTCTCCGGCGGCGGTGGCGGCATCATTGCACCGGGCAAGGGGCGGGCGTAGGTCTCCGTCACTTCGCCCACGCAGCCCTGACGGTAGATCTCCACCACCTCTTGGGGCCGGTCGCTTAGCTTTTCCAAATCCATGTATTCCTCATTCCGTGGTCAGCGAGAAGGTAAACGTGGTCACCCCGTTTTCGCTGGTCACATTGATCTTTTCCTTGTGCTGCTCGAGAATCGTCTTGACGATGTAAAGCCCCAGCCCCACACCGTCCTTGTCCTCGCTGCGGGACTTATCGCTCTTGTGGAACCGCTCAAAGAGAAGGGGCAGTTCCTCTGCGGAGATGGTGTCGCCCACGTTCCGCACCGTCACCCGGGCCTTTCCGTCCAGGGTGGTCACACCCAGGTACAGGGTGGAGCCCTCCCGGGCAAACTTGGTGGCGTTTTCCAGCAGGTTGTAAATCACCTGGGTAATCAGGTCATTGTCCCCCAGCACCAAAATGGGCTCATCGGGGATGTCCGCGTCCACATCCAGATTCCGGTCGGTGATCTTCTTCTCCATGGACACCAGCACCCGGCGCATGCTCTCGCAGATATCGAAGTGGTTGCCGCCTTTGAGGGGGTCGATGGCCTGCAGCTGGCTCACATCCAGCATCCGCCGCACCAGACGGCTCAAACGGCGGCTCTCATCGGAGATGATCTGCAGGTACTGGCGCTCATTCTCCGGCGGAATGGTTCCGTCCAGGATACCGTCCGTGTAGCCGGCGATGGTGGTCATGGGGGTCTTCAGCTCGTGGGAGATGTTGGCGATGAACTCCCGGCGCTGCCGCTCGGTCTGCTGCAAAGACTCGGCCATGGTATTGAAGGAGGCGGCCAGCTCGCCGATCTCATCTTTGCGGCCGTAGTCATACATACGGATGTCAAAATCGCCCTCGGCGTAGCGGCGGGTGGCCTTGACCATGTCCCGGATGGGCTGCACCTGCCGCATGGTGGTAACGGAGGAGGCCATAAAGGAGATCATCAGCACCACAAAGGCCGTCATAAAGAACAGCCCGATGAAGCCCTGCCACATGGAGTCCAGCGAGTCGGTGGTCGACACGCCGTACACCACGCCCACAGTCTCCTGGGTCTCCGGGCTCACCGCCGGCACGCCCACCACAAACCGCTTGGACTCATACAGCCCGTCCAGATCGTCCCGGCGGGAGGTGGAGCCCTTTTTCATGATCTCCTCGGTCATGCTCTCCGGCATGGTGACCACCCGGCCCTCCAAGTTCTTGTCGGTGGTCAGCAGCACGTGGCCTTCCTTGTCGCAGATCATGAAGTGCACATCGGACACGGTGGCAGCGAAAGAGGCCAGCTGCCGGAAATCCGGGTCGCTCTGCAGGTCCTCCATATCCATATATCGCCCGTTTTCCAGGTAGCTGACGGACAGCTGTCCCATCATCCGGGCCTTGGTCAAAAGCTCCTCGCTTTTCTGGTTTTTTGCATAGTTATAACTCAGGGAGAAAAAGGACGTACCCAGAAGGAAAAGCGTCAGCGTTACCATACCCACGGTGAGTGAGAGCTGCCGCCAGTAGAGTCCCTGGAATTGGCTTCGCAGTTTTTTCATGCCTTTGCGCCCTTTTCTTTATCTTTTTCCTTTTCTTTTTCCTGCTTCTGCCCGGCTCCCAGCAGCTCAAACTTATATCCTACGCCCCACACGGTCTTGAGGGCCCACTGATCGGAGACATTCTCCACCTTCTCCCGCAGCCGTTTGATGTGCACGTCCACCGTGCGGCTGTCGCCGAAGTAGTCAAAGCCCCACACCTCGTCGAGCAGCTGGTTGCGGGTGTACACCCGGTTGGGCGTGGAGGCCAGATGGTACAAAAGCTCCAGCTCCTTGGGAGGCGTGTCCACCTTTTTCCCGTCCACAATCAGTTCGTAGGAGTCCAGGTTGATGACCAGCTTGTCGAACACCAGCTTTTTCGATGTGTCGTTGGGAATCTCCGTGCGCCGCAGCACCGCGTTGATGCGGGCGATGAGCTCTTTCATCTCAAAGGGCTTGACGATATAGTCGTCGGCGCCCATCTCCAGTCCCTGAATTCGGTCAAATACCTCGCTTTTGGCCGTAAGCATGATGATCGGCACCTTACTGGTCTCCCGGATCTTGGCGCACACGCTCCACCCATCCATAACGGGCAGCATGATGTCCAGCAGGATCAGATCCGGCACTTCCTTTTGAAACTCCTCAATGGCGCGGCCGCCGTCAGCGGCGGTGCGCACGTCAAAGCCCTCTTTTACAAGATACATCTGGATCAGATCCGAAATGTTGCGGTCATCCTCAACCACCAGAATGTTGCGGCCCATGGCGCTCCCTCCAATTCTTACGTTTCCATGCTTTCATTATACCCGCCAGATGGCAGGTGTGTTGAATTTTCTGTAAATTCAGTGTCCGTCACCGGACCGTCTCCGTCAGCGCCCGACAGCGGTCGCCGCCGTCCTCCGCCAGCTGCAAAAAAGCCCGCACCCCTGCGGCAGCAGCGTTTTCGCCCAGCCATACGGAGGTATCTCCCCGCCGCGCGCTCACCCGCTGAAACAGCGTTTGGGCGGCGCCGGTGCTGTTGAGCCGGTACGACGAGCGATCCAGATCCGGCGTCAGGCAGAGGTAACCGGCCCGCTCCAGAGCGCCGCGTCCGTCCTCTCCGGCCAGATACACCATCCGGGTCTTGCCGCAGGTGGCCTGATAAAGCGCCTCGTTGCACCGGTGCACCTGCTCCAGCGGCTCCTCCCCGTCGGCCACAATGCCGATGGTCTGCCCCGTGGCGGCCATCCGCCGCAGCAGATCGCCCTCTTGGGTCAAAAGCGTCTCCGTACAGTAAAAGGCCGCCCGGGCGTCCCGCTGGTCCAGCGCGTCCAGAATTGCCTCCGTCGTCTCTGCGTCAGAGGCCAGGAAGCAAAGATACACACTCTTGCCGGGGAACGTCTCCTCCTCCGTCTCCTCCGGCACCGTGGGCACCGGCTGTTCACTCTGCGCCTCCTGGCTTTTGAGATACTGCTCATACCGGATCCGCAGCTGTGGTGAGGCGGCATCGGTGAATACAGAGGCCGTCAGGGTATAATCGGTCTCCCGCAGCCACACCAGCCACCCCCGGTCATCCCCGGAGAGGACGCTGGCGTTGGACACATTGGTAACCGAGTAGTTCAGCCCGAAAAAATCCGCCACCAGGGCCGCCGGCACGAAAACCACATCTCCCCGCTGCACGGCACCGGGGTAGTAGGTGTTGCCGTCGGTATCCTGGGCATAGGGCTTGGAGATGGGAAACTGCAGCGATTTTCCGGCGGTGTAGAGTACCAGCAGCTGCTTGCTCTGGTTGGGAATAAATCCGATCTCCAGTTCCTGATACACATCGCCGGCAAAGATGGTGCTGGGGATATAGAGATAGCCGTTGGACCAGAAGGGCATGGTCTCGTCATCGAGTGCCAGCACGCTGTCGTTCACCGCCATAAAATAGATGCTGCGCGCCGCAGCCGCCGTGGTCAGGGTGGACACCTGAAGCAGCATCCACACCGCCAGCACCAGCGCCGCCGCCTTTCGCTTCATGGGTCCACCTCCTTCCGGGCCTCTGTAAAACATTGTTATTGTGTTATTTTATCACGATTCCGGCGTGCTTGTAAAGCTGTCCAGTCCGTTCCAGACCTCCACACTGACGCCGGTATAGTAGTGGGTCAATATCTCCACATAGTCCGCTCCCTCCCGTGCCATGCGGTTGGCGCCGTACTGGCTCATGCCCACACCGTGCCCAAAGCCCGTAACGAAAAACACCAGCTTTCCGTCCTGCACCTCCCAGGTAAAGCAGGCTGATCGCAGTCCCAGAATGGTGCGCATGGCCGTTCCCTTGACGGTGACGCCGCCCACCTCCACGGTTTCCACACTGCCGGAGGCGTCTGTGACGGCGTTTTTCAGCCAGCCGGAGACGTCCCCCGTCAGATCTGCCTCAGGGTAGGAGCTGTGGATCTTCTCCCGGAATTCCTCCGGGGTAAACTCCGCGCGGCTGTAGTAGTTGGGGATCGTCTCGTCGTCCTCCGGCGAGTCCACCGGCTGTAAATAGGGCAGATCGCTGACCCAAACCTCCCCCGCCGCACGGGTCTGTCCCGCCGAGGAGGAGTGGAACACCGCCAGAATGGGTACGCCGCCATAGAGAATGGTCTGACCGTCGGTCTGGCGCACCGCCTCCTCCACCTTGGCCTCGTTCCCCGCCGCCGCGTCGCCCCAGTTTTCCATGGCGCGCTCCTCGCTGATGTAAGCCTGGCAGCAGGTGGAGTCCGTGCAGATATCGGCGCTGTCGCCGTGGTTGCCGCCGCTGAGGATTTTGTAGGCCGTGTAGGTCCGGGCAGCCACCGCCTGGGCCTTGAGCGCCTCCAGTTCAAAGGAGGCAGGCATCTCCGCCCGCACCACGCCCACCAGATAATCTCCCAGGGTCATCTCCTCCACCGTGTCTCCATTGAGCACCCGGAGTGTCACGGCCCCGTCCACCTCTCCAGGGACAAAGGGTTCCCGCTCCGTCTCGTCCACCGGCGTGTCGCCGGAGAACAGCTCCGTGCGGTAGGGGACGATCACCGCTAGCGGCAGCGCAAACAGCACCGCCGCCAGCACAATGGACACCGTCACGCTTCGGTGCAGCTGGGTACGTCGTTTCATGGGACTCCTCCTCTTTCGTTGCTTGGCAGGTTGTCCTTCCACTGTATGCCGCGGAGTCTGCAAACATGTGCCGCGCCGATGGACAAACCCGGCGCCGCGTGCTATACTGCTTTCAAAAACCTCGCCTGACGGCTTTTTCGAAAGGATTTTCCGCGATGAAACAACACATGCTCTGTCCTCTTGCCGCCCTGATCGGCGGCGTGCTGGCCGCCGGGCTGCGCCTGGCGCAAAACCGCACCGGCTTTGAAGCATCCACCGGACTGCCTGTTCCCGGAAACCTCTGGGGAATGCTGCTGATCTCGCTTTTGATCGTGCTGGCCGTGCTTTTCTTCTTGCTGGTCCGCTGCATTCCGCTCCGGGTGGATACCCCGCCGGCGCCCTCGTTCGCCGTGTCCTTTTCCACCACGCAGGCCGGCCTTCTGACCGTGACGGTGGCCGGCGTACTGCTGGTGGCCCTGTCCGGTGTGTGGGAGGCTGCCCTGGGCCTGGGCGTTCTGCCGGGCGGAGAGGATGCATCCTCCGCCGCAGGACGGCTGAGTCTGGTGCTGGGGGTCATGAGTCTGCTCTCCGCCGGCAGTCTCTTTTCCGCCGTAGTCGCCTGCCGCCGGGCCGGTGCTCACGAGGCGGACGCACCCGCCGCCCAGCCGGTCCGCGGAACGCTGCTGCTGGTGCCGGTGGTCTTCTGCGTCATCCGCCTGGTGGTGACCTACCGGGAAGACTCCATTGATCCGGCTCTTTCAGTCTATTACATCGAACTGCTGGCGCTGGTCTTCTTGACGCTGGCCTTTTACCGCCTCTCGTCCTTTGCCTTCCAGGCAGGACTCACCCGCCGGTTCGCCTTTTTTGCCATGGCGGCCATCGTTCTGTGCGCCGCCGTGCTGACGGACCCGCTGCCCCTGTGCACCCGGCTGTACTTCGCCGGCTGCGGCGTCTCCCTGCTGGGCTTTTTGCTGCTGCGGCTGGACTGCCTGCGCACCAAAAAGAAATGATCTCCGACAGCTTACCACAAAATCCGTCGGGATAAAAGTGATTTCGACACAGAGATTTATAAGGAACAGGGCCAGCCTTCCGGCTGGCCCTGTTCCTTATGTTTTGGAAGATTGGATGAAAAGAAGTTTTGTCTCTTGCAAGTATTAAGATACCGGATAGTTGTTAACCAAACCAGCATGATTTGTTACAAAAGTTTTAAATCCTGTTCTTTTCCTCCCTGCGCAGGCCGGAAAAGAATTCCGTCAGCATCTGCCGGCACTCCCCGGCCAGAATCCCGCCCACCAGAGCCGGCCGGTTGGGGAACTCCTCCATATAAAGATTGGTCACGCCGCCGCAGGCGCCCATGGCTGCGTCCCGGGTCCCGTACCACACCCGGGCAATGCGGGCATTGAGGATCGCCCCGGCGCACATGGGGCACGGCTCCAGCGTCACATACAGCTCACAGTCCTCCAGCCGCCAAGAGCCCAGGGCCTCGTTGGCCTGGGCAATGGCCTCCATCTCCGCGTGAGAGGCAGTGGACTGCTTCTCCTCCCTCCGGTTGCGGCCTCGACCCACGATTTGACCGTCCCGCACAATGACGCACCCTACCGGCACCTCTCCCGCCGCCGCAGCCTCCCGGGCCAGCTCCAGGGCCTGGCGCATGAAGTGTTCCTGCTGCTCCATCATGTTTTTTCCTCCGTTCCGGCATGAAACCTGGCATATTTGTCCAAACTTCCCGTAGAAATGAAATCAGGAGGGACTGCCATGAAATCCGTTCTCTATTCCAAAAAAAGCCCGCCCGACCCGGAACTGCTGCTGCTCAAGGAGGAGCTGCAGGCAGCCCAGGGGGAACTGTCCTTCGCTTACCGGCAGTTCGATCAGGCTCTGGCACCGGAGCTGATCGACTGCTGTATCTATGAAATCAACGCCGCCAAGGCCCGCTGTGACTATCTCATCCGCGCTATCAAGGAGCGGTGTCCCGGCGCGGCTGCCGCCGCGGCCCTGGAGGAGGATCGCGCATGGACCTGAACGAAAAAATCCTGGCCGCCCTTCTGGGCGGCTTCTTCCTCATTGCCCTGATCCGGGTATTCCGCGCGCCGCTGCGCCTGGCGGTGCGGCTGCTCTTCAACACAGCCCTGGGCTTTGCGGCCCTGTGGGGCCTCCGGATGACCGCCAGCGTTACCGGCATCACGCTGGGACTCAACCCGTGGAACGCGCTGGTCATCGGGATTCTGGGCCTGCCGGGCCTGGGCCTTTTGCTGCTGGCCCAGTGGGTATTGTAGCACCGCAAAAGTGCAGCGTGAGATTTCAAGAGTATTTACGAGATATTCAAAGAAAACAAGAGATTTACATAGGATAAATGAAATTGTCGTTGACAGATTCCGGCCCTGTGTGCTATAACTAATCATGCTCCGATTTTAACCCGGAGCTCTTGATTTGTAAAGCGATGCAAATATATATGTACGGAGGAAACACCATGTCCACTTTTATGGCAAACAAGGCCAACATTGAGCGTAAGTGGTACATCCTGGACGCTGCCGGCAAGCCCCTGGGCAAGACCGCTGTCCGGGCTGCCGACCTGCTGCGCGGCAAGACCAAGCCCACCTACACTCCCCACGCCGACTGCGGCGACAACGTCATCATCATCAACGCCGGCAAGGCTGTCCTCACCGGCAAGAAGGGCACCCAGAAGATCTATCGCACCCACTCCGGCTGGGTGGGCGGCCTGAAGGAGACCCCCTACCGCATCCTGATGCAGGAGAAGCCCGAAGTGGCCATGCGTGTGGCCATCCGCGGCATGATGCCCCGCAACACCGTCTCCAAGGATTCTCTCAAGCGCCTGCATATCTACGCTGACGCGAACTACGAGCAGCAGGCCCAGAAGCCCGTCGCTCTGGACGTAGAATAAGGAGGAGTAAGAGAATGTATCAGTCTAAGAAGCCCTATCTGTATGGTACCGGCCGCCGGAAGTCCTCCGTGGCCCGCGTCCATCTGTTCCCCAACGGCACCGGCTCCATCACCATCAACGGCCGTGACATCGACGAATACTTCGGCCTGGACACCCTGAAGATGGTGGTCCGTCAGCCCCTGGAGCTGACCGGCAACACCGGCAAGATGGATATCGTTGCTACCGTTACCGGCGGCGGCGTCTCCGGTCAGGCCGGCGCTCTGCGTCACGGCATCTCCCGCGCCCTGCTGCTGGCCAGCGAGGACAACCGCGCCATCCTGAAGAAGGCCGGTTTCCTGACCCGCGATCCTCGTATGAAGGAGCGCAAGAAGTACGGCCTCAAAGCCGCCCGTCGTGCGCCTCAGTTCAGCAAGCGCTGATTGTTCAATCTGGTTTTTCAAAAGGCCGCCCGATCGGGCGGCCTTTTTCCGTTTTCCCGCAATGACTCTGCGGGTCACAGAAAAAGCCCGCATGCTGAAGCATGCGGGCTTTTCTTATGTATAGGATTTTTCCACATTCACCACGGCGTAGTAGTTGCCGTCCAGGGTCCGCACGGCAGTCTTGATTTTGTTCGCCACCTCCTCGTCGCTGAGGCGGAACTTGAAGGGAACCACCGCGTCGAAAATCAAATTGGTGTGGGTGGGACCGGATACCATCCGGAAGTCGTGGATGTTGATTTCGTCATCGATGCAGTGCACCAGCGCAACCACCCGTTCCCGGGTTTCCTCGGTGATGCCGTCGTCGGTGACAATGGGGTCCATGTGAATCACCGCGTCGCAGCCCAGCTTTTCCCGCAGCTCCTTTTCCACATTGTCAATCTCGTCGTGGAGCTCCAGCACGTTCTCCGAAGCGGATACCTCCGCGTGCAGGGAGATCATTACCCGGCCGGGGCCGTAATCGTGGACAATCAGATCATGAATGCCCAAAATTCCCTTGTGGGCCATGACCAGCTGGCGGATCTGCTCTACAAACTCGTGGGCCGGCGGCGTGCCCAGCAGCGGATCCAGCGTCTCCTTGGCCGCCTGAATGCCGGACCACAGGATGAACACCGCCACCAGGATGCCGCACCAGCCGTCGATGTACAGATTCGTAAACCGTCCCACCAGCGTGGCAGCCAGCACGGCGGTGGTAGCCACGCTGTCGCTGAGAGAGTCCAGAGCCGTGGCCTCCATGGCGGGAGAGTCCAGCTTTTTGCCCAGGCGGTGATTATAGAGGAACATGTAGAGCTTGACGGCGATGGACGCGCACAAAATGGCGATTACCACGCCGCTGGAGTCCACCGGCGCCGGATGGAGAATCTTCTCCACAGAGGACTTGCCCAGCTCCACGCCCATCAACAAAATCAGCAGCGATACTGCCAGGCCGGACAGATACTCAATGCGTCCGTGGCCGAAGGGGTGGTTGGAGTCCGGCTTCTGCCCTGCCAGCTGGAAGCCCAGCAGCGTGACGAAGGACGACCCTGCGTCGGAGAGGTTGTTGAATGCGTCCGCCGTAATGGCGATGGAGCCGGAAAGCACACCGGCAAAGAACTTTCCGGTAAAGAGCAAAATGTTCAGCGCGATGCCCACCGCGCCGCAGAGGATGCCGTAAGCCTTGCGGGCTCCGGCTCCCTCCCGGTCCCGAATGAAAATCCGCGCAAGCAGCGTTACCATGGATTACACCTGCCCCTTTCCGCCGGGAATCACCAGACGCATATGGCAGCACAGGTCATCCAGATCCCGGTCCGTGGCGGCGGGAATCCGCAGTTTGGCGCCGCAGTCCCGGCAGATGAGATCCACAGCGGAACGGCGGATTTCCATGCCGTAGCGGTGACTGCCGCATCCGCAGGTGATGCCGTTGTCCCGGCCGGCGATCTCCTTGAGTTCAGAGAGCACCTCATACATGATGACATTGTCCACGAACGCTTCCGGATCGGCGTCGCCTTCCTGGCGTTTCTCCTTCTCCGCCAGGATGGCCAGCTCCCGCAGGTTTTTCTCCACGATTCCCTCCGAACCGATGAAGCAGCAAAACTGTTTGGTCTTGGCGCAGCCCAGGGCCGTGTCTCCCTGGATCACCCGCTCCGGCGGGCAGATCGCCTCATGGATCTGGCCGCAGATGCCGCAGGGCACATAGAGGTGGTACTTCTCCCCGTCGAACTCCACCTTCAGCGCAGATTTACCGCACTCGCACTCCACTTCCGCGTTGGACGCCTCCAGAGCGAACACGGACCGGGCGCCCATGACGGTCTTGCCGCACTCCGGGCAGAGATATCCAAATGTACGCATTTCCTCACTCATGATTACACCTCTTCCGGGAATTCTCAAATTTTCCATTAAGTTGTGATTATACCACGGTTTTTTCCCGTTGTACAGCGATTTTTAGAACATTAGGCCCCGCTAACCTCCTTGACAATCCCCATTTCCGCAGGATATGATGAGGATACAAAGGAGGCGATTCCATGGGACTGCTTTTGTTCTCGCTGGTCATCAACATCATCGTGTGCGTCTTCTGCGTCAAGCTGGGCGAGGAGAAGGGATACAGCGTTGTGCTCTGTCTGCTGGCCGGATTTTTCGGCGGCCTGCTGGCACTCATTGTCATCTTGCTGCTGCCGGACCAGAGCCAGTATCAGCAGGAGCTGGTTCAGGAGGCCAAGACCCACCAGCAGGAGGTGGATATCCTGAAGGCCCGTATCGCCCAGTTGGAAGCGCAGCAATCGCCCGCCCAGCCGGAAGCCGAAGACGCCGCCCCGGCGCCGGAGCCTGTTTCCGCCGCTCCCTGTGCTCCTGTAGTGTTCCGCCGCCGCACGGACGAGCTGATCACCTGCCCCCGCTGCGGCAAGCGCCAGCGGGGCAACCGGAATGCCTGTTACTCCTGTGAGTGTCCCTTTGAATACGAGGAGAATCCATAAACTTTCCTGAAAAAAGGAGGGCACGCAGTGCGTGCCCTCCTTTTTGTCGTTCTCTGCCGTCAGGCGGATTTGCGGCCATTGAGGATATCCATGAACTCCTCTCCGGTGATGGTTTCCTTTTCATAAAGGTACTTGGCAAGCTCGTCCAGCTTCTCCCGGTTTTCCATCAGAATGGACGCAGCTTTTTCGTGCTGGCGCTTCACCAGATCCACGACCTGCCGGTCAATCTCGGTCTGTGTCTCCATGGAGCAGGTCAGCGAGCTGTCGCCGCCCAGATACTGGTTGGTGACCGTCTCCATGGCCACCATGTCGAAGTCCTGGCTCATACCGTAGCGGGTAATCATGGACCGGGCCAGTTTGGTGGCCTGCTCGATGTCATTGGAGGCTCCGGTGGAGATGGTGCCGAACACCACTTCCTCCGCCGCCCGGCCGCCGGTATAGGTGGCAATCTTGTTTTCCAGCTCCTCTTTGGTCAGCAGGTAGTGGTTGCCCTCCTCCACCTGCATGGTATAGCCCAAGGCGCCGGAGGTACGGGGGATGATGGTAATTTTCTGCACAGGAGCCGAGTGGGTCTGCATAGCCGCCACCAGAGCGTGTCCGATCTCATGGTAGGACACGGTCCACTTTTCCTTGTCGGTCAAGATGGCGTTCTTCTTCTGATAGCCGGCAATGACCACCTCAATACTCTCCTCCAGGTCGGACTGGGTGGCATAGCGCCGCCCGTCCCGCACTGCCCGAAGGGCCGCCTCGTTGACGATGTTGGCAAGCTCCGCGCCGGAAGCACCGGAGGCCATACGGGCGATCTTGTTGAAGTCCACGTCCTCAGCCACTTTGATCTTCTTGGCATGGACCTTCAAAATCTCCTCCCGGCCCCGGAGGTCTGGCAGCTCCACCGGCACCCGGCGGTCAAACCGGCCGGGGCGGGTCAATGCCGGGTCCAGGGATTCGGGCCGGTTGGTGGCAGCCAGAATAATGACGCCGTTGTTGCCCTCGAATCCATCCATTTCCGTAAGCAGCTGGTTGAGGGTCTGCTCCCGCTCGTCGTTGCCGCCCAGCTGGCCGTCCCGTTTTTTGCCGATGGCGTCGATCTCATCAATAAAGACAATGCACGGCGCCTTTTCCTTGGCCTGCTTGAAAAGATCCCGCACCTTGGACGCGCCCATACCCACAAACATCTCCACAAACTCCGATCCGGAGATGGAGAAAAACGGGACGGCGGCCTCGCCGGCTACGGCTTTGGCCAGCATGGTCTTGCCGGTACCCGGAGGACCCACCAGCAGGATGCCCTTGGGCATGGAAGCGCCGATCTCCTTGTACTTGGCGGGATTGTGCAGATATTCCACAATTTCCTTCAGGCTCTCTTTGGCCTCGTCCTCACCGGCCACGTCGGAAAACTTGATGCCCTCGGAGGACTTGACATAGATTTTCGCGTTGGACTTGCCGAAGCCAAAAGACATGGCGTTGGCTCCGCCTGCCCGGTCCATGAGCTTTTTGGACATGAACTGACCAATGGCGATGAAGACTAGCAACGGCAAAATCCACGTCAGCAGGAAAGACAAAATGGGGGACTCCTGCTGGATCTCCTGGCCGTAGAACGGAACATTTGCCGCGTGGAGCCGCTCCGTCAGTTCCGGGTCATCCACCATGGCGGTCTTGTAAATCGTCGTCTCGTCCTTGTTGGTAAACAGGATCCGGTTCTCCTGATCCTGAATCTCTGCCCGGCCGACCTCCCCGTCCTCCGTCATGGACATGAACGTGCCGTAATCCACCTCGATAATCTGCCGTTCGGCAAGGCGCGGCAGCGCCAGCAGGTTGAACAGCATCAGGACCAAGAGAATGATGCCGTAATAGTAAAGCAATGGTTTTTTCGGTCGTTTTACCTCATTCATGTTCGTCTGTCTCTCCTTTTTTCCGCTCCAGCCGGGCCTGCAGCTCCATGGCGGAAAGTGCCGCCATTAAAGAGTAGCGCATGGCCAGCGTGGCAAAATCAATGGCGTACTCGGCGTAGAGCGTCACAGCCTCCGCCTGACGTTCCTCCCCGTCTGCTGCCGCAGCTTCTACCCGCTCTTTCAGGATGCGCTCCATCCGCTGTCCGTACTCCCGCTGTACATCTGCCAACTGCCCCACCGCCTTGAGCCGGCAGCCCCTGGCTGCCTGTTCCAGCAGCAGCTGCTGCTCGTCGTACTCGTCCCGAAGCCGCTCCAGAGTCCGATGAAGCTGCTCCGGGTCCTTCTCCTGAGAAAGCTGAATCCGACTTTGCAGCCGCCCGTATTCCCGCTCCAGTTCACACAGCTTCACCGCAAAAATTCCGTTTGACAATTCCATTTGTTCTCCTCCTCTTTCTGCGGTTCGTCTGCTTTTCTTATACCAGCATTGCCGCCTCCGCACCACTGTCAATCTTTCCGCTGTGTATAGACAAAGTCCCGAAAGTGTCAAAAATTCTTACACTTCCGGGACTTTGTCCAGATATTTGATTGAAGTTGCGCCGCTGGATACCGCAGTTTATGCGTCCGCGCCCTTCCCGGGCGCTCCCTGGGGACGCAGGGAAATCTCCCCGGTCAGCAGACGAAGCATCTGGTCGGCCAGAACATCCACATCCAGGTGCCGGTTTTCCAGCCCGGAGAGCATCATGCCCACCAGTCCGCAGGAGTAAAAGCACAGTGCAGCCTCCACGTCCCCGGAGGAGAGATTAATTTCCGGCACTTTGATCAAAAGCATTTCCCGCAGATAGGTACCTACCGCCTTAATCAGCAGCTGCTCGATTTCCCGGCTGCGTTGGGAGGAAAGCAGCTGCCGGATCTGGTCCCGCCGCTGCACAGCCTCCCGAACCACGCCCCGGATGGCGTCCCGGTTGGTAGGCGCCGTCAGACTGCTCTCAATGGCCTGCCGGAGGGACTGCTGCTGGTTCCACTCCACTACATCCATGATGTCCTGGAAGTGATAGTAAAACGTCTGCCTGCTGATTCCGCAGGCATCCACCAGTTCCTTCACGGTGATCTTGTCCAGCGGTTTACTGCGCAGCATCTGGCTGAGCGTCTCTGCGATTTTGGATTTCATATCAATGGGCATGGCGTTTTCCTCAAGCGGTTCTCGAATTCCATAGTGAAATATACAGGCGATATTTTATCAAAATTCGTCTTTTTTGTCCAGCAAAACTCCGTCCGACCAGCATGCCGTCAGGCCTCGCGCAGTTTCTGGCAGTACTGGGTGCAGAGCTTGTCCGTGCACGCCGAACATTGCAGTGCCGCGTTGGAGTGGTCCCAGAACCGCTCAGGATACATCATAACACAAAGTTCCCACACCAGCCAGGCCGCCGCAGACATGATGACAAGCGACGCGGCATAAAAGCCTCCCGCAAAAATCAGCGGAGAAAACATCATCAGGTGATCCCAATTGAAAATCCGGCAGGTAGTGCAGCACCGGTTCTTCATAATCAGCCGGAACGGGCACCAGATGAGTACGCAGATCAGATCACAGACATAAAACAGCACTGAGATCATAAAGAGAACGATCTTGTCGATCACATGAGAATAATACAGTCCCCCGATGACCGCAATCAATCCGCACCAAAGGAAAAACACCTTATATGCACCCTTTGTGGTGGATACGATGTAGCTTCGCAGCGCCTCGTAATTGATCTTCTCCCGGATCGGCCGGAACCGGTTGGCAAAGAGCTTCTGGGAACCCAGGGGTACCTTGTTTTTGACGGGAATGATCTGCAGCACCATATCCACGGTCCATACAACCCACAGGAGGTGGAGCGGAGAGAGCTCTTTGAAAAAGTTGAACCCGTCCAGCACGGAGAATACATCCTGCCGGAACATGTACAGATACACGCAAATCAGGAAAATCACGCAGCGCCCCACCAAGCGGGCAATGTACCGTTTTCTTGTTGTGGACATCTTATCCTTCTTTCTCTCTGGAGGACCCGGAGGCCGCTGTCAGCCGCCCTCCATGCATGGGACCGCGCTCTTCCGGCGCACACGGTTCTGCGCCGAAAACAGTCCAACAGTTCAAAGTATAATACATTTTTACGGCAGCACACAAGAGAAAATCCTCTCTTTCCGCAGATTTTGTCCGAAAATACCGGCCATTGCTGCCCTATGGAGTTCATCTAGGCAGAAAAGGCACGGCCTATAAGGCCGTGCCTTTTTTGGTGCGCCTGAAGGGACTCGAACCCACACGCATCGCTGCACGAGAACCTAAATCTCGCATGTCTACCAATTCCATCACAGGCGCATATGAGCGGCGGGGAACCCGTGCCGCTGTTTTGTTTTAGTGGGCATAAAATTCGTCGGGTGTTTTTGCCATGGGGAGGGCCCTTTTTACCTGCTTCGAAAAGTCTGGCTTGCAGATCAGGACCCAAGCGTACCCATCATAGCAAATCAGCTCCAGCTGGGTCAATGGCGTCTGGAAACAATATTTCGGCGAACCAAAATTTTTAATCTCCCAGCAGGGCTCATAATTCCAGACTTCGCAGGACTGCGTACCTTTTGGAACTGCGGAGAGCACGCCGCCCAGCAAGAAACGGATGCAGCCCGCTGACAAATGCGCGGTCAGCTCTGTGCCGCCCATCAGCAATCCTGTCCACTGCCAGCGCCTGCGCACTTCCTCCGGGCAGTTTTCCGTGTACCAAAGATCGTGGTCGGTAATGAACCAGTCATACTGGTGCTGCAGATCCCCCAATGCCGAAAAAATGTCCAGCAGATCATGTTTCAGTTCTTGCCGGGCAATCATCCAGAAGTCCATATAGAATCCTTTCACTGAGGTGACGGCACCTAAATCTCGCATGTCTGCCAATTCCATCACAGGCGCAGATTTTCCGCCGGTTTTCCGGCAGGTTTCAGTTTGAACTATAGTATAACATGTTCCTCGCCCCCGGACAACAGGAAATTGTACGCCTGCGTCAAGTGCTCCTGTTCCATCCGCACAAAAAAAGCTTGACCTTCCTGCCCAGGGATTGTATTCTCTCCTTACAAGTCACCAAACCGTCCCCGGAAGAAAGGAAGGTTCCCCCATGGTTTCAATAAAAAAGCGCAGCCTCTCATTGCTGCTGGCACTGCTGCTTATTCTGTGTCTGCCCTCCACAGCGCTGGCCGCCCAGCAGGCCCAGCCCGCAGAGATCACTCTGGAGGAAGCGGCCGTATCTGCCGCATTGGCCGCCCGGGAGTACAGCGGTGCTGTCAGCGTCCAATACGCCCTGTGGCAGGACGGTGAGATCGTCCTGACCGGCAGCAGCGGTGTCTACTCCAAAACGGAAAACCGCGCTCTCACAGACGACATTCTCTACGGCATCGGCTCCGTCAGCAAGATCTACACCACCGTAGCCGTCATGCAGCTGGCGGAGGAGGGAAGGGTCTCGCTGGACGCCCCCGTTACCCGCTACCTGCCCCAGTTCCGCATGGCGGATGAGCGGTACCGGGACATTACCGTGCGGATGCTGCTCAACCACTCCTCCGGATTGATGGGCAGCGGCCTGGCTGGTGCCGTGCTGTTTGACGACGCGGACGACTCCTCCGTGGAAAATCTGCTTGAGACGCTCTCCACCCAGCGCCTGGTGGCCGATCCCGGCGCGTACAGCGTCTACTGCAACGACGGCTTCACCCTGGCTCAGCTGATTGTGGAGGCTGTCAGCGGTCAGCCGTTCATGGACTACGTGGGAAAAAACATCCTTGCTCCCGCCGGTCTGGAGAGCACCTTTGCTCCCGGCAGTGACTTTGACACCAGCCGTCTGGCCAAGACCTACTCCGGCAGCGACCCCCGCGCCCTTCCTCAGGACTGCCTCAACGCCGTGGGCGCCGGCGGCATGTACGCCTCCGCCTCCGATCTTGCCGCTTTCGGCGGTGCTCTGACGGAAAACAGCCTGCTGTCCGCCTCCTCCCGCAAGGCCATGGCCCAGCCGGAATATGCCCGGGGCATCTGGCCGGAGGACACGCTGGATCTGCTCAGCTACGGCCTGGGCTGGGACTGCATCTCCCTGTTTCCCTTCTCCCAAAACGGCATCCAGGCCCTGGCCAAGGGCGGCGACACCCTGCGCTACCACGCGGAGCTGATCGTCCTGCCGGAGCAGCACATGGCTGCCGCCGTGCTCTCCTCGGGCGGCTCGTCCTCCTATGATGAGCTGGCAGCCGTTCAGATTCTGGTACAGGCCCTCCGGCAAAAGGGCATTGCGGTGGACGAGACGGTCCCCGCCCTGCCAGACGCCCAGCCCGCCGCCATGCCGGCGGAGCTGACAGAGCTTTCCGGGTATTACGGCGCCACCGCCGCACAGTACCGGGCGGACATCTCCGCCGACGGCAAACTGACGTTGTCCTATCTGAATTACCCCGACATGCCGGCTCAGGAGTTCTTCTACTACTCCGACGGCACCTTCCGGGACGCCTCCAATCTTTCCCTGCTGGCCCTGGTGACCGAGTCCAACAGCCAGACTTATCTCTATCAGAAGGGATTCGGCGTGCTGCCCGGTCTGGGGACCATGCCCATCAGCAACTATGCCGCCGTCCGGATGCCGGAAAACGAGGTTTCCCCCGCAGTCCAGGGCACCTGGGACGCCATGGCTGTCACCAGCTTTCTGCCTTTGACAGAGCCCTATTCCTCCCAGGTCTATCTCTCCATCACGGAGACCCCGGCCCAGGCCATATCGTCCGCTCCCGGCTATGTGGGCCCCGATCAGATTGTGGACGAGACCTCCGCCCGCTATAACCTCCAGCTGCCGGGTACCGGCGGCCGGGACGGCTATGACATGACCGTCTATGAGGAAAACGGGAATACGTACCTCACCTCCGGGGCCAGTGTGTATCTGGCCCAGGAGGACGCCCCCGCCCTCTTTACCGGCTCCGGCTGGTCTTACAGCACCATCCAGTCCGACGGCTATGCCCGCTGGTACCAGATCGGCGCAAACGCCGAAGGGAAGGCCATGACCGTCCAGATACCTGAGGGCGGCAGCTTCTGGGTCTACAATCCCCAGGGTCAGCTGACTGCCTCCTCTGTCCTGTGGGGCGACACCAAAGCGCCTCTGGAGCAGGGCGGTCTGGTGGTATTTGCCGGCCAGAGCGGCAGCCGCTTCCATCTCTCCTTTGCCTCCTGATCCTGTCCACAAGCAAAACACCGCGGCGCGCCGATGCGTGCCGCGGTGTTTGTTTATCGTTCCGAGTGTGCCCAGGACTGCGGGCTGTTATAGGGCTTATAGGTGGAGGTGAGCACTTTTTCGAAAATCCGCGCCTCCGGATCTTCGATCCGCCGCAGAATCTGCTCCCCGGCGGCCTGGCCCAGCTCCTCCACCGGCTGGACAATGGAGTCCATCTGGTTGTCATAGAGCTGGTAGATACTGGAATCGTAGTCCACAAAGCTCACCAGGTCGATATCCTGCGCCAGGCGAATGCCGTTTTTGTGCAGATATACGATGGTCTCAGCACCCATGAGGCCCTGGCAGACAATGATGGCGTCGCAGTGGCAGGCCAGAAGCTCGTCCAGGCAGGTGTGGGCGCTGTCCTCCATGGAGTTTCCGTAGCGGATCAATGACTCGTCCTCCGGCAGTCCGCAGTCCGCCACCGCCTGCTGATAGGCGGAAATCCGCTCCCGGGTGGTGGATAGGCGGGGCAGTCCGCCGATGATGCCGATGCGGCGGGCCCCCTTGCCCGCCAGGCGGCAGACACTGCGGTAAATGGGCCGGAAGTTGGACACGCACACAGAGGAGTACTTCTTCACATCAAAGGTGCGGTCCACCAGCACCACGGGGAAGCCCGCCGGAATCAGCGCGTCCAGCCGGGAAAAATCGTCCATGGTACTGGCGATGAGCAGCCCGTCCACCAGCCCGGCGGAGAGCAGGCGGATGTTGGTCTCCTCCCGCTCCATGTCCTCTTTGGTATTGGCAATGATAAGGTGGTACCCGTGCTGAGCCAGGCACGTCTCCACCGACTCGATCATGGTGGCGAAGAACTTGTTGGCAATATCCGGCACGATGAAGCCCACGGTCTTTTTCTTTCCCGTCCGGAAGCTCCGGGCAGAGGCATCCGGCGTGTAGCCCAGCTCCGCAATGGCCTGGTACACCTTTTCCTTAGTTTCTGCGGAGACATAGCGGGTATTATTGATGGTGTGGGACACAGTGGCGGTGGAGACCCCCGCCAGCTTGGCCACGTCACTGATGGTCACTTTCATTGGCGTTTCCCTCTTGCGTAATCGGTTTTAGCCTTGCGTAATCAATTTTCCCCCACAGTATATGACAGCCCCCCTCTGTACGTCAAGCACTTTTCACTATATTTCGTCATTTCTTTATGGAAAAGGCCCCTGTTTTTATCAGAAATCACAATTTATGCATCCGATTGTTATTTGAAATGACAGTTGCCAAACCCAATCCGGTGTGATAGTATACTCCTGTAAAACGATTAAGCAAAACGTTTACGCAAACGTTTCGACGGCACATTCTGTTCCGTCATTATGAAAGGAGTCTATTGACTATGAAAACCAAGATCGGCATCAATGGCTTTGGCCGGATCGGCCGCCTCGTGTTCCGCGCCGCCCTCAACCGTGAGGATGTTGAGGTTGTGGGTGTGAACGATCCCTTCATGAACCCTGAATATATGGCTTACATGCTCAAGTACGACAGCGTGCACGGCAAGTTCCCCGGCGAGGTTTCCTCCGAGGACGGCGCCCTGGTCGTCAACGGCAAGAAGTATCCCGTATTCACCGCCATGGAGGTCAAGGACATTCCCTGGGCCAGCGTGGGTGCCGAGTATATCTGCGAGTGCACCGGCAAGCACCTGACCAAGGAGCTGTGCCAGGGCCACATTGAAGCCGGCGCCAAGCACGTCATTATGGGCGCTCCTTCCAAGGACGATACCCCCATGTTCGTCATGGGCGTCAACAACACCAAGTACACCTCCGACATGACTTTCGTGTCCAACGCCTCCTGCACCACCAACTGCCTGGCTCCCATCGCCAAGGTTCTCAATGACAACTTCGGCATTGTGGAAGGTCTGATGACCACGGTCCACTCCGTCACCCCCACCCAGAAGCTGCTGGACGGCGCTTCCCTGAAGGATTGGCGCGGCGGCCGTGCTGCTACCGGCAACATCATCCCCTCCTCCACCGGCGCCGCCAAGGCCGTGGGCAAGGTTATCCCCGAGCTCAACGGCAAGCTGACCGGTATGTCCATGCGTGTTCCCACCCTGGACGTGTCCGTGGTGGACCTGACTGCCAAGCTGGCCAAGCCCGCTACCTATGAGCAGATCTGCGAGGCCATGAAGGCCGCTTCCGAGGGCGAGCTGAAGGGCGTTCTGGGCTACACCGACGAGGATGTGGTCTCCTCCGACTTCCTGGGCGATCCCCGCACCTCCATCTTCGACAAGAAGGCCGGCATCGCCCTGACCGACACCTTTGTGAAGGTGGTTTCCTGGTACGACAACGAGTGCGGCTACTCCAACAAGATGGTGGATCTGATCCGCTACATGTCCTCCGTGGATCACAAGTAATTTCCCATTCGGATTTCTCCCATAAAAAACGCCTGCCCGGCTGTGCCGGGCAGGCGTTCTTTTTTTACAGTAAGCAAAGCTTGGCAGTCCAATCCATAACACAACCCCCCATTCGCTCCAACGACGAATGGGGGGCTCACTCATTGATTGGATTGTCCAATGGTCGCTACCTCACACTTTCTTCTGGATTTACCGCTCGACGCTTGGGGTAATAAAACGTTGAACTCTGGTTTCCTGCCAATCCATAAAACATCCGGTTACACGCAGTCATCGCCTTGGTTACTACCAAAACCTTACTCGTGTTGCTCATCATAGTGAGGTGTGTTTCGTCTTTGGGTTTTGCCGGAGTACGCAGTCTGCAAATTTTTTTGACAGCCGAACGGTATTTGAATATTTAGGATTCTCTTGGAATCTCTGAGCTTGCTAGCCCATGGGACTCACTCCTTTCCTGTGTCTATAATGTACAACACTTTCCCGCTTTTGTCAATGAGTTTTATGCAATTTTACATTTTGCCTAAAAGCAAATCGATTCGCTTTGCTATTGTGCACAAGTGTCCTTTTCCAGTGGACACACTTCGTAGAAAAAGCGTGCCAGGGATAGCTCCTCTCGCTGCCAGAACGCCTCCAGCAAAGCAGCTGTGTTGTCTTCACTGTGCTCGATCTCCCGGCAGAATCGGCGCAGCGCCTCTCCCAGGCCGCCGCATACCGCTGCCAGGCGCTCCACCGTCAGCACTGCCAGCACGCACAGCTCTGCCCGGCCCAGCAGATCGCCGTCGTTGACGGCCTTGAGCAGATGATGAAATACAAAATAGCAGGCGATCCGCTCCATCAGAGCCTCATCCGCCCGCTCCGGCTCGACTTTCTCCGCCCGACGCAGCAGTGCCCGCCAATCCGCATCCAACGCCTCCAGTTGCCGCAGCACAGCCCATACGCCCGGAAAAATTCCCTCATTCTCTTCGCATCGCAGTGCCTGCGGAACCCACGTCTGCGCAAGACGCTTCAACTCTTCCGTCTGCTCTGTCTCCAGCAGATCCTGGGCTTGCCAGGCCAAAAGCAAAATTTCCGACAACCGGCAGCGCAGCAGTTTTGTCCGGTCTTGCAGCAGCGCCAGCATCCGGTCCCGCAGGGGAACCAGCCAGACAAGCCATGCATCCCCCGGCTCTGCGGGCGCTTCGTCCTCCCTCTCCGGGAACGTCAGTGCCTCCCGACTGCCCAGCAGCAACTCGTTCGCCGCCGGACAGGATGCACTGAGCGTAATCTCCCGGAAAGATCCATACTCCTCAATGAAACGGGGATGCGACCGGCAGGTGACGGAAGTAGCCGCCTCCCCCAGCTGCAAGTGGATCTCGCAGAGGTTTTCCCCGTTGAGAAACGGGCACCTGCCGCCGGAGAGCGGAAAGCAGAAGTCTCCCTCCTCGTCGGTCTGAATAGCAGTCCGCAGCCGGTCCCCCAGCGGGCCGGGTACGCCGGAATACCGACGGACCGTTTCCTCGTCCAGCACAACCTCCCATCCGGCGCAGCAGGTGTGAGGGCACGCCCCCGCCAAGCAGTGAAATCGATCAAGATAATCCGGCACCCGTGTCAGCATAGACGCTCCTCCCCGCCCCGGCGTCCGCCGCGGCGTTTGTTGGTAAAACAACATACAAGTTCTTTCTATTGTACGATACTAAGGTCAGAAAAACAAGATACCCGGTTTAAGATGGGAAAAAGGAGAAACACTATATGGTAAGACGAATCATTGAAATCGACCAGGAAAAGTGCAACGGCTGCGGCGCCTGCGCGGCGGCCTGCCACGAGGGAGCCATCGGCATGGTGGACGGAAAGGCCCGCCTGCTGCGGGACGACTACTGCGACGGTCTGGGCGACTGCCTGCCCACCTGCCCCACCGGTGCCATCACCTTCGTGGAGCGGGAGGCGGCTGCCTACGATGAGGCTGCCGTTCAGGCAAAGAAGGCGGCTGCCTGCTCCGGGGGCTGTCCCGGCAGCGCCACCCGGACGCTGCATCCGGCCCCTGCGGCACCGGCGGCACCGGGGACTGAAGGCCCCGTATCCCGCCTGATGCAGTGGCCGGTGCAGATCAAGCTGCTGCCGGTGGAGGCGCCCTTCTACCAGGGAGCCAAGCTGCTGATTGCCGCGGACTGCACCGCCTTCTCCCGGGCCGACTTTCACGAGCGCTTCATGCGCGGGCGCATCACCCTCATCGGCTGCCCCAAGCTGGACGAGGGGGATTACGCTGAAAAGCTGACGGAGATCCTGCGCCGCAACGACATCCGGGAAGTACTGGTGGTGCGCATGGAGGTGCCCTGCTGCGGCGGTATTCAGCGTGCCGCGGAGACAGCGCTGCAAAGAAGCGGAAAGTTCATTCCCTGGCAGGTGGTCACCCTCGGCCGGGATGGAAATATTTTGGACTGATCAGATCAGAAAGGAGCCTTTACAATGAAAGCCATTGTCAATGATTCCTGCATCGGCTGCGGCCTGTGCGCGGGTACCTGCCCGCTGGTATTCACCATGGGCGAAGATGGCCTGGCCCACGGCGGCGACGTGCCTGCCAATCAGGAGCCCTCCGCCCAGGAGGCCCGGGACGGCTGCCCTGTAGGCGCCATCTCTCTGGAGGAGTAAGCGGAAAAATCCCGCCGGAGGCAATTGCCTCCGGCGGGATTTTTGATATTCAGTTCCAGCCACGCAGCTGTGACATCCGTCAGCGGATGGACTGCGCATGGGCGCCGCTGCGCCGTTTTTCTTCGTACATCCGGCGGTCCGCCTGGTCCAGCATGGCCATCAGGAACGAGCGCTCCGCCAAAAACTGATCGGTGTAGGCATAGCCGAAATCCGCCGGCAGCACCGGCTGGAGCGCCTGCCGCAGATCCTCCACCTTCCGCTGGACCACCATCTCTTCGCAGTCGGTCAAAATCACCACGAACTCATCGCCGCCGAAGCGGATTACCGAGTCCTGTGCACGCACGTGGCCCCGCAAAACAGCGGCCACCTCCTCCAGCACCTGATCTCCGGCCAGATGTCCCCGGGTATCGTTGACCTCCTTGAACTGGCGCAGATCCAGCAAAATGAGCCCCACCTTCAGGGGCTGATGCTCCAGGCTCCGGTGGAGGAAGGAAAACTCATTGAGATACCGGCGGTTGAAGGCACGGGTCAGCTCGTCCCGGTAGAGCTTGCTTTGCAGCTCCTCCAGCCGGTCGGCCACCGTCCTCCCGTCCTCACGCTCCTTGAGCAGCTGGTCGGACACATGACTGACAATCTCCAGCACCGCCCGCCGTTCTCCCTCTGGCAGCACCAGCGTCATGGGCTGGGAAACCACATAGAACACGTCATTGCGGATAAATTCATATTTCGTTCTCCGGCACTCACCCATCAGCGCCTGCAGACTGGTGCAGTTCCGGCAGCGGCACGTCTTGTTCCAGGCGGAAAAACAGGTATACGGCTCCTCTGCGATCTGTCCTCCGTCCAGCAGCCGCAGCACCTTGGTATGCACCGGGTCCACCAGCCGCACCACGTCGAAAAGCGGTGTCAGGCACCGGATCATCTGCTCGATATCATAAAGAGAATAGCGGGTAGGCTGCTCCATACGCTCCCCCTCCACCGTGGGAATCCCCCAGAGTGTGTTATGCCCATTATAATGCCCCTGCCGCAAAAAGGCAAGTATATGGAGCAGCCATTATTTTCCTCACGTATTGTCGGGACTGATAGGCTCCCGGGTGAGCAGCCGCCGCAGAGCCTTGCCGTTGAAAGGAATCAACGGATAGAGATAGCCCTTGCCCACCAGGGGCTTGGTGGTAGCCAGCAGCACCAGAATGCCCAGAACGCCCAGCACAAATCCCCATACGTCAAAGGCCGCCGTCACCAGCAGCAGCGCCACCCGCAGCAGCTTGAAGGCATAGCCCATCTCATAGCTGGGCTGGGCAAAGCTGGCCACGGACACAAAGGACATATAGACCAGTACCTCCGGCCCCAGCCAGCCGGCCTGAACAGCAAAGTCTCCCAGAATCAAAGCGCCCAGCATGGAAAAGGAGTTGGACAGGGAATCCGGCGTATTGAGGGACGCCAGCTTGAGAACATCCACCAGGAACTCCACCACCATCAGCTGCCACAAAAGGCCCAGTGCCGCCGGCTCCGGCGAAGAGAGAAAATTCAGCCAGTCCGGCAGCCGCCCCGGCTCACTGACCATCAGATACCAAGCAGGCGTAATGAGCAGGGAGATCACAAACACCACAATCCGCAAAAGCCGCAGATAGGAGCCCACCAGCGGGGGAAAGTAAAACTCATTTGCCTCCTGCGTAAAGTCGAAAAACGTGGTGGGCAGGATCATCACCGACGGGGAGTTGTCCACCAGTACCACAATATTTCCCTCCATAATACTGGCGGCGGCGCTGTCCGGCCGCTCCGTATAGCGTACCTTCGGGAACGGGTTGTACCACTGCTTGGGCCGGATGGCCTCCGCCACGCTCTCTTGTCCCATGGACAGCGAATTGACGCGGATGGAGGTGAGCTTTTTCCGCACCTCCTCCAGAAGGCCCCGGTCCACCTTGTCCTCCAGGTAGCACAGTATCGTGTCCGTCTGGGAGCGGGTCCCCACCTTCACACTCTCCATGGTGAGCTTCGGGTCCCGAATCCGGCGGCGCAGCAGGGCCATATTGGGTACCACCGCCTCGATGAAGCCGTCGTGAGAGCCACGGAGCACCTTGCCGTCCGCTGGCTCGGACACCCCGCGTCCCGGGTAGTCCTTGGCATCCATCAGCGCCGCGCCCTCCAGGCCGTCCACCAGCAGCAGCGTCTTGCCCAGCAGCACGGAGCTGACAATCTCCTGCCGGTCCACGCTCACCCCCGTCTCCGAGAAGGTAATAAACCGGTCGGCAAACTCCTGCATCTGGGTGAGCCCCTCCAGTTCCGAGGGAGGCAGCCGAAGCCAGAACGCTCCCATGCGCTCCAATATGGCGTCCCGGCCGTAGCCGTCGATCACCCACAGCCGGCTCCGCCGGCCGCCGATCAAAAAGTCCCGGCTGACCACATCGCAGCTGCGGCCTACCCCCAGCTCCCGGTCAAACCAGCGGACATTGTCCATGTATTGCTCTGCAATCAATTCCATAGGCCACCTCCAACATGCACCGCTAGTATGTGCCATGGAGCGCGGCATATCCCTTTGCCCTGCCGTTTTCAATACAATTCGTTATATTTTTTCAGAATATGACAAAAAGGACGACTGCATACGCAGTCGTCCCTGCTGTTTTCACGCTGTTTCCCCCGCCGGAGGCAGCGGCGGAAAAGAAAGGGTAAAGGAAGATCCCTTGCCGAGCTCGCTTTCCAGGGAGACAGTGGCACCCAGATAAGCAGCGCCGTGCTTGACGATGGAAAGGCCCAGCCCTGTCCCGCCGCTGGAGTGGCTCTTGTCCACCCGATAGAACCGCTCGAACACCCGCTCCCGGGCCTCCGGCGCAATGCCGATGCCTGTGTCGGCCACCGTGACCCGGGCCCCCTGAGGCGTATCGGTGACGGTGACGGTCACACTGCCACCGGGACGGTTATAGGCGATGGCATTGTCCCAGAGATTGTAGAGGATCTCCTCCACAATCTGGGGCACACCCCGCACCAGGGCGGAGCCGCCCCGCAGCTCCATGGTGACCCCCTTTTTCTCCGCCGCCTGCTGAAGCTGGGCGGAAATGGCCTGAGCCTGGCGGTAAAGGTCCACGGTCTCCCAGGTACCGGCGGGGCCTCCCTCATCCAGGCGGGAGAGCTTGATGATATCATTGACCAGGCCGATGAGCCGCTGGGCCTCCCGGTGGATATTTCCCGCAAAGTGCGGAATGTCCGCCGGCTTTACCAGACCGCCGGCCATAATCTCCGCCGTACCCAGGATGGAGGTCAGCGGCGTCTTCAGCTCATGGGACACATTGGCGGTAAATTCCCGCCGCAGCTGCTCCCGGCGCTCCTTCTCCGTCACATCCAGGACCACCACCACCGCGCCGGCCAGAGCGCCGTCCTGCTCCACAGGGCTGGCGATGATCTGACGGCAGCTGTCCTCCTTTTCCAGCAGCTGCTCCGTGCGCTTGCCGGCCAGGGCGCCCTCCACACACCGGCGGAAGCCGCTCTCCCGGTTGAGGACATAAATGCTCTCCCCCTCCTGGGGTGGCTCGGCGTACAAAAGCCGCAGGGCGCTGGAGTTGTAAGTAAGTACCCGGGTCTCCTGGTCAATCACCAAGAAGCCCTCGCTCATATTTTCCGTAATAGCCGTGAACTCCTCCTGCCGACGCTTGAGATCCACCATCTGCCGCTGGATCTGGCGGTTCTGGCTGCGGATCTTGCCCAGCAGCGGCGCAAGCTCCTCGTAAGTGCTGTCGGCGTCTGGGGCGCTGAGATCAATGGCGTTGATGGGCTGCACCAGCTGCCGGGATACCCGGCTCGCCAGCCAAAACGCCAGCAGCAGGGCCAGCAGCATCACAAACGCCACCGGCTGCATGGCCTGGAGCACCAGGGCCCACACGGAGTACTGGATATCCGACACCCGCAGCACCGTCCCGTCCGTCAGCCGCACGGCATAGTAGAGCGTCTTCTGGGCCAGGGTGTCGGAATAGCGGGAGGCGCTGCCCTTTCCCGTTTCCAGCGCCTGGCGGATCTCCTGACGCTGGGCGTGGTTTTCCATTTCCGCAGGGTCCTCCCAGTTGTCAAAGAGCACGGTGCCGTCGCTGTCCACCCAGGTGACCCGGCTGCCCGCCGGCAGCCCCTGGGACAAATAGCGCATCCCATCCAGCTCCACACCGTGGGCCACATACGCCGTCCGGGATTCCAGCTCTGCCAGCATCCGGCTTTGGAAGTACCCGTGGAGCACGCCCACGATGAGCACCAGGCACCCGCACAGCACCGCCACGGACACCGCCAGAATGGAGCGGAAAATGCGTCTTGTCATGGCCGTTTCTCCTTACTCTCCGGAAATCTTGTATCCGTAGCCCCGGACGGTCTCCACATAGGCGCCGGCGGAGCCCAGCTTCTGGCGCAGCGTCCGTACATGCACATCCACCGTGCGGCTCTCCCCTGTAAAGGCGTAGCCCCATACATTTTCGATCAGCTGCTCCCGGGAGAGCACCTGGCCCCGGTTCTTCAGCAGCAGGCACAGCACCTCGAACTCCTTCTGGGTCAGGGCCACCGGCTTGTCCCCCACGGTGACTGTGTGCTGGCCCGGGTCCACCGTCAGCTCGCCGCAGCGATAGACGCCGCTGTCCGACTCCGTCCGCCGCAGCAGCGCCCGGATGCGGGAGAGCAGCTCCATCATGCCGAAGGGCTTGGCAATATAGTCGTCCGCGCCGCCGTCCAGACCCATGACCTTATCGTACTCGGTGCTCTTGGCCGTCAGCATGATGACCGGCAGCTTCTGTGTGCGGGCGGAGGAGCGAAGCTTTTTCAAAACGCTCATGCCGTCCTCCTCCGGCAGCATGATATCCAGCAGCACCAGCCGGGGCATCGCCTCCTCCATGCCGGCCCAGAACGCGGAGGGACGGTCGAAGCCCCGGGCCTCCATGCCCTGGCTTATGAGCGTGTAGATGACAAAGTCCCGGATGCTGTCATCGTCTTCCAGTAAGTAGATCATCGGGTTTCCTCCTTGTTCTGCGTATCCGGCCTCAGATCAGCTGCTGTTCGTTGATCATCAGTTTGAACTGCATGCCCAGCTTCTCCGCCGCCTTGCGGCAGAGAATCATGCGCTGCATGAAAATCTCAAAGTAATCCATAATGGAGCCGTATTTGGTATCCACGGACAGCTTCAGCTTGATGAGGGTATGCTCCTCGTTGATCTTGAGCTGGG
>NZ_URDP01000017.1 GCF_900546705.1 uncultured Oscillibacter sp. | reverse complement strand
CCAGGACTGCGAGGTGAACCTGCCGGGCCTCATGGGCTTTGTGCAGTACTGTGCCTACAACCCCTCCGAGACGGCCCGGCTGTACGGAGGGACCTTCCTGGAAAAGCACGTCTCCGATCTGATCCTCAAGTACATCGAGGGCATGGAGTCCGTGATGATCAAGGTGCTCAAGGACAACGGATACCATGCGCCGCTGCCCTTCCGGGAGCTGGTGAAGCTGACGGACGGCCTCATCAGTACCGGCGACAAGATGGGCGAGGGCTGGCTCCTCACCGCCGAGATGGTGGAGCTGATCCGGGCGGGCTACGAGAATATCGTCTGCGCCCAGCCCTTCGGCTGCCTTCCCAACCACATCTGCGGCAAGGGCATGATCAACAAGATCCGGGAGCTCTACCCACAGGCCAACATCACCCCCATTGACTACGATCCCAGTGCCACCCGCGTCAACCAGGAAAACCGCATCAAGCTCATGCTGGCGGTGGCCCGGGAGCGGCTGGCGGAGCGGACTGCCGCTGCGGATACCTCCCATGCGCCTGCGCAGGAGGAGGCCCCGGCGCCCGAGGCTGCGGTCCGGTGAGCCGGGCGCTGGTTTTGATGGGCAGCCCCCGGAAGCACGGCAATACCGCCGCACTGCTGGACCCGTTTTGCCAGGAACTGGAGGCGGGCGGAACGGCGGTGGAAACGGTGTGGCTGTACGACCAGCGGATTGAACCGTGCATTGCCTGCCGGTGCTGCCAGCGGGACTGGACGAAATTCGGCTGCTCCAGGCAGGACGATGTCCAGGCAATTTTTGACCGGGTGCTGGCAGCGGACATACTGGTGCTGGCTACGCCCATTTACGCCTGGTACTGCACGGCGCCCATGAAAGCGCTGCTGGACCGGCTGGTGTACGGCATGAACAAGTATTACGGAGCAAAGCGGGGACCCGCCCTGTGGGAGGGAAAGGGCATGGCGCTGCTGATGACCTGCGGTTACCGCCCGGAAAACGGGTGCGACCTGTTTGAGGCAGGAATGCAGCGATACTGCCGCCACTCCCGGATGCGGTATCTGGGCAGCCATGCCGAGCGGCATCTGGGCTACGACACCGTGTTTATGGACGGGGAAAAGGAGGCGCGTGTCCGCGCCTTTGCCCGAGCCCTTCTGGGGCAGTGATGATTATGGTCCCGGCGCCGTTGGGCGCCGGGACTTTTTCCGTTTCACCACAGGCGTTCCGGACGGAAAAGAATTGACGAACGGCCTGGGCAAGGGGTATAATAACATGATTTACTATGTACACGGAGGAACAGCGTATGTGGATCGCGGACAAGTGGCAGGACTATGAGCTTCTGGACTGCGGCGGCGGAGAAAAGCTGGAGCGGTGGGACAAGCAGTATCTGGTGCGCCCCGACCCCCAGGCCATCTGGGAGACGCCCCGGCGCAATCCCGCCTGGAAGCGGGCAAACGCCCGGTATCTGCGCAGCCAGACCGGCGGCGGCCACTGGGAGAAAAAGTCCCTGCCGGAGAGCTGGAAAATCCGTTACGGAGAGCTGACGTTCCAGGTCAAGCCTATGAACTTCAAGCACACGGGCCTGTTCCCCGAGCAGGCGGCCAACTGGGACTTTGTCATGGACAAGATCCGCTCTGCCGGCCGGCCCATCCGGGTGCTGAACCTGTTTGCCTATACCGGCGGCGCCACAGTGGCTTGCGCCAAAGCGGGCGCCAGTGTGTGCCATGTGGACGCGGCCAAGGGGATGGTTGCCTGGGCCAAGGACAATGCCCGGCTCTCCGGACTTACCGACGCACCCATCCGGTGGATTGTGGATGACTGCGCCAAATTCGTGGAGCGGGAGATCCGCCGCGGCAAGACCTACGACGCCATCATCATGGACCCGCCCAGCTACGGCCGGGGCCCCGGCGGCGAGGTGTGGAAGCTGGAGGAGAACCTCTACCCCTTTGTGAAGCTGTGCACGGGAGTGCTGTCGGATAAGCCCCTGTTCGTGCTGATCAACTCCTACACCACGGGCCTGGCGCCCTCCGTACTGGGGTATCTCCTGCACACGCTGGTGGCGGAGAAATACGGCGGCAAGTGCACCTGGGACGAGCTGGGCCTTCCCGTGACGGAGACGGGCCTGGCGCTGCCCTGCGGTGCCACGGGCCGCTGGTGTTCGGAGTGAGACAAGATGGAGACGATGATCCAGACGGAAAACGTACAGTATGCCTATCCGGCAGGGGAGGGGGAGACACCTGCCCTGGCGCTGGACGGCGTGACAGTGTCCATTGAAAGAGGCACATTTGTGGTGGTGCTGGGGCACAACGGCTCCGGGAAATCCACCTTGGCCAAGACCCTCAACGGCGTGCTGCTGCCCTGCGGCGGCCGGGTGCTGGTGGAGGGAATGGACACCCGGGACGAGGAAAAGCTTCTGGCCATCCGCCAGCGGGTGGGCATGGTGTTCCAGAACCCGGACAACCAGATCGTGGCCAATGTGGTGGAAGAGGACGTGGCTTTTGCCCCGGAGAACCTGGGCGTTCCCACGGAGGAGATCCGCCGCAGGGTGGACGACGCCCTGGCGGCAGTGGGCATGAGCGAGTTTGTGCGCCATGCCCCGCACCTGCTCTCCGGCGGACAAAAGCAGCGCATCGCCATCGCCGGTGTGCTGGCCATGGAGCCGGCGTGCATCGTGCTGGACGAGGCCACGGCCATGCTGGACCCGGTGGGCCGGCGGGAGGTGCTGGAGACCGTCCACCGCCTCAACCGGGAAAAGGGCATCACCGTGGTGCTCATCACCCACCACATGGACGAGGCCGAGGAGGCTGACCGGGTAGTGGTTATGGACGACGGGAAGGTGGCCATGGACGGTACGCCCCGGGAGGTATTTACCCAGGTGGAGCCCCTGCGCTCCATGGGACTGACGGTCCCGGACACGGTGGACCTTTTAGACCGGCTGCGCCGGGACGGGGTAGACGTTCCCCTGGACGCGCTGACGGTGGAATCGTGCGCCGACGCTATTTTCGCGGCGATGAAAAAACCATGACGGAAAGGGACGGACGAGGATTGGAACCGATTCTTAGCATCAAGCATTTGACCCATACTTATGGGATCGGCACGCCCTTTTGCCGCAGCGCCGTGGAGGACGTGTCCTTCGACGTGATGGACGGGGAGTTTCTGGGCATCATCGGCCACACCGGCTCCGGAAAGTCCACACTCATCCAGCATCTCAACGGACTGCTGCGTCCCACCTCCGGTCAGATCCTGCTGAATGGGCGGGATATCTGGGCAGAGCCCAAGAAGATCCGGGACGTGCGGTTCCAGGTGGGACTGGTGTTCCAGTACCCGGAGTACCAGCTCTTTGAAGAGACGGTGTACAAGGACATCGCCTTCGGCCCGGCCAACATGGGCAAGACCGGGGCGGAGCTGGACCGCTGCGTGCGGGAGAGCGCGAAGCTGGTGGGCATCCGGGACGATCAGCTGGAAAAGTCTCCTTTCGAGCTCTCCGGCGGGCAGAAGCGCCGGGTGGCTCTGGCCGGCGTCATGGCCATGGAGCCCAAGGTGCTGGTGCTGGACGAGCCTACGGCCGGACTGGACCCGGCGGGCCGGGAAAACCTCATGGCCAACATCCGGGACTACCACCGCAACAAGCATACCACGGTGGTTCTGGTCAGTCACAGCATGGATGAGATCGCCCGGAACGTGGACCGCATCGTGGTGCTCAAAAGCGCCCATGTGCTCATGAGCGGTACGCCCCGGGAGGTATTTGCCAGGGGCGAGGAACTGCTCTCCGCCGGACTGGACGTGCCGGAGATCACCCGGGTAGCCATGGCGCTCCGGCGCCGGGGCCTGCCTATTGACCCGGCGGTATACACGGTGGAGGAGCTGGAACAGGCGCTGCTGGCTGTGCGGAAAGGCGGTGGCGTATGCTGAAGGATATTACGCTGGGGCAGTATTTCCCCGGCGATACGGTGGCGCACCGGCTGGACCCGCGTACGAAGATCCTGCTGGTGGTGCTGTACATCGCGGCGCTGTTTTGCGCCAAGGGCATTGTGGCCTACGGACTGATGGCGGCGGTGCTGGCCGTCTGCGTCCGCATCTCCCGGGTGGGACTACGGTCGCTGGTGCGGGGCCTCAAGCCCGTGCTGTTCATCATCATTTTTACGGGTATTTTGAACCTTCTGTTCACGCCGGGCGAGCATTACCTGGTGGAGTGGGGGGTAGTGCGCATCTCCGAGACGGGGCTGCGCAACGCGGTATTCATGGTGATCCGCATCATGCTGCTCATTATGGGCACGTTCCTGATGACCTACACCACCAGCCCCATCAGCCTGACCGACGGTCTGGAGCAGCTGCTGGGGGGACTCAAGCGATTCCATGTGCCGGTCCATGAGCTGGCCATGGTGATGTCCATTGCCCTGCGGTTTATTCCCACCCTGATTGAGGAAACGGACAAGATCATGTCCGCCCAGCGGGCCCGAGGCGCGGATTTTGAGAGCGGCGGCCTGGTCCACAAGGCCAAATCCCTCATCCCCATTCTGGTGCCGCTGTTCATCAGCGCGTTCCGGCGGGCGGATGAGCTGGCCACGGCCATGGAGTGCCGCTGCTATCACGGCGGCGAAGGACGCACCAAGCTGCACGTGCTGCGCTATGAGCGGAGGGATTACCTGGCGCTCATTCTGGGCGCGGCGGTGCTGGCTGCGGTCCTCGTGCTGCGGCAGTTCGGCCTTTGAAATAACGGACGGCGGAAGCGCCGTGACGGGAAAGGGAGCCTTTCATGCGAAACATTGCCCTCAAACTCATGTATAACGGCACGGCCTACCACGGCTGGCAGGTGCAGAAAAACGCCGTCACCGTCTGTGAGACGCTGCAAAACGCTCTGGAGAAGATCACCGGCGCGCCGGTGCACCTGACCGGCTGCGGCCGCACGGACGCAGGCGTCCATGCCGAGCACTACATTGCCAATTTCCGCACGGAGTCCCGGATTCCGGTGGACCGGCTGCCCTTTGCCGTCAACACCCATACGCCGGAGGACATCGCGGTCAAGGAGGCCTACGAGGTGGCGGAGGATTTCAACGCCATCGGTTCGTGCCTGCGGAAGGAATATACCTACCGCATCTATAACTCCCGGTTCAAAAATCCGTTCTACGTCAACCGGGCCTATTTTTATCCCAAGCATCTGGATGAGGAGTTTCTCGGCCGGGCGGCGGGCATGTTCGTGGGGACCCATGATTTCCGTGCCGTGCGCTCCGTGGGCACGGAGACCCGCTCCACGGTCCGCACCATCTACTACTGCAATGTCAAGCGCAGCGGAGACCTTTTGGAGCTGAAGGTGTGTGCCAACGGGTTTTTGTACAACATGGTGCGGGCCATCACCGGTACCGTGCTCTATGCGGCGGAGGGGAAATTTGCCCCGGAGGACATCCCCGGTATTCTGGAACGGGGGGACCGCACCGCCGCCGGGCCCACGGTGCCGCCGGGCGGACTGTACCTGACGAGACTTTGGTATGAGGATGAGCGACTCAATGGCTGATACGACGAAAGACATCTGGAACGACGATGACGGGGAGGAGCAGCCGGCAAAGCGGGGAAAGCTGCGGCGGTTCGGGCTGTTTTTCCTGGTGTTGGCAGTGGTGCTTGCGGTGGTATTGGTGGCCGCCTATCGGGACGGCACCGGCTTTGACGTGCTGCGCCGCTACCTCAATTACGGCGTCACAGACCAGACGAAGGACCAGGAGGGCGGCTACCGCTATGACTCGTCCGCTCAGAACCGGTTTGCGGTGCTGGGGGATACGCTGGTGGTACTGTCGGACACCTCCCTGCGGCTGCTGAGCGGCGACGGGACGGAGCTGTGGTCCGAGACGGTGCAGATGGATGCACCGGCACTGGTGACCGGCGGCGGCCGGGCTGCGGCCTACGGCGTGGGCGGCAGAGTGCTCTATGTGCTGGATGAAAAGGGCCTGGTGGGCAAGCTGGAGGCCGATGAGGATGAGCCGTATATCGCGGCTACCCTCAACGAAAAGGGCTGGCTTGCGGTGACGGCGGAAAAGAAGAACTACAAGGGCTGCGTATCCGTGTACAACACGGCCCTGGAAAAGGTTTTTGACTTCAACTCCTCCCGCCGCTTCGTCACGGATGCCTACGTGACGGACGACTGCAAGCGTTTGGCAGCTGTGACGCTGGGCCAGGAGAGCGGCACGTTCATCAGCAACGTGGTGCTCTATGACCTCAAGGAGACGGAGCCCGCGGCGGATTACAGCATCAGCGACGGTCTGGTCATGTACATCGGCCAGATGGGCAGCAGCCTGGTGACAGTGGCGGACAGCAAGCTGACGCTGGCAGATCCTTCCGGCAAGACGGAAGGGGAGTATACCTACGGCAGCGAGTATCTGCGGGAATTTGACTGCCAGGGAGACGGGTATGCGGTGCTGCTTTTGAACCGGTACCAGTCCGGCAGCGTGGGCCGGCTGGTGACGGTGGACGAGGACGGCACGGAGACGGCGTCTTTGGATGTGAACAAGGAAGTACTCAGCGTGTCGGCGGCAGGGCGGTATATTGCCGTGCTGTATACCGATTCGCTGGTGGTCTATAATCCGGACCTCCAGGCATATGCAACATTGGAGGGAACGGAGTATGCCAGAGAGGCGCTGGTGCGCCAGGATGGCTCTGCGCTGCTGATCGGCTCCGGGTCGGCGCGGGTGTTTCTTCCTTAACAGGAAAGCATTTTTCGGGAGTTAACAAAACGTTTACAGGAGGAAAGGTAGGCAAGAATGACAACAAATGTTATAATAGACATCGTTGCGGCGCTGGTGCTGATCGCCTTTGTGGCGGGCGGTGCCAAGCGGGGGCTGTTCCGGGCCCTGGCCGGGCTTTTGACCATTGTGGTGGCCCTGGCCGGCGCCGGCATTATTGCCGCCGCGCTGACGCCGCCGCTGACGAAGGTGGTGACGCCGCTGCTGGCCGGTCACATGGAGCAGAAAGTGGAAAGCGCCATGGCCGAGCAGGCGGTGGAGATGCCGGAGGCGGATGTGGATGAGTCGGACGGCGGGCTTTTGGACCTGCTCTCGCTGATCGGGCTGGACGACGATGTCCGGGACGGCCTGGTGCAGGACATCCGGGACACGGTGCACGACACCGGTGTGTCTGTGGCTACCGCCGTGGCCGAGAGCCTGACCCAGACCTTCCTGTACGGAATTTTGTTCTGCGTTTCCTTTGTGGCGCTGGTGATTGCCCTGAAGGTTGCCACCCGTGCCATGGATCTGGTGCTCAAGCTGCCGGGACTCCACGGACTCAACGCCTTGGGCGGCGCCGTCATCGGATTGGCGGAGGGCGCGCTGGTGCTGTTCCTTGCAGTGTGGGTGCTCCGCCGGCTGGGTGTTTCCTTTGAGAGCGGCCCGGCGGCCCAGACCGTACTGTTTCAATTCTTTACGACGCACACGCCCCTTGGTGTGCTGTCGCTTTTGCAATAACGCTGGAGGTATATGATGCAGCCTACACTTTGCTCAAGATGTAAGAAAAATGTGGCCGTGGTGTTCATTTCCAAAATGGAGGGTGACAAGACCGTCAACGAGGGACTGTGCCTCAAGTGCGCCAAGGATCTGGGACTGCCCCAGGTGGACGACATGATGAAGCGCATGGGCATCTCCGATGAGGACCTGGATACCCTTAACAGCGAGATGCTCCAGGCCATGAACGGGGTGGAGAACATTGAGGACCTGCCCGGCGGCGACGAGGATGACGCCGGGGAGGAAGAGGACGGCAAGACCGCTACATTCCCGTTTTTGAACCGCCTGTTTTCCGGCAGCGACGCCGCCCGGGACGGCGGGGAGGAGTCCGCGCCCCGCTCCGGACGGGAGAAGGAGAGCCGGAAAGAGACCAAGAACAGCAAGCGCAAGTACCTGGAGAGCTACTGCATCTCCCTGACCCAGAAGGCCAAGGACGGCAAGCTGGACCCGGTGATCGGCCGTGCCCAGGAGATCGAGCGGGTGGTGCAGATCCTCAACCGCCGTCAGAAGAACAATCCCTGCCTGATCGGCGAGCCCGGCGTAGGCAAGACTGCCATCGCCGAGGGTCTGGCCCAGCGGATCGCCGACGGCAATGTGCCCTTCAAGCTGCGGGACAAGGAGGTCTATCTGCTGGACCTGACCGCACTGGTGGCGGGCACCCAGTTCCGGGGCCAGTTCGAGTCCCGGATGAAGGGCCTCATCGATGAGGTCAAGCGCCTGGGCAATATCATTTTGATGATTGACGAGGTGCACAACATCGTGGGCGCCGGCGACGCCGAGGGCAGCATGAACGCGGCCAATATCTTGAAGCCCGCTCTTTCCCGGGGTGAGATTCAGGTGATCGGTGCCACCACGTTCAACGAGTACCGCAAGTCCATTGAAAAGGACTCCGCCCTGGAGCGGCGGTTCCAGCCGGTGACGGTGAACGAGCCCTCCATTGAGGACTCGGTGGAGATCCTCAAGGGCCTGGCACCCAACTATGAAAAGTACCACGGCGTCAAGATCTCCGACGGAATTTTGCGTCAGGCGGTGCTGCTCAGTGAGCGGTACATCACCGACCGCTTCCTGCCGGACAAGGCCATCGACCTCATCGACGAGGCCTGTTCCGACCTGAATCTGAAGGACCCGGACATCTCCCGGCGGATGCAGATCCAGCGGGAGCTGGACGACTACGAAAAAGAGCGTACCATGCTGGAGGAGAGCCAGGAAAACGGCGGCGAGCCGGACTATGAGCGCATGGCCTTCCTCAAGAGCAAGGAGATGCAGCTCAAAACGGAGCTGACGGCCCTGTGCGAAAAGGGCGATCCCCAGCTGACCATGGAGAACCTGGCCCACGTCATCGAACTGTGGACCAAGATTCCCGCCTCCCGGATTCGGGAGCAAGAGTTCCAGCGGCTGAGCCAGCTGGAGCAGCGGCTCAAAAGTCACATTGTCGGCCAGGACGAGGCCATTGAGGCCGTGGCGGCAGCGGTGCGGCGCAACCGGGTGGGCATCTCCCCCAAGCATAAGCCGGTGAGCTTTATCTTCGTGGGCTCCACCGGCGTGGGCAAAACGGAGCTGGTCAAGCAGCTGGCAAGCGACCTCTTTAACACGCCGGACTCTCTGATCCGGCTGGATATGTCCGAGTTTATGGAAAAGCACTCGGTCTCCCGGATTGTGGGATCTCCTCCGGGCTATGTGGGCTATGACGAGGCCGGTCAGCTGACGGAGAAGATCCGCCGCAAGCCCTACGCCGTGATCCTGTTCGACGAGATTGAAAAGGCGCACCCTGACGTGCTCAATGTACTGCTCCAGATTCTGGACGACGGCGAGATCACCGACGCCCACGGCCGGAAGGTCAACTTTGAAAACACCATCATCGTCATGACTTCCAACGCCGGCAGCGCCAGCAAGGAGGGCACCGTGGGCTTTGACCGCTCCGTCAGCCAGCAGGATCACGAGCGGGCCATGAAGGCGCTCCAGCAATTCCTGCGGCCGGAGTTCATCAACCGGGTGGACGCGGTTATCACCTTCAACCGTCTGAGCGAGGAGAATTTCCAGAGCATTGCCCGCATCATGCTGGATGAGCTGGTGGCATCCCTGAAGGAAAAGGGCATCACCTTCACCTACGACGATGCCCTGGTCGCCTGGCTGACCCACAAGTCCTACTCTCTGACCTACGGCGCCCGCAATCTGCGGCGCACCATCCAGAAAGAGGTGGAGGACCCCCTGGCCACCAAGATCATCGACAGCTACGAGACGCCCTTCACCCAGGTGCGTGCCACGGTGGAGAACGACCGGGTCCGGATCGACACACTGTAAGGAGGGATGGGGCCATGCTGTTTCGCAAGAACATAGAGCCCCACTGTGCGTACTGCCAGCGGGGACAGCAGATCAATGAGCGGGAAGTGGCCTGCGTCAAGCGGGGCATCGTACCCATGGAGGATCACTGCCGCTCCTTTAAATATGATCCCCTCAAGCGGGTTCCGCCCCGACCGGTGTCGCTGGACACGGAAAAGCTGAAAGAATCGGATTTTTCTCTGTGAGAAAAGAACAGCAGGCATCCCCCACGGGATGCCTGTTGCCGTAAAAGGAGGAAAGCACATGGAGATTCGGAAAATCTGGGCCGTATATTACAGTGCCACGGGAACCACGGACAAGGCGGTGAACACCATTGCGGAGGCGCTGGCAGAGAAGCTGGCGCTGCCGCTGGAGCGGGTGGGCTTCACCCGTCCGGCGGAGCGGGCGAAGGAGTATACTTTTGGACCGGCGGATCTGGTGGTGGTGGGCTCTCCCACTTACGCCGGAAAGCTGCCCAACAAGATCCTGCCGGATTTCCAGTCCCGCCTCCACGGAAGCGGCGCCCTGGCCGTGCCGGTAGTGCTGTTCGGCAACCGCAGCTACGACAATTCCCTTGCGGAGCTGTGCGCCGTTTTGGAGAAAGACGGGTTCCACACCGTGGCCGCAGGTGCCTTTGTGGGCCGCCACGCCTTTACGGACGCCCTGGGCGAGGGACGGCCGGACTGGGACGACCGGCGGGAGATGACCGCTTTTGCCGGCGCCGTGGCCGAGAAGGTGAAAGGCATGACGGCCCTTCCCGCGCCCATTGCCGTGCCCGGCGACGCCGACGCGCCCTACTATGTGCCCAAGGGGACGGACGGCCAGCCGGCCAAGTTCCTCAAGGCCAAGCCCCAGACGGATGTGGGCAAGTGCACCAATTGCGGCGCCTGTGCCCGCTTTTGCCCCATGGGGGCCATTGACCCGGAAAATCCGGCGCTGGTGCCCGGTACCTGTATCAAGTGCCAGGCCTGCGTGCGCAAGTGCACCCGTCACGCCAAATACTTCGATGATCCGGCCTTTTTGAGCCATGTGGCCATGCTGGAGCAGAATTTCACGGAGCCCAAGCGCAACGAGGTGTTTTTATAAAAGCAATCAGGCTTGCGGCAGACTTGAAGCGCAGACAGTAAAAAACGGAGGCATCCTGTGGATGCCTCCGTTTTTTCAGGTGGAAGAGGGAGCGGCGGTGTCCCCGGAGTCCTCCTCCGGGATGGCACAGTAGGTCTTGTAGAGCTCCGCGTGGTCGTAGATGGCTCTCCAGGAGCTGTATGCGTTGCCGGTAACGCAGATATAGCGGCTGCCGTCGGCTGCCTGGGCGCAGCTGGCGGCACAGTTGCCGGACTGGGACACATAGCCGGTTTTGGCGGCGATCACGTCCAGGCCGCCGGTGTCCTTGTCCTCAATGCGGCGCAAAAACCAGTTGGAGAGAACCTGCCCGTCCGGGTGCTCTGCCGTGGGGGCAGTCTCATAGGTGCGGGCGTCCAGCACCTGACGGCACAGCTCGTTGTCCATGGCGGCTTTGAGGATCATTGCCATATCGTATACGGTGCAGAAGTGCTCCGGATCGTACAGTCCCACGCAGTTGGTGAAGTGGGCGGTTTCACTGAGCCCCAGCTCCTCCAGCTTTTCATTCATCAGCTCCACAAATGCCTCCTGGGAGCCTGCCACATAGGTGGCAAGGCCCAGCGCCGCGTCGGCGCCGGAGGGGAGAATGGTGCCGTAGAGCAGCTCCCGCACGGTGACGGTTTCGCCCACGCCAAGGCCCACCACGCTGCAGCCGTTGACATAGCAGTAGTCCGTGATGTCAATGGTCATGGTGAAGGTGTCGTCCAGGTTTGTCACATGCTCCGCCGCCACCAGCAGCGTCAGGATCTTGGTCATGGAGGCGGGGCTGATGGAGGCGTGGGCGTCCTTTTCCGCCAGGATGGCGTCCTGATCCAGATCCACCACGATGGCATAGGCACTGGGCAGCGCCTCGCCCAGCTGAACGGTCTGGGCCGTCTCGGCCACGGAGTAGGGCTCGGGCTCTGACGGCGGCTCTTCCGCAATCTGGGTGGCCACAGGGACCGGGGCCTGTTCAGATGCTTCTTCTTGGGTCGGCTGGCCGGTGGCCATGGCCGTCAGCAGGACCACAAACAGTCCTCCCAGCAGGAAAAACGGGGTCATCAGCAGCAGCTGGCGCCGCCTGCGCTCTTGCTGCTTTTTCTTTCGCGCGGCTGCACGCTGGGCTCTGCGGGCGGCGCGTTCTTCTTCGGTGAATGCGGAGGTGTAGCTGCCTTCCATAGGACGACTCCTGTCTGATCTGAGATTTTTTATATTATAACAGAATATTCGGCAGAATGCACCAGTGGATCGAGAAAATGGCAGAAAAAATATATGGAGATTTCGGGTGGGGAAGAAGCGGGGGGATTTGATGTCAAAGCGGTGCCTCGCGGCATAATCTGGGGTGAGAATGGAACTTGGAGGAGAGTTTATGGCACAAGTTACGAACTTCTTTGTAGGCGCCAACAGCGGCTCCGGCTTTCAGAACCTTTTTTCCCAGGTGACGGACGAGACGCGCAGCTACGATGTAATGGTGCTCAAGGGCGGGCCGGGCGTAGGAAAAAATACGTTCATGCGGCAGATCGGGAAGACCATGGAGGAGTCCGGCACACCGGTGGAGTACCTGTGGTGCTCCGGCGACCCGGACTCCCTGGACGGTGTGGTGATTCCGGCATTGCGCTGCGCCGTAGTGGACGGTACCAGCCCTCATGTGGTGGAGCCCCGGTTCCCGGCGGCGGTGGGGCGGTACGTGGACCTGGGCCGCTTTTATGATCTGACCGCGGCAAAGCTGGATGCCGAGCAGGTCAAGGCCCATACTTATGCCTACAAGCGGTCCTATGAGCGGGCCTACCGGTATTTGAAGGCTGCCCGGCTGGTGGAGCAGGAGAGTGTGGCCTGCGCCGCAGCGGCCTTTGACCGCCGTCACGCCATGGCGCGTCTGGAGCGGATCGGCGCCCGGGAAATCCACGCCCGGGGCAATGAGGCGGGGGAGACCGCCCTGCGCTTTCTGGGAAGCATCACACACAAGGGGTACATCTGGCGTTTTGACAGCGTGGATGTGCTGTGCCCCAAGGTCTATGCCCTGGCGGACAGCTGGGAGCTGGCGGGAGACGGCCTGGCGCTGCTGCGGGACATGGCGGCGGAAAAGGGCTGGGACACCATCTCCTGCGTGGCTCCGGAGGATCCAGAGCGGCTGGAACATCTGCTCATTCCCGGACTTGGGCTGGCGTTTGTCACCACCCGGCCGGGCATGGAGTACCCGGGAAAGCCCTTCCGGCGTATCCGCCTGGACGCGCTGGCCGAGCCTGCGGAGAAAGGACGTCAGAGACTGCAGGTACGGCTGACATCACTGCTGCGGGACGAGGGAGTGGCCGCGCTGCGGGCGGCCAAGGCATCCCACGACGCCCTGGAGGCGGTCTACAACCCCTATGTGGATTTTGACGGCGTACGGGCTCAGGCGGCATTGGAGGCCGGCCGGCTTTTGAGCTGGCTGGAAAAATAAAAAAGAGCGGAGCTGAAAGCTCCGCTCTTTTTCTGTTTAGAATCAGATGTCCTTTTCCATCATGATCTCCAGAATCGTCCCGTCGGTGGGCACCATGCCGGGCGTGCTGACCCGTCCCATGTTGCGGATGGACTCCTCCGGCGTTTTGCCGCAGATGCCGTCCGAGGCGTCCAGCACCACGTCCGACATGGCCAGGTGGGCGCATAGGATGGCGGCGTTGGTGGCGGTGGCCAGCTTCAGGGCGCAGCCGATCTTGCCGCCGTCGCAGATCATACCGGTGAGATTGCCGCTCATGTTGGTGACGGCGTAGCCCATCTGGGTGTCGCTGCCGCCCATGAGGTACACCATGGCAACAGCGGCCGCGGTGGCCGCGGAGACGCCGCAGCCGCAGGTGGCGGAGAGCTTGCCGGTGAAGAGCTTGATGTATACGTTGAGGATGTGGCTCAGGGCCAGTGCCCGCTCCAGCTGTTCCGTGGAGGAGCCCAGATGGCGGGCCGTCTCCACTACGGGAATGATGGCGGTGATGCCGTGGTTTCCGCTGCCGGCACTGCTCATGACCGCGTAGGGGCAGCCGCTCATGCGGCCCTCCGCGCTGCTGGCTACCCGCAGCATGGCCCGGGCGGCAAGGCCATCGCCCAGCACGTCCGCCTTCTGCAATGCGGATGCAAGGCCGATGCCCATGGAATGGCTGAGGCCATAGTCCGCCAGCTGCTCGTTCATATCGGCGCCCTCCAGCATAAAGGCCAGCTCCTCTGCGGAGCACTGGTCCACCAGGGCCCGCAGCCCGGAGACCGTCATGTTCTTCAAGTGGGCGTGGAGGGTGTCGTCCCCTGCGTCGCTGTATGGGATTTCCTTGATCGTCTCCCCGTTGCGGCAGGTGCGGATGATGTTGGAGTGGGTGCCCCGGATATCGCTGGTGCCGCAGCCGGCGTCGGTGGTGACCACCGCGTGGGCGTAGAGATGGGCCTCCTCCCGGCGGATGGAGACGGACACGGCCCCGGCTTCCACCAGGGAAATGGCCTGCTGGGTAATGGAGTCTGTCAGGTCCTCCAGCAGCTGGAGCTTCTTGCCGGGATTTTGCAGCAGCGCGCCCAGGGCGGCGGCGTATTTGAGCCCCACCCGGGGAAAGCCGGGGATGCCTACGCTCATGCCGTTTTTATAGATGCCGGGGTTTACCTCCACGGAAACGGAACGAACCCGGCCGCCCACGGCGGCCGCGGCGTCGGCGGCGGCCAGGGCCACACACACGGGCTCCGTACAGCCCAGGGCAGGGACTACCTCCTGGTGCAGCAGCGTCAGCAGTTCTTCTTTGGTCAGCATTGCATACCTCCTTGCCGCCATATGGCGGACTCAATCCTAAGTAAAAAGTACGCGCCGCCAGACCCGAGGGCCTGACGGCGCGGAAAGGCCGGAAAAGGCGGCTGGCTTTCAGTTCAAAAAGTCCTTGAGCTTCTTGCTGCGGCTGGGATGGCGCAGCTTGCGCAGGGCCTTGGCTTCAATCTGGCGGATACGCTCGCGGGTGACGTTGAATTCCTTGCCCACTTCCTCCAATGTGCGGGTGCGGCCGTCTTCGATGCCGAAGCGCAGCTTGAGGACCTTCTCCTCTCTGGGGGTCAGGGTGGAGAGCACATCCATCAGCTGCTCCTTGAGCAGCGTAAAGGATGCGGCCTCACTGGGCTCGCTGGCACCCTCGTCGGGAATGAAGTCGCCCAGATGGCTGTCCTCCTCCTCACCGATGGGGGTCTCCAGGGAGACGGGCTCCTGGGCAATCTTCAAAATCTCCCGGACCTTCTCCACGGGCATGCCCATCTCGGCGGAGATCTCGTTGGGGGTGGGATCGTGGCCCAGCTCCTGGAGGAGCTGACGGCTGACCCGGATGACCTTGTTGATGGTCTCCACCATGTGGACGGGGATGCGGATGGTACGGGCCTGGTCGGCAATGGCCCGGGTGATGGCCTGACGGATCCACCAGGTGGCATAGGTGGAGAACTTGTAGCCCTTGGTGTAGTCGAACTTCTCCACAGCCTTGATCAATCCCAGGTTGCCCTCCTGGATCAGGTCCAGGAACAGCATGCCGCGGCCCACATACCGCTTGGCGATGGACACCACCAGACGCAAATTGGCCTCGGCCAGCTTCTGCTTGGCGGCCTCGCCCCGCTTATAGTCCTTGTTCCATGCCACGATGTCATCGATGGTGGCGGTGACGGGCTCGCCGGCCTTGCGCTGCTCGTCTACCTCCTCCAGACGGCGGGAGGCCTCGTTGCCGGCGGACATGGCCTGGGCCAGGTTGATTTCCTCGTCGGGAGAGAGCAGGGGCACCTTACCAATCTCCTTGAGGTACATGCGGACGGGGTCGTCAATGGAGAAGTTGTTGACCAGCGTGTTGGGGTCTACCAGCTCCTCTTCCTCCACATCGGCAATCTCCTCGGCGGCGGGCTCGTCGTCGGGGAGATCCGGCAGAAGATCCTCGTCGGTGCTGATGTCGATGTTCAGTGCCTCCAGGGAGTCATAGAGCTGATCCATCTGATCGCTCTCCAGATTGAGGTCATCCACGGCCTCCATCAGCTCCGAGGAGTCCAGCTTGCCCTTCTTCTTGCCCTTTGCCAGCAGCTCCCGCAGCTTTTCGTTGCCCATGAGCCAGCCAGCGGCGGGCAGGGCTGCCACCTGCTTATCGTCCAGCCGGACAATGCCGGCCTTTTTTGCCTCTTCGTCCGTCAGAACGCGGGGAGGCTCCTGGGCCTCCTGCTGCTTTTTCTTGGCGGACTTTCTGGCGGGCTTCGCAGCCGGAGCCTCCTCCGCCGCGGCAGCCGCCAAAATCGCGTCCGCTTGTGCTTTGAGCTCCGCGGGGGTCATACTCTCCAAATCCTTAGCCATGCTGCTTTCCTCCAGTACCCTTTTTGTTCTTGTATTTTTCTGTGGCTGCCAGCAGGGGATCTGCGACCCCGCCGCCGGCCCGTTTTTCTGCTTCCGTCTTGACGACGTTTATGTAATCTGCCAGAGCCTGCCGGGCGTTGGACACGGACTGGGGCTGCTGACAGACGGCAGTGATGTGATTCATTTCCTCCTGATCCAGCTGACCGGCCAGGGCCGCCACGGAGACGGGACGGCCATCCTCCCGGGCCTGCCACAGGAGGGAAAACGCCTTGCCCAGCAGCGGCGAGGAGAATTCCCGCTGTTTGAGGGGCGGCTGATCGCCGAAGAGCGCCGGGTCCAGAATCAAAAGCCGGAGGATTCCCTCCTCGGCCCGGGCCGAGCGCATGTTTTCATAGTGGAAGGCCCGCTCCTTGGGCTGGAGCTGGGCAGCGGGATTGAGTTCCTTGCGCAGTGCCGCCCGGTTTTCCTGGGACTGCCGCCGCCGGAGGGCGTGCTGGACCTCCAGCTTCATGGCCTCCGGCGTGATCTTGGCGCTCTCCGCCGCCCGGACGGTGTAAATCTCCCGCTCCACGGGGTTGGTGAGCGTTGCCAGCAGGCGGCTGACCTCCTCGCAGTAGGCCACCCGGGACTGGTCGTCTCCCAGGTCATACTTCCCGGCAATCTGGGCCATGCGGAACTCCGTGCCGTTTTCGCTGCCGGAGAGCAGGCGCTCAAAGGCGTCGGCACCCTGGAACTTGATGAAGTCGTCCGCGTCCTGCTTGACGTATTCCCCGTCCACCAGACGGCGGGGCAGCTGAAGCACCCGGACGGTGAACTCAGAGTTGTTGAGAATCTGCAAGGCACGCTCCGTGGCGATCTTGCCGGCGTTGTCGTTGTCGTAGCAGAGCACCAGCTCCTTGGTGAACCGGGAGAGAAGACGGGTCTGTTCCACGGTGAGCGCCGTGCCCATGGAGGCCACGGCGTTGTCGAAGCCCGCCTGGTGCAGCGTGACGATGTCCAGGTTGCCCTCGCAGAGAATAATATTGGGACGCTTGGTTTTTTTTGCCAGGTTCAGTCCGTAGAGCACCCGGCGCTTGCTGTATACCGGCGTCTCCGAGGAGTTCATATACTTGGGCTCGGACTTGTCCAGCACCCGGCTGCCGAAGGCCACTACGTCCCCCCGGGTGTCGATGACGGGGAGCATGAGCCGATTGCGGAACTTGTCGTAGAGTCCGCCGTTTTTGTTCTGCACCACCAGTCCTGCCTCCAGCAGCTCGGACTTGGTGTAGCCCTTTTTGGTCATAGCCAGCAGCAGCGCGTCCCACGCGTCCGGAGAGGCGCCCATGCCGAACTTCACCGCCGTGGGGCGGGTGATGCGCCGCTTTTGAAGGTAGTCCCGGACGGCCGCGCCCTGAGGACCCTGGAGAGTCTGGTAATAGAAACGGGCGGCCTCCCGGTTCAGGTCCAGCAGCCGCTGCCGGCGGCGGCCTGCCTCCCGGTCACCATCCTCCTCCGGAACCTCCAGGCCGGCGCGCTTGGCCAGAAACCGCACAGCGTCGGGGAAGGTGAGGTTCTCCTCCTCCATGATGAAGTTGATTACGCCGCCGCCCCGCTTGCAGCCGAAGCAGTAGTAGATCTGCTTATCCGGAGAGACGGAAAAGGAGCCGGTCTTTTCGCTGTGGAACGGGCAAAGGCCAAAGAGGTTGGAGCCCTTCCGCGTCAGCTGCACGTAGCTGCCCACCACGTCCACGATGTCGCTGCGGGCAATGAGCTCGTCCAGAAAATTCTGGGGAAACGCCACGGAAAGCTCCTCCTTTCGGTCAGTTTTGCCACGGTTTTGGGAAATCATACGGAAAATGACGCCATGATTTTGGCGGAACACTTATTATATACCCTCTGCTGCCTGAATTTCCTCTTTTTTTTGAAAAAATTTTTCTTTTTTTTCGCGGATGGGTTTACAGAGCGTTTCCTGCCCGGGTAAAATGGCAAAAAAGGGAGGGATGTGCATGGTGCAGCTGTGGGCAGCGCGGATCGACGCGGCGCCGACGCAGGAGCAGCGGCAGCGAATGCGGGAAAACCTGCCGCCCCAGCGGCGGGCCCGGCTGGAGCGTCTGGCGGGAACAAAGCAGGAAACGCAGGCGCTGGCCGCCTATTGGATTCTACGCAGGGCACTGCAAGAACAGTACAGTTCCATGGATGCACTGCCGCCCATGGAGCGGCGGGGAGAGGGGAAGCCCTTCTTTCCGGGGCTGCCCTCCGTGCATTTCAGCATCAGCCACACCGACGGCGGTGTGCTGGTGGGATTGTCAGGGGAGGAGATCGGCGTGGATATTGAACGGGCGCGTCGGGTCCATCCCCGATTGCTTGCCCGGCTGGGCTGCAGCAATCAGGAGTCATTTTTGGAGAGCTGGGTCCGGCGGGAGGCTCGGGCCAAGCGGCTGGCCGCCGCCGTGCCGCTGGGGGCGGAGACGCCGCTGGCGCCGGGTGAGCGGCTGTGGCAGGCGGCGGTCTTTCCGGGGTACCGGGCCTGCGCCAGCTATACGGAGCCGGGCAGGCTCTGCATAACCTGTCTGCGCCTGACGGATACATTTAATTAAATGATAAAAAGAAAAGCCGGCAGAATTCCTGCCGGCTCCGGGTTGTTTATACGATCTTGCGAAGAAGGTTTGGCGTTTCCTGGCGGGACTCCCCTGCGAAATAGCGGATGATGTCCTTGCGTGTTACAATGCCGATGAACGAGTCGTAGTCGTCCACCACGGGAATGAAGTTCTGGTTCATGGCACTGTGCAGCAGCTGCTCCATGCTTACGGTGATGCGGACGGGAGGATAGTTGTTGCTTTGCAGGATGTCCCCTACCCGAAGCTGCTCCATATCCCGCATGGAACAGGGGCGGGGACGTTCCGCGTCTTCCGAGAGAAGACGCCAGAGGAAATCGCCTTCGCTGGCGGTGCCCACATACCGGCCGTCCCGGGAGATCACAGGGATGGCTGTATAGCCGTGGTACCGCATCTTTTCCAGTCCCTGGCGGAAGGTGAAGTCATCGTACAGATAGGCGACACTGTTCTTGGGGATCAGAAAATACGCTATGTTCACTGCGATGCCTCTTTTCTCAGGGCGGGAGCCGCCCGTATTCAGCCCTCAGGCTCTAGTAACAGTATACAGGGAACTGCCCTGAAAATGGTTAATAATTTATGAAATTTGCCGCCGGGAGGCTTTACAACCCGGTGTGGGACTGCTATGATATCCAACAGTGATATTTGCAACAAAAGGGGCGGTATACGTGCTGACACAAAAAGAGATGGAACAAAGCCCTCTGTTTCAGGACATTACCTATGACCAGTACCGGCGGATGATGGACTGCTTTCAGGCAGTGCAGCGTTCCTTCCGGGCCGATGAGCTGATGTACGATTTCTCAGCGCCCGGCGGCACCACGGTGGGCATTGTGGAGCGGGGCCAGGCGTCGCTGATCCGCATTGACGAGGACGGTGTGGCCACCGTTCTGGAGGAGCTGGGTCCCGGCGGCGTGTTCGGGAAGAACCTGGCCTTTTCCGCCACCGGGGGAGACAGTCTGGAGGTGGTCTGCCGGACGGACTGCGATGTGATTTTCATCGACTATTTCCACATCCTCAAGCGCTGCGAGCGGGCCTGCACCCATCACAGCCTGCTGGTGCAGAATATGCTGCGGCTGATCGCAGACAAGGCCCAGCGGCTGAGCGAGCGGGTGGATGTGCTGTCCCGGCGTTCCATCCGGGAAAAGCTCCTTTGCTACTTCCGGCAGCTGTCGGAAAAGGCGGGCGGCCCCACATTTACTCTGCCGTTTTCCCTGAGCGTCCTGGCGGACTACATCGCCACGGACCGCAGCGCCATGATGCGGGAGCTCAAGCGGCTGCGCACGGAGGGTGTCATCCAGACGGAAGGACGAAAAGTGACCTTGTGTACGTGAGACATGGCGACTAGGCGAAAATCCCCAAAAAGAACGTTAAAATTTTGGCAAAATAACCGTGAAAACTCGTTGACTGGCTCAGACGCATATGTTAAAATGTAAACAATGTGTCGCATCGAAGACCCGGCACATGCCGGCGTCTAAAATTCAGACATAAGGGAAAGAAGGAACAATATGTATCGTATCGTGAGAAAAGAGGCACTCCGCCCCACTGTTACCCGGTATGAGATCGAGGCCCCTCTGATTGCCAAGAAGGCGCAGCCCGGCCAGTTCATTATTCTGCGGGTGGACGAAAACGGCGAGCGGATTCCCATTACCATCAATGATTACAATCCCGAAAAGGGCACGGTGACCATTATTGTCCAGACCGTGGGTGCCACCACGGAAAAGCTCAGCCACCTCAACGAGGGCGACTGCCTGCAGGACTTTGTGGGCCCCCTGGGCAAGGCCACCGAGACCGAGGGCAAGAAGAAGGTGTGCGTGGTCGGCGGCGGCGTGGGCTGTGCTATTGCCTATCCCGTGCTCAAGAAGTTCCACGACTCCGGCGCCGAGGTCCACGCGGTCATCGGCTTCAAGAACAAGGATCTGGTGATCCTGGAAGATCAGTTCCGCGCTGCCAGCAGCGTGCTGAAGGTGTGCACCGACGACGGTTCCTACGGCCAGAAGGGCCTGGTTACCGACGCCCTCAAGGAGCTGATTGAGGCGGGCAACCAGTATGATGAGGTGTTCGCCATCGGCCCCATGGTCATGATGAAGTTTGTCTCCAAGACCACCGAGCCCTACGGCATTCCCACCACTGTGTCCATGAGCCCCATCATGATCGACGGCACCGGCATGTGCGGCGGCTGCCGTCTGAGTGTGGGCGGCGAGATGAAGTTCGCCTGCGTGGACGGCCCTGACTTTGACGGCCACAAGGTGGACTGGGATCTGGCGGTCAAGCGCAACCAGATGTATCACGAGTTCGAGATGCACAAGCACGAGGAGACCTGCAACCTGTTCAAGAAGGAGGCCCAGTAATCATGGCCAATATGTCTTTAGTGAAAAATCCCATGCCCTCTCAGGAGCCCAATGTCCGCAACAAGAACTTTGACGAGGTGGCGCTGGGCTACACCGCGGAGATGGCTATTGACGAGGCCAAGCGCTGCCTCAACTGCAAGAATCCCAAGTGCGTGGGCGGCTGCCCGGTGAATGTACATATCCCCCAGTTCATCTCCAAGGTGGCCGAGGGGAAGTTCGATGAGGCCTACGGCATCATCACCTCCACCAACAGCCTTCCTGCCATCTGCGGCCGCGTCTGCCCCCAGGAGAACCAGTGCGAGGGCCAGTGCGTCCGGGGCATCAAGGGCGAGCCGGTGGGCATCGGCCGTCTGGAGCGGTTTGTGGCGGACTATCACAACGCCCACGGTCACCAGGGCGGCGCGCCCGCTCTGCCCGAGAAGAACGGCCACCGCGTGGCGGTGGTTGGCTCCGGCCCTGCGGGTCTGACCTGCGCCGGCGACCTGGCCCGTAAGGGATACGACGTCACCGTGTTCGAGGCGCTGCACCTGGCCGGCGGCGTGCTGGTGTACGGCATTCCCGAGTTCCGTCTGCCCAAGGCCATCGTGCAGAAGGAAGTGTCCCGTCTGGAGTACTTCGGCGTGAAGATCATGACCGACACGGTGGTGGGCCGCACCATCACGGTGGATGAGCTGATGGACGAGATGGGCTTCGAGGCGGTGTTTATCGGCTCCGGTGCGGGCCTTCCCATGTTCATGAACATCCCCGGCGTCAACTACAAGGGCGTGCTTTCCGCCAACGAGTTCCTCACCCGAATCAACCTGATGAAGGCCTATAAGCCCGACTCCGATACCCCCATCATCCATCCCAAGAAGGTGGCTGTCGTGGGCGGCGGCAACGTGGCCATGGATGCGGCCCGCTGCGCCAAGCGTCTGGGCGCGGAGGTCTACATTGTTTACCGCCGCGGCATGGAGGAGCTTCCCGCCCGCCGCGAGGAAGTGGAGCACGCGGAGGAAGAGGGCATCATCTTCAAGACCCTCAACAACCCCGTGGAGATCTTCGCCGACGAGGACGACAACGTCAACAAGATCCGTTGCATCAGAATGGAGCTGGGCGAGCCCGACGCCTCCGGCCGTCGGCGGCCCATCGAGATTCCCGGCAGCGAGTTTGATCTGGATGTGGACTGCGTCATCATGGCCCTGGGCACCAGCCCCAACCCCCTGATCAAGTCCACCACCCGCGGCCTGGAGATCAACAAGAAGGGCGGCATCGTGGTCAACGAGGATGGCCTGACCTCCAAGGACCACGTGTATGCCGGCGGCGACGCCGTCACCGGCGCTGCTACTGTCATCCTGGCCATGGGCGCCGGCAAGACGGCTGCCCGTGCCATTGACGAGGCGCTGAGCAAGAAGGAATAAGCAAACAGGATCGTATCAACGGCCCCCGGCGCAATCCCGCCGGGGGCCGTTTGTTCACCGGAAATCAGTGGCCGGACGGATGTTCGGCAATTGGATTGGCAAACCTGCAAGATTGACGGTGGACCGGATTACATAGAAACAAGAAAAGGGAGGCTGAGAGCGATGGCCTATTGCAGAAACTGCGGAGCGGAGATCAATGAGTATGCACTCACTTGTCCCAAGTGCGGCGCACAGCAGAGAACGGAGCCCACGGCCCCGCCGGATGAGGGCGGTTTTTTGTGGGGACTTCTGGGCTGCTGCATCCCTCTGGCGGGGCTTATTTTGTTCCTGGTGTGGAAGGACACCAAACCCCGGACGGCCAAGGCGGCGGGCATCGGCGCGCTGGTATCCGTGGGGTTGTATGTTTTGTTCTATGTGCTGGCTTTTGCTATCGGCATCAGCTCGGCGGTGATCAGCTGAGGTGCGGGACTGGGCATACAAATGGCTGCCGATCATCTTCGGCTGCCACTGCAGGCCGGAGCGGTCGTTTTTCCTGCACGGAAAACAGTTGCCGTTGTGCGCCCGCTGTACCGGCGAGCTGGTGGGGATTTTGACGGCAGTGGGCAGCTGGTGGCTGTGGCATCCGTCTGCGGCGCTGGCGGGCAGCATGTTGGTGCCGCTGATTGCAGACGGGCTGGTGCAGCTTTGCACTACCTATGAAAGCCGCAACCTCCGGCGCCTCTGGACGGGAATCCTGTTTGGCTACGGCCTGACGGCCTTGTTCTTCCTGTCCACGGCCTGGGTGTTCCGACAGGGACGGGATCTGGGCCTGGCGTGGAGGGCCGGGGCTTGAATTGTGTTCGCCCCGTGTTGGCGGCGAGAGCATTTGCGGCAGGCGGACCTGCCTTGTACAACGGGAAGACTGGCAGTAAAAAGCTTTGCGGACCTATAATAAAAAACCCCCGGCCTGGCCGGGGGTTTTTATTATACATTTGGTTCCAGCGGCTGCACGGTGTAGTGGAGCTTGGCGGGGGAGTGGGGATACTGGCGGAAGAAAGCCCGAACGATGCGCTCGCAGACTTTGCAGCTGTTTTCGTAGTTGGCCTGCGGCAGCATCAGGATGTACTGGGACACGCTGCACCGGGCGGCGATGTCCCCCCGACGGAGGCTGCTGCGGATGAGCTCCTGAAGGTTTTCCATGCACCGGTCCAGGCTGCGCTTTGCCAGCTCTTCGCCGGCATCGTCGGTGACGGAGAGCAGGCAGATGTGCACCGCGTCTCCGCTGCGGGCCACGGCCCGGGCCTCAGCGTGGTAGATGACCTTGAAAAAGTCGTAGTCGCAGAAGAGGGCGCCGCTGGCTCCGTCGGGCTCCCGCAGCTGTTCCCGCAGTGTGCCCATGGAAACGGCCCGGTCATTGACGGTGCGGACGGCCTCCCGGTACAGTGCCCGGGATTCGTCGGCGGGCATGATGCCGAAGTTGTCGAACAGCAGCTGACTCATCTCCTCGTAAATGGAGATGGCTTCCCGCTGCTCTCCCAGGGCCAGCAGATCCCGCATCAGGTGCTGGTAGATCAGCTCGTTATAGGGTTCAATGACGACGGCGCTGCGGCACAGTTCCACGGCGGGCTCCATCTGCTCCCGGGCTTCCAGAAGCGCCAGCGTCTCCAGCAGGGTGTGGATATAGAGATTGTGGAAATAGGCGGAAATGGGGATGACCCATGCCTCACCGGAGAGCTTTTGCAGAAAGTCTCCGTTGTAGAGAGCCAGTGCCTGCTGGTAGGCTGTCAGGCGCTGTTTTTCGTCCTCTGCCACGGCACCGGCCCGGCACAGCCGCTCGAACTCGTCAACGTCGAAGAAAAAGGGCACGTCCGGATTCCAGGCGTAGTTTCCCTCCCGGCGGATAATCAGCGTGTGCCCGGCGGCACCATCCAGTTGGTTGAGGGAGGTTCGCACCCGATGAAACATGGTCTTGAGGGCATTGAGGGGATTGGAGCTGCTCTCGCCGTCACTCCACAAGAGGCCCACCAGCTCGTCCTGGGTGATGGAGCGGCTCCGGCAGTAGATCATGTAGGCCAGCAGCAGCCATACTTTCCGGGAGCGATTGTCGCTGTCGTTGATTTCTTGTTCTCCCTTGCGGACAGAAAAATTGCCAAACATCCGTACTTCAAGGACATTTTCCGACATTTGACAGCACCCCCCTTCCTTTGTCCTTCCTGCGCAGAAAATAGCCACTATATATGTACAACATAGCACACTTGCCAAAACATTGCAAGCAAAAGTGGATAGATACATAATTTTATACAAAAAGAAAGCGTTTTACAAAAAAATACTTCCAAAATTACGGAAAACCTGCTATACTGAAACTGCGGAAGTATATTCCCGCGAGTGCATGAAGAAAGGAAGATCCGATTTGCGGATGATTTTGAAGCATATGCTGCCGCTGTTGCTGGCGGCGTGCCTGCTCAGCGGCTGCGGCCAGAGCGGGACGACGGAGCCCCAGGAGGATTCCCAGGGCACCGAGCTGGAGGAGGTCCAGACCGAGGAAGTGGCGCCGGAGGAGGCCTACGTGGATGTGACGCCTCTGGAAGAGGTGGAACTGGCCGACGAGGCGGTGGCCCTGGCCGGGGCTCCCGCACTGGATACCATGCTGGTGCCCGAGGCATCCGGTACCGCCGCCAAGGAAAACAGCAAGGCGGTCATTGACTACTCCAACACGAAAGACGGCTATGTGATGGTCAAGTATACGGCCTCCACGGCCAAGCGCCTCAAGGCCCAGGTGAAGGGCCCCACCACCACCTATACCTATAATATTGATGCCGGCACCTGGGAGACTTTCCCCCTGTCCGACGGAAACGGCAGCTACCAGGTGATCGTCTATGAGAACACCTCCGGCTCCAAGTACGCCACGGTGCTCTCTGCAAGTTTTACCGCGTCTATGACGGATGAATTTGCCCCGTTCCTGCGGCCCAACCAGTACGTGGACTATGAAAACGCCCCCAAAACGGTAGCCAAGGCCAAGGAGCTCACCGCCGGGATGACGGACCCGCTGCAGAAGGTGCAGGCGGTGTACGACTACGTGGTCAAAAACCTGACCTACGACAAGCAGCTGGCGGCCACGGTGCAAAGCGGCTACCTGCCGGTGCTGGATTCTGTTCTGGCCAGCAGGAAAGGCATCTGCTTTGACTACGCCTCCTTGATGACCGGCATGCTCCGCAGCCAGGGCGTCCCCTGCAAGCTGGTGGTGGGCTACGCCGGCAGCGCCTACCACGCCTGGATCAGCGTCTGGTCCGACGAGACAGGATGGATCAACGGTGCCATTTATTTTGACGGCACCTCCTGGCAGCGGATGGACCCCACTTTCGCATCCAGCGGACGCCAGAGCGCGGCCATTATGCAGTACATCGGCGACGGCAAGAACTATACGGCCAAATACTTCTATTAAAACGGATTTTGTCTTTACGAACGGACGGGATTGGTTTAAAATGGGCTTGCGGTTTATCTGCAAGCCCATTTTTTGGATATTGAGGATCTGCCATGAAGTGTGAAACATTGACAAACGAACAGATTTCCGGCCTGTGCATGGAGCTTTCCCTGCTGCTCCACGCGGGCGTGCGGGCGGGGGACGGCCTGGCGCTGCTGGCCCAGGAGGCCGCCGGAGGCGACCGCGCCTGGCTGGAGGAGATGGCCCGTCAGGTGGATGACGGGGCGTCCCTGGCCGCGGCTCTGGGTTCTTCCGGCCGCTTTCCCGCCTACGTCTCCGGACTTCTGGAGATGGGGGAGCGGTCCGGCCGGACGGAGGAGGCACTGCGGTCGCTGTCCGTGTACTACGATGGCCGCAGCCGGATGGACCGGCGGCTGCGCAGCGCCCTTTTGTATCCGTCAGTGATGCTGGTGCTGATGCTGGCGGTCATCGTGATTCTGCTTGCCAAGGTGCTGCCGGTATTCAATGAGGTGTATGCCTCGCTGGGCGGGCAGCTCACCGGCGTGGCCGGCGGGCTTTTGTCCCTGGGCCGGGCTCTGGACGGGGCACTGCCGGTGCTGTGTGTGCTGCTGGGTGTGATCGCGGTATTTCTGGGGGCCTTTGCGGCGGTGCCTGCCGTCCGGCAGGGCGTCATGGGACTGTGGCGGCGCGCACGGGGGGACAAGGGCCTCTCCCGGATGATGCACACGGCCCAGTTTGCTCAGGCACTGGCCATGGGCCTTGGCAGCGGCCTTCCCCTGGAGGAGGCACTGAACCTGGCCGGCCAGCTCCAATCGGATATCCCCGCCGCCCAGGCCCGGTGCTGGGACTGCCTGGACCGGCTGGAGCGGGGCGAGGAGCTGTCCGAGGCGCTGAGAGCATCCGGCGTGCTGCCGGCGGCCAGCTGCCGCCTGGTGGCACTGGGTCAGCGCAGCGGCACCGGCGACGCAGTCATGGAAGAGGTGGCCCGCCGTCTGGGCGAGGAGAGCGAGTACGCCCTGGAGGCCCGGGTGGGCCAGGTGGAGCCGTCGCTGGTACTGGTGACATCGCTGCTGGTGGGGGTTATTCTGCTTTCGGTGATGCTGCCTCTTATGAACATCATGACGGCCATCGGGTGAGCGTATGAGACGGACGAGACGCTGGCCCGCCATGGTGGCCGGGCTGCTGGCACCGGTGGTGCTCGCCGCCGGCATGCTGGTATTTTTCACGGCATTGAACCATCTGGAAAGCGGCCGTCAGGCGGAGGGCCGGGATCGGCTGGAGCAATCGCTGCGCCAGGCGTCGGCGGCCTGCTACGCTGCGGAGGGGATCTACCCGCCGGACCTTGCATATCTGGAGGAGCACTACGGCGTGCAGGTGGATGACAAACGTTACACGGTGGACTACCGGGTGTTTGCCTCCAATCTGATGCCGGACATCACGGTGCTGGAAAACGAGAAATGATCAACAACAAGCCATTGAAACATCATATGGAAGGGCTGGCGGTGCTGCTGGTATTCGGCGTGTTCGCCGTGTGCGTGCTGTCCGTGCTGCTGACAGGGGCGGAGCGATACCGTGCCCTGACGCAGCGGGACGACGCGTCCTGCGGCTGGCGCACTGCCGCCCAGTACCTGACCACCCGCATCCGCCAGGCGGACACAGCGGGGGGCGTGCGGGTGGGTGCCTTTGACGGCGGCGACGGAGAGGATACCCTCTTCCTCACCGAGCAGATTGACGGCGCCGCCTACACGACCCGGGTCTACTGGTACGACGGATATGTGCGGGAGCTGTTCGCCGAAGAGGGCGCACAGCTGGACAAGGATGCCGGAGAGGCGGTGGTCCCTGCCGGCGGCGTCCGCTTTTTTGAGACGGACGGGGGCATCGGCGCCTCCCTCACCGGCACGGACGGGGAGATCACCGACCTGAACTGGACCCTCCGCAGCGGAGAGGGGGCGGCGCCATGAGAAGCAGAGCGCCCCTGGTGCTGATGGAGCAGCTGGTGATGGTGCTGGTGTTCGCCCTGGCAGCGGCACTGTGCGTGCAGGTGTTCGCCTTTTCCGACCGGGCGTCCCGGCACTACGCCGATCAGGACCGGGCGGTGGCGGCGGCACAGAACGCCGCCGAGGTGCTCAAGGGCTGCGGCGGCGACTTTGCCGAAGCGGCGGGGCAGTACGGCGGAGACTGGAACGGCGCCGTGTGGGGCATTTCCTACGACGGGGACTGGCAGCCCTGTCAGGAGCAGTCCCGGGCGGCCTACCATGTGCTGGTGACACCGGCGGAAAGTGACCAGCCGCTGCTGGGATGTGCCCAGGCGGCGGTGTACACGGCGTCTGGAGAGATGCTCTTCTCCATTCCCGTGGCCTGGCAGGAGGTGACGGGACATGCATGACAAGGAGCGGTTTTCCCCGCCGGCGGTGGGCGGCAGCTCGCTTTTGGTGATCTTCGCCGTACTGTGCCTGACGGTGTTTGCCCTGCTGGGCCTTGCCACCGTGCAGGCGGACGGGCGGCTGTCGGACGCCTCGGCCCAGGCCGTGGCGGGCTACTACCAGGCGGACTGCCGGGCCGAGGAGATCCTCGCCCGGCTGCGCAGCGGCCAAATGCCGGAGGGTGTGACGGAGGCGGAGGGCGTGTACGCCTACACCTGCCCCATCTCTGATACCCAGGCCCTGGAGGTACAGGTGGAAGAGCGCGGCGGCACCTGGACGGTGCTGCGCTGGCAGGCGGTGTCCACCGCCCAGTGGGAGGCGGATGAGAGCCTGGATCTGTGGGACGGCAGCGTCCCCACCAATTGAGACAAAGGAGCGATATCCATGCGTGAGTTACTGGATTATTTGGAACAGGCGGTACAGGACCGGGCGTCGGACCTCTTTATCGTGGCCGGCGGCCCTGTCAGCGAAAAGCGGGACGGGCGCATTATCCCCATCAGCGGGGAGAAGGTGTTTCCCGGCGAGACGGAGCGGCTGATCGCCGGGCTCTACGACATGGCGGACCGGTCCATGGAGCACTACCGCCAGACCGGGGACGACGACTTCTCCTTTGCGGTGTCGGGCCTGGCCCGGTTCCGGGTCAACGCCTACCAGCAGCGGGGTTCCCTGGCCGCCGTGGTGCGGGTGGTGGCCTTTGAGATCCCGGATTATCAGACGCTGCACATCCCCGAGTCCGTCATGGAGCTGGCGGACGTGGCCCACGGCATGGTGCTGGTCACCGGCACCGCCGGCAGCGGAAAGTCCACCACCCAGGCGTGCATCATTGACCGGATCAACCGCACCCGGGAGGGCCACATCATCACGCTGGAGGACCCCATCGAGTACCTGCACCGGGACCAGAAGAGCATCGTCAGCCAGCGGGAAATCGCCATCGACACCACCGACTATCTCTCCGCCCTGCGCGCGTGCCTGCGCCAGGCGCCGGACGTGATTTTGCTGGGGGAGATGCGGGACCACGAGACCATCCGCACCGCCATGACGGCGGCGGAGACGGGCCATCTGCTCATTGCCACGCTGCATACCAACGGGGCGGTGAACACCATCGACCGCATCATTGACTCCTTCCCCAGCACCCAGCAGTCCCAGATCCGTGTGCAGCTGAGCATGGTGCTGCACACGGTGGTTTCCCAGCGGCTGCTGCCGGATATGCGGGGGGGCATGATCCCAGCCTTCGAGATCATGCACATGACGCCCGCCATCCGCAGTATGATCCGGGACTGCAAGAGCCATCAGATCGATAACGTCATCTCTGCCGGGGCATCAGAGGGCATGTGCACCATGGATCAGTCCATTCTGGAGCTGTACCGGAAGGAGTTCATCACCCGTCAGACGGCTCTGGACTATGCCGACAACCCTGAGCAGATGCTCCGCCGCATGGGATAAGCGCCTATGAAAAAGCGTGTGAGGCTGGGGATTTCCCTGCTGCTGGCGGCGGTGCTGGTGGTCAGCGTGGTGCTGCTGGTGCGCCAGCAGCTGGAGTACCGCCGGGGCGAGGAGATGTACGAGGAGGCGGAGGCGCTGGTGGAGCTGCCGGACCTGAGCGAACTTCCCGAGCCGGAGCCCGAGGCGCCGGAGGAGGAAACGGAGGCGGAGGAAAAGCCCGTCTATGTGGACCCCTACGCCGACGCCCTGCGGAACATGGACTTTACCGCACTGCGGGAAGTCAACGACGACGTGCTGGGCTGGATTCTCATTCCCAACACCGTCCTCTCCTACCCGCTGGTGCAGGGGGACGACAACGACTACTACCTCAACCACACCTGGAAGAAGTGGACCAGCGTGGTGGGGGCCATTTTCATGGAGAGCGCCAACAGCCCGGATCTTGACAACTTCAATACCATTATCTACGGCCACCGGATGAACAACGGCTCCATGTTTGCCTCCCTCAAGTACTACAAGAGCCTCAGCTACTGGACCTCCCACCCCTGTGTCTACATCACCAACGACGCCGGGAGCCACCAGTATGAGATCTTCGCGGCCTATGAGGTCAGCACCCAGGGCCAGACGTACCGCCTTCAGTTTCCGGATACCCAGGCCCGGCAGGACTTCATCGACTACTGTCTGGATCAGTCCGTCATCGATACCGGCGTGGTGCCCAATACCTACGACCGGATTTTGACCCTGTCCACCTGCACCGGCAACGGCCACGCCACCCGCTGGGTGGTGCAGGCGGTGCTGCGGGGTGAGGCCCCGTCGGACGCGGTGGAACAGGAGCCGGCGCAGCCGGAGCAGACGCCGCAGACGGACGCACCGGAGTCCGCACCGGAGGAGGCCGGTTCCCAGACACCGGAGACGGTACCGGATCAGACGCAGGAGCCTTCCGCATCCGGAGAGGACCAGGAGACGGATGCCTCGTCCCTGCTGGACATTGCCCTGGGCAGCGTCACCGGCGGCGATGCATCCCAAGCGGACGGGGACGGCCAGACGCCGCCTGCGCAGTGACCCAAAAGCGCGCGGGCGCTCCGGATGATCCGGGGCGCCCGTTCTTATTCGGAAGATCAAAAGGAGGAGACTATGAGCCGGGAGACGGTTTTGGAGGCCCTGCGCCGCAGCGGCGGTACCTTTTTGTCCGGGGAGGAGCTCAGCCGGCAGCTGGGACTGAGCCGCACCGCCGTGTGGAAGGCGGTGGACGCCCTGCGGCGGGCAGGATACGATATTGAGGCCCGGACGGGTCTTGGCTACCGGCTTGCCGCCGCGCCGGACGTGCTGACGGAGCCAGAGATCCGCAGCCGCCTGGGCAGCGTGGCCCGGGTGGGGCGGAACCTGGTGTGCCTGGAGGAGGTGGACTCCACCAACAATTATGCCAAGACTCTGGCCGCCTCCGGTGCCCCCGACGGCACCGTGGTGGTGGCGGACGGCCAGACAGCGGGCCGGGGGCGCATGGACCGGGCGTTCCTCTCCCCGAAGGGAAAGGGCATTTATCTCACGGCCCTGCTGCGGCCGGAGCTTCCGCCGGAGCGGCTGATGTCCGTCACGGCGATGGCGGGGGTGGCGGTGTGCCAGGCGGTGGAAGAGGTATGCGGCGTGCGGCCGGGACTCAAGTGGCCCAACGACCCCATTTTGAACGGCAAGAAGCTCAGCGGTATTTTGACGGAGCTGTCATTGGAGGCGGAGAGCGGGCATCTTCAATACCTGGTGGTGGGCATTGGCGTCAATGTGAGCCAGATGCCGGAGGACTTCTCCCCCCAGGTCCGTGAGATCGCCACCTCCCTGACCCAGGAGCTGGGGCGCCCGGTGGGCCGCTGCGATCTGGCGGCGGCGGAGATCCGGGCCCTGGACCGGCTCTACGGAGCTCTGGCGGCAGGGGACACGGCGGCGTATCTTGCCGATTACCGCAGCCGGTGCGTGAACCTGGGCCGGCAGGTGCAGCTCATCGGTCCCCAGGGCCGTACCCGGGCCCTGGCGCTGGACGTGGACGACCAGTTCGGCCTGGTGGTGCGGCTGGAGAGCGGGGCCGAGCAGGTCATCCGCTCCGGCGAGGTCTCCGTCCGGGGCATGAGCGGCTACGTGGAATAAGGAAGCAGGCGGCACCGAAAGGCGCCGCCTGCTTTTGTGCGGGTCATTGCTGGTCGATGTGGTTTTGGATGCGCTGCATGATCATCTCCAGGGCCACCAGGTTGTGGCCGCCCTCCAGTACCACGATGTCCGCGTACTTCCGGGAGGGCTCCACGTACTGCTCGTGCATGGGCTTGACGGTGGTCAGGTACTGGGTGACCACCGACTGGAGGGTGCGGCCCCGCTCCTCCACGTCCCGCAGGCACCGGCGCAGGATCCGCACGTCCGCATCGGTCTCCACGAAGATTTTGATGTCGAACATGTCCCGCAGAGTGGGGTTCTGGAAGATGAGGATGCCCTCGACGATGATGACCTTGTTGGGTACCACGGTGACCGTCTCATCGGTGCGGTTGTGCTCCACATAGGAGTAGACGGGGCACTGGACGCTGTGGCCGGCCTTGAGCTGCCGAAGGTGCTCCACCAGAAGCTCCGTGTCGAAGGCAGAGGGGTGGTCGTAGTTGACCGCCGCCCGTTCGGCGTAGGTCTTACCGACCTGGCGCTTGTAGTAGCTGTCGTGGCCGATGACGGTGACGGCGTCGCCGAAGTGCTCTTTCAGGTGGCGGGTCAGGGTGGTCTTTCCGGAGCCGGTACCCCCCGCAATGCCGATGAGGATCGTATCCATGCAATCTTCTCCCTTCCGCGGCACCATGCAACAAAATGACCGCGTAATTCGTCTTATTATACAGCCTGCGGCGTGAAACCGCAAGCGGCCCCCTCGGGCGGCGCACGGATTTTTTCCGGTGTACGGAAAACGGCGAAAAAGCGAAAATTCCGCCCCGTCGTACTTGACGGCAGAGGGGAAAGCCGATATTATGTTATGTAAAGCATCGAAACATTCGGAAGGAGTGCCCCTATGGCTATGAAACGCTGCCCCGTCTGCGGGGAAAAATATTCCGATACATATAAGACCTGTCCTTTCTGCGAGGAAGAGGCAGCCGCCCGCAACGGAACCAAGATCCGGCGGGGCGGCAAGCGGTCCTCGTCCAGGAACCAGCCCAATCTGCTCACGCCCACGCTGGTGGTGCTGATTATCATCATGCTGGCGCTGTTGGTGTATCTGCTGTTCGGCGACGAGTTCCGGAAGCGGGCGGAGAGTCTGGCAGGCAGCCAGGTGGAGGAAGTGGTTCCGCCCGACGACAGTACCGGCGAGGAGAGCGGGGAGGGTGAAACCGGCATGCCGGAGGACCCGTCCGTAACCGATGATGCCACCCCGTCCACCGGCGAAGAGGACGACACCACGCCCACCACCGGCGAGATGACCTACGAGCAGGTCGCGGCGCTGCCTGACGGACTGACGCTGAGCACCACGGACTTCACCCTCAAGAGCGTGGGCGAGAGCCACACCATCACCGTCTCCGGCGGCAGCGGCAGCTACACCTGGATCAGTGAGGACAGCGGCATCGCCTCCGTGGACTCCAGCGGCAAGGTGACCGCCGTCTCCAACGGAACGGTGAACGTGGTGGTGACCGACGGGACGAAGAAGGGCACCTGCATCGTCCGGTGCAACGTCAGTGCCGCCGCCTCCACGGCGACCTCCAATCCTGGCAGCGGCACGACGTCCTCTGCTTCCGGACTGAAGGCGGGCTCCGCTGTGGTGGTCAATGCCGGCAACGGTGTGTTTGTCCGCTCTGGCCCCGGCACCAGTTATGAGGCCCTGGCCACCGTGTCCAACGGCGCGGAGGTGAAGGTGGTGGAGAGCGCCGGCGGCGGCTGGTACAAGATCACCTTCGCCGGAAACGGCGGCGCGGACACCACCGGCTACATGAAGAGTGAGTTCCTGGCCAATCAATGAGAAAAAGATCCCCGGGTGCTATGCATCCGGGGATCTTTCGTTGCGTATGGCCGGAAAATGTGATATCATACTAAACTGTATCAGTATGAAAAAACAAGGAGCACAGCTATGACCACTCGTGAATTTCAGCGCAAATCGCCCCTGGCGATCTTCCTCACCTATTTCCGGCCCCACCGGAAGCTGTTCATCATGGATCTTTCCTGCGCGCTGGTGATCTCCCTGATCGACCTGGCGTTTCCCTACGTCTCCCGCTGGTGCATGTACGAGCTGCTGCCCCAAAGCGCCTACCGCACGTTCTTCGCGGTGATGGCGGTGGTGCTGGCGGCATTCGCCCTGCGGGCGGTGTTCCAGTATATCATCTGCTACTGGGGCCACACCTTCGGTATCCTGGTGGAGGCGGACATCCGCCGGGACCTGTTCCGCCACATGCAGGAGCTGAGCTTTGACTACTATGACCGCAACCGCACCGGCCAGCTGATGAGCCGCCTGACTGCGGACCTCTTCGATATCACGGAGCTGGCCCACCACGGGCCGGAGGACATCTTCATCTCCGGTGTGACCATCGTGGGCTCTCTTGTCATCATGTTTACCATCCAGTGGCGTCTGGCCCTGGTAATCGCCCTGATTCTCCCGGTGTTTTTCGCCGTGGTGTGGAAGTGCCGGGCATCCATGAACGAGGCCTCCCGCCGCGTCAAGCAGCGCACCGCCGTCATCAACGCCGACATCGAGTCGGGCCTGTCCGGCATCCGCACTGCCAAGGCCTTTGCTAACGAGGAGGCGGAGTTAAAGAAGTTCGACTCCTCCAACGACAGCTTCAAGACGTCCAAGCGGGCGTTCCACAAGGCCATGGGCCGGTTCAACGCCACCATGGAATTCTTTTTGACGCTGCTGTCTGTGGCGGTCATCGCCGTGGGCGGATTGCTCATCATGCAGGGCAGCATGGACACGGTGGACCTCATTACCTTCAGCCTGTATATCACCACCTTCGTCAACCCCGTCCGCAAGCTCTCCAACTTCGCCGAGCTCTTTGCCAACGGCACGGCGGGCCTGGGCCGGTTCATCGAGCTGATGCGGGAGGAGCCCGCCATGCAGGACGCGCCGGACGCCAAGGTGCTCACCGGCGTCCGGGGCCAGGTGGACGTGGACCACGTGAGCTTTGCCTACCAGGACGATCTGGACGTGCTCCACGACGTGGACCTGCACATCCGACCCGGTGAGACGGTGGCGGTGGTGGGTCCTTCCGGCGGCGGAAAGTCCACGCTGTGCCAGCTGATCCCCCGGTTCTACGACGTGACCGACGGCGCCGTCCGCATCGACGGCCAGGACGTGCGCTCCGTGACCCAGGAGTCCCTGCGCCAGAACGTGGGCGTGGTGCAGCAGGAGGTATTCCTGTTCGCGGCCAGCATTCTGGAGAACATCCGCTACGGCCGCCCCGGTGCCACGGAGGAAGAGGTGGCCCATGCGGCGAAGCTGGCGGAGATCTACGATGACATCATTGCCATGCCCGACGGCTTCAACACCTACGTGGGCGAGCGGGGCGCCCTGCTCTCCGGCGGACAGAAGCAGCGCATCTCCATTGCCCGGATCTTCCTCAAGGACCCGCCCATCCTCATTCTGGACGAGGCTACCTCCGCGCTGGACAGCGTGACGGAGGCCAAGCTCCAGGAGACCTTTGAAAAGCTCTCCCAGGGCCGGACCACCATCATCATCGCCCATCGCCTCTCCACTGTCCGCAACGCCGACCGCATTGCCGTGGTGGAGGAGGGCCGCATCGCGGAGCTTGGCACCCATGAAGAGCTCATGGCCAAAAACGGGGCCTACGCCGCCCTGGTGCGGACCCAGGAGCTGCGCCATGGATAAGGGCGTACTGCTGGACCGGCTGGGGGCGGCCGGGGAGGAGCGGCTGGCCCTTTCCCGGGTGCTGGACCGCTATGCCCAGAGCAGCCGCCGGGGAAGCGCCGCGGCCACGGACTTCCTCACCCCCCAGCAGCGGCTGCGGTCGATGGAGCTGCTGCGCCTGGCGGGGGCCGGAGAGGGAAGCTATGTGTGTACCGGCGGCTATCCGGACGCGGAGCGGCAGGTGATCTTGTTTCTGCCGGACTGGCTGGATGCGGAGACGGCGGAGACGGTCAGTCCCATCCGTTGCCTGCGGGCGTCCTTCCGGGCGGAAAAAACCCTGAGCCACCGGGACTTTCTGGGCAGCCTCATGGGCATGGGCGTTGCCCGGGAAAAGGTGGGCGACATCCTGGTGACGGACGAGAGCGCGGACGTACTGGTGCTGGACACGGTGGCGGACTTCCTGCTGCAAAGCTGGGAGAGCGCCGGCCGGACCCACCTGCGATTGGAGGAGGTGGAGCGCAGCTGTGTCCACGTGCCCCAGGCGTCCACGGAGGAGGTGCACGACACGGTGTCCTCCCTGCGGCTGGACGCGGTGATCGCGTCAGGGCTGCGGATGTCCCGGGGCAAAGCGGCGGAAGTAGTGGCCTCCGGCCGGGTGCAGGTGAACTGGATGGAGTGCACCAAGGCGGACAAGCTCCTGACGGCAGGGGACACCGTCTCCGCCCGGGGCTTTGGAAAATTCCGGTTGGTGGAGGTGGGCGGCACCACGAAAAAGGGCCGCATCTCCGTGACGCTGCTGCGGTATGTGTAAGGAAAGGAGCGGACACCATGACGGAGTACGAATACGAATTTGAGACGGTGGACTGCGACTGCGCCTCGGGCTTCAGCTTCTTGGGCGGCGTGGGGCTGACCACCGACGGACACCGGGAGATCATCGCCCGGAGGGCGTCGGAGGGCTGGCGGTATGCCGGATGCATCCCCAGAAGCCAGCGGGCCGGGGGATTTATCGAGACAGTGGATTTGGTATTTGAACGGCCAGCGGCCGCGGAATAAGGAGGAGCATATGGATCAAAAGCAGATTGACCGGATCAACGAGCTGGCCCGGAAGGCCAAGAGCCCGGAGGGACTCACCGAGTGGGAGCAGCAGGAGCGGGCCGCGCTGCGCCGGGAGTATGTGGACGCGGTGCTGGGCAGCCTGAAGGGGCAGCTGGACCGGACCTATATCGTGGACCAGCAGGGCAATAAGCACAAGCTCAAAAAGAAGGGGGAATAAGGGTGGCATCCCGGAAGAAAAAGGCTGACTGGGGCTGGCCGCTGATCGTGGTGCTGTTTGCGGTCGGTGTCTGGCCCATTGCCTTGGTGCTGCTGCTGGTCAAGCTCTTCAAAAGCGACGGGAAAAAGCAGTGCGTCCAGGCGCCGCCCCTGTCCGGGAGCATCCCGGAAAAGAAGGAGACGGCGCCCAAGGCGCGGAAAGCGGCCGGTGTGACCCGGTCCCCGGCGGAAAAGCGGTCCAGCGCCCGGTGGCTCAAGATCATCGGCGCTGCGGCGGCTGCGGCGGGGCTTCTGGCCTGCTGGGACCCCATTGATATGATGATCTTCGTGGGCGGCATCGAGTCGTGGTATCTGGAGGACCTGCTCCAGGCCCTGGCCGTGTCCGCCGGCGGTGTGGCCATGCTGTGCGCGGGCATCACCATGGACCGCCGGCTCCGGCGGTACGCCAAGTACCTGGCGGTGGTGGGAGACCGGGAGGCCATGAGCCTGGACCAGCTGGGCCGCACCCTGGGCTATCCTGCCGGACGGGTGCAGCGGGATCTGGAGCGGATGCTGGACCAGGGCTACTTCGGCCCCACGGCCTACCTGAATATGGAGCTGGGGTATCTCTTCCGCAGCGACAAGGCCATGGACGAGCTGCGGGAAAAGCAGGCGGCTGCCCAGGCTGCCCAGACGCCCAAGGAGGCGGAGGAGGGCTACTCCGGTATCCTGCGGAATATCCGCCGGGCCAACGACGCCATTGCCGACCCGGTGCTCTCGGCCAAAATCGATCGGCTGGAGGAAATCACCGCCCGCATCTTCCGGGCGGTAGAGGAGGACCCGAAAAAGGCCGGGCGAATCGACACCTTCCTCAACTACTACCTGCCCACCACCCAGAAATTGCTGGACTCCTATGCGGAATTTGAGGCCGCCGGGGTGGAGGGGGAAAACCTGCGCCAGGCGAAAGGGCGCATCGCCTCCACCATGGACGCCATTGTCCGGGGCTTCGAGCACCAGCTCGACGAGCTGTACAAGGCGGACGCCATGGATGTGGACAGCGACATCCGGGTCATGGAGACCATGCTCCGGCGGGACACGGCCAGTGTGGAGGAGGACTTCGGCCTGGGGACGGCGGCGGAGCACCGGCAGGAACAAACATGAATCGGACAAAGACGGGGCGGTACCGGGGACGGTGCCGTCCCGTTTGTCAAAAATGCATAAAACACAATTGACCGCACAGGAAAAACACCCAAAAGAAAATAGCAATTCTGCACAATACATAAACGAAAAATTTGTTGAAAGAAGCAGCGGAAATTTAGAAGAAGCCGAAATTTCAGCGGCAAAAGCCAACAAAATCACCAAAATGGGAAGCGGGATTTCTCCACCGTCAACGCCCCCAGTTCAATTGACATGGCGTGTCCGAAAAGGATATACTGGTTATGCTGACAAGCGTCCCTAAAAAGGTGTTAATTCGCCGATTTTCGAACACTGTGAAACATTTGAACGAGGAGGATCAGACATGAAAGACATCGTAGAGATCCGCTGGCACGGCCGTGGCGGCCAGGGCGCAAAGACCGCGTCCCTGCTGCTGGCGGACGCCGCCTTCAACACGGGCAAGTATGTCCAGGGTTTCCCGGAGTACGGCCCGGAGCGTATGGGCGCGCCCATCACGGCGTACAACCGGATCAGCTCTGAGCGCAGCACTGTCCACTCCAATATTTATTTCCCCGACTATGTGGTCGTGGTGGACGAGACGCTGCTCTCCGCCGTTGACGTGACCGCCGGTCTGAAAAAGGAAGGCGCCATCGTCATCAACTCCAGCAAGAGCCCCGACGAGCTGCGTCCCATGCTCAAGGGCTACGAGGGCAAGGTGTGCACCATCGACGCAGGCAAGATCTCCGAGGAGGAGCTGGGCCGCAACTTCCCCAACACCCCCATGCTGGCTGCCATCGTGAAAGTTTCCGGCGTTGTGGAGCCCGAGGAATTCGTCAAGGATATGGAGGCTTCCTTCAAGCATAAGTTCGCCTCCAAGCCCCAGGTCATCGAGGGCAACATGCGTGCCCTGAAGCGTTCTATGGAGGAGGTACAGGTAGGATGAGTCATTTGGCTAAGGATATGACGCCCGACGTCACTTGGAAGGATATTACCCCCGGCTGCAACATTTTTGAAGGCGGCACCTCTGTCACCGTGGAAACCGGCGACTGGCGCACCATGAAGCCCGTCATCGACTGGGACAAGTGCAAGCAGTGCCTGCTGTGCGTTCCCGTGTGCCCCGACATGTCCATCCCCGTGGGTGCCGACGGCAAGCGCGCCGATTTCGACTACTTCTTCTGCAAGGGCTGCGGCATCTGCGCAAACGCCTGCCCCTTCGGCGCCATCACCATGGTCAAGGACGAGAAATAAGGAGGGGATCACTATGGGAATCAGAGAAAGACTTTCCGGCAATGAGGCCATTGCCTACGCAATGAAGCAGATCAACCCGGACGTGATGGGCGCATTCCCCATCACCCCGTCCACCGAAATCCCCCAGTATTTCTCCACCTACGTGGATAACGGGGAAGTGGACACCGAGTTCATCGCTGTGGAGTCCGAGCACTCCGCCATGTCCACCTGCATCGGCGCCGAGGCTGCCGGCTGCCGTGCTATTTCCGCCACTTCTTCCTGCGGTCTGTGCTACATGACCGAGATGCTGTATGTGGCTGCTTCCGACCGTCTGCCCATCACCCTGGCGGTTTCCTGCCGTGCCCTGTCCGGCCCCATCAACATCAACAACGACCACTCCGACGCCATGGGCGTGCGGGATGCCGGCTGGCTGATGCTGTTTGCCGAGACCAACCAGGAGGCTTACGATAACTACCTGCAGGCCATGCGCATCGCTGAGGCTGTCAGCCTGCCCATCATGATCTGCCAGGACGGCTTCATCACCTCTCACGCCATCGAGAACATCGAGCTGGTGGAGACGGAGAAGGTCAAGGAGTTCGTGGGCGAGTACAAGCCCCAGCACTTCCTGCTCAACAAGGATGAGCCCATGGCCGTGGGCGCCTACGCCACCCCCGTGTACTACATGGAGGCCAAGCGTCAGCAGGCTCAGGCCATGATCGACGCCAAGGAAGTCATCAAGAAGGTCGGCGCCGAGTTCGGCGAGATGACCGGCCGTACTTATGGCCTGATCGAAAAGTACATGATGGACGATGCCGAGATGGCTCTGATCATGATCGGCTCCTCCGCCGGTACCGCCAAGGAAGCCATCCAGGAGATGCGTGCCCAGGGCAAGAAGGTGGGTCTCATCAAGATCCGTGCGTTCCGTCCCTTCCCCGCCGAGGAGATCGCCGAGGCTCTGAAGAACGTGAAGGCCTTCGCCGCCATGGATAAGGACGACAGCTTCAACGCCCACTGCGGCCCCATCTACGCCGAAGTGGCCGCCGGACTGTATGCTGCCGGCATCAGCGCCCCCAAGGGCATCAACTACATCTACGGCCTGGGCGGCCGCGACGTGCGGGTGGAGAGCATCGAGCACGTGGTTGCCGAGCTGGAGAAGGTCATTGCTACCGGCGAGGTGGGCGAGACCTATCGCTACCTGGACGTCCGGGAATAAGGAGGGAGTCAAGTCATGAGCTACAATCTGAAAGAAAACGTTATGAAGGAAGACCGTCTTGCAGGCGGTCACAGAATGTGCGCGGGCTGCGGCTCTCCCATCGCTGTGCGGACGGTGCTGCGCGCCCTGAACCCTGAGGATCACGCGGTTGTGTGCTCTGCCACCAGCTGCCTGGAGGTTTCCACCTTCATGTATCCCTACACCTCCTGGAAGGACAGCTTCATCCACAACGCCTTCGAGAACGCCGGCGCCACCATCTCCGGCGTGGAGACTGCCTATAAGGCCATGAAAAAGCGCGGCAAGCTGGATGAGACCTGGAAGTTCATCGCCTTCGGCGGCGACGGCGGTACCTATGATATCGGCTTCCAGTCCCTGTCCGGCGCCATGGAGCGCGGCCACGACATGGTGTATGTCTGCTATGATAACGAGGCTTACATGAACACCGGTATCCAGCGTTCTTCCTCCACGCCTCACTTCGCCGATACCACCACTACCCCCCAGGGCAAGGTGATCCCCGGCAAGATGCAGCAGAAGAAGAACCTGACCAAGATCATGGTGGCCCACGGTATCCCCTATGTTGGCCAGACCACCTTCATCGGCAACTTCAAGGACATCTCCGAGAAGGCCCACAAGGCTATCTACACCCCCGGTGCCGCCTTCCTGAACGTGATGGCTCCCTGCCCCCGCGGCTGGCGCTATCCCTCTGAGAAGATGATGGAGATCACCAAGGCTGCTGTTGAGACCTGCGTGTGGCCCCTGTATGAGGTCATCGAGGGCAAGTACATCCTCAGCTACAAGCCGAAGGAGAAGAAGCCCGTTGAGGAGTACCTGAAGATGCAGGGCCGTTTCGCCCACATGTTCAAGCCCGGCAACGAGTGGATGATCGAAGAGGTCCAGAAGGAAGTGGACCGCAACTGGGAGGAGCTCCTCAAGCTCTGCGAGATGTAATCTCACCCGGATGGTCACCATCTGAAAGAAGAACCCCGGACGTCCTTATGGACGTCCGGGGTTTTTGTGTGCCGAGAGGAAAAGCTGCGTGCCCAGCGGCAGCCGGGCACGCGCTCAGGGCTTCCACAGGCATTGTTCAAGGTCCACGGTGCCGTCGGGCCGGAATATTACGCCCTCCGCTTCCAGCAGCGCACGCTGGGTGCCGGGGGCGAAGGTATCAAAGCACGTCTTGGTCCCGCCCAAGCGGTCCACCACCCGGTGGCAGGGGACGGACGGGTCCGTGCAGCCCGCCATGGCGTAGCCCACTGTCCGGGCGCAGCGGGGCATTCCCGCCAACCGGGCCACCTGTCCGTAGGTGGATACCTTCCCCGGCGGGATCTGCCCCACAATGGCATAGAATCGGGCAAATACTGCACCCATAATTGTTCCCTCCCTGCTTCCGATTTACTGCGAAATATTGTATCACGCCACGGACTGTGGTACAATGCAGAAAAAGAACGGGAGGGAATTGCGATGGCCGTTTATACGGAAACCAAGACCTATCACACCAAAGCCCATATGGGCATGATCGACGTGACGGAGGACTTCCAGCACGCGGTGACGGAGGCATGCCGGACCCACGGCATCTCCGCGGGCACCATTACGGGCTTTACCACCGGCGGCGTGGCGGGCCTGACGACCCTGGAGTTTGAGCCGGGCATGGTGAACCATGACCTGAAGGCGGCGCTGGACGTGTTTTCCCCGTACCTGGACGAAAAGGGCCGTGTAGTGCCCTACTGGCACCATGAGACGTGGCACGACGACAACGGCTCGTCCCATATCAAGGCGGCACTGCTGTCCCCGTTTATCACGGTTCCCTTCGTGAACGGACGCATCACCGTGGGCCCCTGGCAGAACCTGACGCTGGTGGAGTGCGACACCCGGGACCGGGTGCGGGACATCGTGTTCCAGGTCATGGGCGAGTGAGTCGAGTGAGCGGAGGTCTGCCGGAGTCTCTCCGGCAGACCCTGGAAATTTTCAGGATAATTTTCAAATCCTGTTGACAACCATCCAATGGTATGGTATCATACTACAAGTGTTCGGGCAGCGGACAGCTTTCATCGTGGAGAGATGTCCGAGCGGTTGAAGGAACCGGTCTTGAAAACCGGCGACGCGCAAGCGTCCGTGGGTTCGAATCCCACTCTCTCCGCCACATCTTTCAATCATTATAGTTGCAGAAGTACCCAAGAGGCCGAAGGGGCTCCCCTGCTAAGGGAGTAGGCTGGATAAAACCGGCGCGAGGGTTCAAATCCCTCCTTCTGCGCCA
>NZ_URDP01000016.1 GCF_900546705.1 uncultured Oscillibacter sp. | reverse complement strand
GACGGAAAAGGCGGGCGACATTATGCGCACCGTGGACAAGCTGGACAAGATCGGCGCGGAAAAGGTGGGCACGCTGCTGGTGGACGACTGCGGCCTCACCCGCGAGCAGGCCGATGAGATTTTGCAGTTCATGGCCATCACCGGCACCAATGCCGAAGTCCTCACCGCCCTGGAGGGCTACCGGGGCCGCAGCGCCGCCTTCGATCTGGGTCTTGACGAACTTTCCACCGTGGTGCGGTACCTGGGCAGCTTCGGTGTCCCGGCGGAGAACTTCGCCGTGGACCTGACCATCGCCCGTGGCCTCGACTACTACACCGGCACTGTGTACGAGACCACCCTGCTGGACCACCCGGAAATCGGCTCCGTGTGCTCCGGCGGCCGGTACGACAACCTGGCCGAGTACTACACGGACCGTCAGCTGCCCGGCGTGGGTATCTCCATCGGCCTGACCCGTCTTTTCTACGTGCTGGGTGAGCAGAAGATGCTCAACCCCGACCTCCCCACCGCCCCGGCGGACGTGCTGATCCTGCCCATGACGGAGGACCTGACCGCCGCCATCTCCCTGGCCACGGCCCTGCGGGAAAACGGCATCCGGGCCCAGCTCCACTGGGAGGACAAGAAGTTCAAGCAGAAGATCTCCTACGCGGACAAGCTCTCCATCCCCTACGTGATCTTCCTGGGCGAGGACGAGATCAACGCCGGTGTGGTGGCCTGCAAGGACATGGCCACCGGTGAGCAGACCAAGCTGGACACCGCTGCCACCATCTACCGCATTAAGGCGGGTCTTGCCGAGCGGGAAAAGGGCAGCGTCATCGTGGAATAAGCCATGAAACGGGAAAGACTATTTTACGGCGGAGCCATCGTCCTATTGGTGGCAGTGCTGATCCTGGGCCTTTGGTACAAGCAGCCCAAGACCATCCGGGAGATCACCGGCATCGCTGAGCCGGATGACATCCATATCAGCATCATGCTCTTAGACGAAAACCTGAACGCGGAGCAGCGGGAGCTGACCCTCTCCGCCGGAGACGATGGCTTCGATGCCCTCATGGCCCAGCTGGACGAGCTGGAGTTCCGCCGTCCCCCCACCAACCTTCTGCGCATCGCCCTCCCCTTCCTGCCCGGTCTGGATGAAAGCTCCAAGGAATGGGAGGAGGGAGACTTCCAGCACCTGTACATCACCCTCTCCACCTCCGCCCAGGGCGAATCCTGGCCCAGGGGTGAGGTGAGCTTCTGGGTAGACCAGTGGCTCTATCGGGACTTTGGCCGTCAGCTGACGTTGCCCCTGGCTATGGTGGACGGCAAGGCCACCGGCCAGGACCTGTGCGCCCAGCTGTGGGAAATATCACAGCCAGCTAAATCCTAATTGGAATATTCCATTGTAAATTTACCATTTGTATTGGATTTGGAGGTGTTTTTATGAAGCTTACCCGCTTTGCCGCCCTGACTTTATCGGCAGCGCTCATGGTGTCCCTGGCCCTGCCCGCCCAGGCTGCGGAGGGGGACGACTGGCTGGTGCCCCCCATCCAGGAGGCCACCACCTTCACCGACACGGCAGGCACCATTTGCGAACAAGCCGCAGCCATCTGCTGCCGCACCGGGCTTATGGCCGGTGTGGACGCGCGCCACTTCTACCCGGAGTCTGGGCTGACCCACGCCCAGATCACCGTCATTGCCGCCCGGCTCCACGCGCTGCTCACCGGCGGCACCGCTTCCTTTACCGCCGCCTCTGGGGAGGAGTGGTGGCGCCCCTGCGACACCTATCTGCAAGCGCAGATCCCGTCCCTGGCGTCGGACACGACCTACGCCTCTATGATCGAAAACCCCACCATCAGCTGCAAACGGGGCGAGTTTTTCACGCTGCTGGCCAAAGTCCTGGCGGATACGGCCACTACCCTGCCGGAGATCAACACCGTCACCGCCGTGCCGGACTGCCAGGATGAAGCCATCTTGGACTTTTACCGCTGGGGCGTGCTGAGCGGCAAGGACGAATACGGCACATTGGAGGGCTCCGCTTCTCTGTCCCGGGCCGCGGCCGCCGCCATGCTGGCCCGGCTCATCGACCCCGCCCAGCGGCTGACTCTGTCGCTCCGCCCCCTGGACCTTTGTCGGGATCTGTTGGGCGCGGAGCCGGAGACGGTGATCCTCACCATCGGCGGCCAGGACATCACCGTGGAGCAGTTTGCCCCCACCATCGTCTCCGTGTGCAGCGTCTATAACCACAGCCACTTCGGCGCCATGAGCCTGGAGATGAGCGGCCGCACCACCACGGGCGAGGCCGTGGATACCCTGCGCCGCTACGTATATGCCGAGACCCTGGCCGCGGAGCTAGGGCTGGAGACGCCGGAGCTGGACGTCACCTATGCCGACGGCTACCGGGGCCTCACCGCCGCCGGCCAGACCTGGCGGGAGACCCACATCCGCCTGGTGGATTCCGTCACCAAGGCCCTGGGTGCCTTCCCCACGGAGGACTTGCCCCAGGTCACCTACGCCCCCGCCTGGGACACGCTGAACCTGACCGATCTCAGCCCCCGTGTGGCCCAGCTTCCCTACTGGGGCGGCACATTCTGAGTTATATCCATCACTTTTCAAAATAGAAAGGAACAACCAATCATGATGCAGAATCGTACCCACACCTGCGGGGAGCTGCGGCTCTCCGACGCCGGCGCTTCCGTCCAGATCTGCGGCTGGATGGAAAACGTCCGGGTCGTGTCCGCCAGCCTGGCCTTTGTGGTCGTCCGGGATTTCTACGGCACCACCCAGGTGGTGGCAGAGACCGAGGACATGGTGAACACCTTCAAGGCCATCACCAAGGAGTCCACCATCTCCGTGGCCGGCACCGTCCGGGAGCGGGACAGCAAGAACACCAAGCTGCCCACCGGCGAAATCGAGATCGTGCCGGAGAAGGTCACGGTCCTGGGCCGCTGCCGCCACAATGAGCTGCCCTTCCAGATCAACCGCAGCCGGGAGGCCGACGAGGCCCAGCGGCTCAAGTACCGCTATCTGGACCTGCGCAACCCCGAGGTGAAGAAGAACATCATCCTGCGGTGCAACGTGGTCTCCGCCATCCGCAAGGCCATGACGGAGCACGGCTTCCTGGAGATCACCACCCCCATCCTGACGGCTTCCTCCCCCGAGGGCGCCCGTGACTACCTGGTGCCCGCCCGGAACCACCCCGGCAAGTTCTACGCCCTGCCCCAGGCCCCCCAGCAGTTCAAGCAGCTGCTCATGACCTCCGGCTTCGACCGCTACTTCCAGATCGCCCCCTGCTTCCGAGACGAGGACGCCCGCGCCGACCGTTCTCCCGGCGAGTTCTACCAGCTGGATATGGAGATGGCCTTCGCCTCCCAGGAGGACGTGTTCGCCGTGTGCGAGGACGTGCTGCCTCCCATCTTCGCCAAGTACGGCACCTATGACCGCGCCTCCAGCGCTCCCTTCGTCCGCATCCCCTACACCGAGGCCATGGAGCGCTACGGCTCCGACAAGCCGGACCTGCGCATCGACCTGACTGTCCAGGACGTGACGGAGACCTTAAGCAGCTGCGGCTTCGGTCCCTTCGAGGGCAACCGCGTCAAGGCCGTGGTGGTCAGCGACTTCCACGAGACCCGCAAGTTCATCGACAAGACCCTGGCCGATGTGGAAGTGGTCTCCGGCGGCAAGCCCTACTGGTTCCGCCTGGACGAAAACGGCGAGATCGTGGGCGGCATCGCCAAGTTCGTCGCTCCCATCAAGGAGCAGGTCGTCGCTGCCCTGGGCCTGAAGCCCAATGACTTCGTGGCCCTGTCCGCCGGCAAGCTGACCCAGGCCCAGAAGACCGCCGGCGTGCTGGTCAAGACCCTGGGCGCCGCCGTGCCCGGCCACATGGACAAGGAGCAGTACGCCTTCTGCTGGATCGTGGACTTCCCCATGTACGAGATCGGCGAGGAGTCCGGCGAGCTGGAGTTCTGCCACAACCCGTTCTCCATGCCCTCCGGCGGCCTGGAGGTGCTGCTGAAGGCCGAGCGGGGCGAGATCGATCCCCTCTCCATCACTGCCGACCAGTACGACCTGGTGTGCAACGGCGTGGAGCTCTCCTCCGGCGCCGTGCGGAACCACGACCCCGAGATCATGATCAAGGCCTTTGAGCTGGTGCGTCTGGGCGAGGAGGACGTGAAGGCCAAGTTCCCCGCCATGTACAACGCCTTCACCTACGGCGCGCCCCCCCACGCGGGCATCGCCCCCGGCGTGGACCGCATGGTCATGCTGCTGGCCGGCGAGGACTCCATCCGGGAGATCATCCCCTTCCCCATGAACAAGAACGCCCAGGACGTGATGATGGACGCCCCCAGCGCCGTCACCCAGAAGCAGCTGGACGAGCTGCACATTGCCCTGGTGAAGCCCGAGGAATGAGAAAACGCCCCGCTCCTGATGGAGTGGGGCGTTTAATCTTCTTCAGATTCCTGATAGCAAATCAAGTCCTCCGGTGCGCAGTGCATGATTTTACACAGCTTGCCAAGCGTCGCCGTGGTAACGGGCTGGTCATGCCGGATTCTTTGCAAGGTCGCAGACTCGATTCCCTGATTTGCCAGGTAATAATAAGAAATCTTGTGAATCCGCATATATTCCCGCATGGGCGCGAAAGAAATCGGCATCCAATCACCTCACGCCAATTATATGTGACTTGACGAAAATCATTATAGTAATTATAATGACTATATTGAGGTGACGCAGATGGACTATCAAATGCTCTATCACAAACTTTTCAACGCCTGTACAAACGCGATCTCTGCGCTGGAACAGCAGAATTTCGGACAGGCCAGGGCACTCTTGATTACCGCACAACAGGAGGCGGAGGAGTGCTACATCTCTCAGGAAACCCCCACAGAGGCGGAGCCGTAAGGCCCCGCCTTTTTCGCGCCAGCGGCAGCGGAAAGAGGAGAAACCGGTGTCCGCCCACCGCCCCGGCAGCCTGAATACTTTCCGGCGCGGGCAGCGCTTTTGGCCCGCACCGCGCCCGGACGCGCCCAACGCTTTACCTCCGGGTTCGCAACCCACTGTTTCTCCGGCCCGCGTCCCCCATCGGCCAAAAGGCCGATGGGGCCGGGCGCTTTTCTTTTGGACCGTCCACGGCCCGTTTTCTTTTGGCAAGACAAAAGAAAATGGGGGGTGGAGCTCTCTTTTTTTCCCGGGAAAAATATGATACACTGCTCATACAGCCCGAACGGGCAGAAATGGAGGCACTATGAAACGACTTCTCGCGGCGGCCCTGGCCGTCCTTTGCCTTGCCGCCCTGCCCGGATGCGGCACATCAAAACCGGAGGAGAGCGTCCCCATTCAGGAAGAAGCCCCCGCCCCGCCTCCCGAGCCTACGCCGGAGGAGCTGGCGGCCCAGGAAATCGACGATCTGCTGGCCTCCCTGACCACGGAGGAAAAGGTGGGGCAGCTGTTCTTTGTCCGCTGTCCGGCGGAATCCGCCGTGGAGGACGTCACCACCTACCATCTGGGCGGCTATGTGCTCTTCGGCCGGGATTTTGCGGACAAGACCGCCGACTATGTGATCCAGACCCTCCGCTCTTACCAGGACGCCGCAGCGGCGGACACAGACATCCCCCTGCTTCTGGGCGTGGACGAAGAGGGCGGCACGGTGGTGCGGGTCAGCTCCAATCCCCACCTGCGGGGGGAAAAGTACCGCTCTCCCCAGAAGCTCCTGGCCGCGGGCGGCACAGAGGCCCTGACGGCAGACACGGAGGAAAAGGACGCCCTGCTCTCGGCCCTCGGCATTAACGTGAACCTGGCCCCGGTGGCGGACGTCTCCACCGACCCGTCGGACTTTATTTACGACCGTACCTGCGGCCTGGACGCAGCGGGCACCGCTGACTGCGTGGCTGCCGTGGTGGGGCAGATGGCTGATGACAACATGGGCAGCGTCTTGAAGCACTTCCCCGGCTACGGCAATAATGTGGACACCCACACGGGCATCGCCGTGGACAAACGGCCTCTGGAGCAGTTCCGGGAAAATGACTTCCTCCCCTTTTCCGCCGGCATGGAAGCCGGCAGCGGCAAAACTGCCGTACTGGTAAGCCACAACATCATGACGGCGGTGGACGATTCCCTGCCCGCCTCCCTCTCCCCCGCCGTCCACGATCTTCTGCGCACGGAACTGGACTTTGACGGCGTGGTCATGACGGACGATCTGGCCATGGACGCCGTGGCCGCCTACGCCCAAGACGGCGCTGTGGCCGTCATGGCCCTCCAGGCGGGCAACGATCTCATCATCACCACCGACTACCGCACCCAGATTCCCAAGGTGCTGGAAGCCGTGGAGGACGGCACCCTCTCCATGGACACCGTCGACACCGCCTGCCGCCGGGTACTCACCTGGAAGCAGAGCCTGGGGCTGCTGTAAAACGAATCCCCCGTTTTCCCGTCTTAACTTTTGGAAGGTATCGGAAGATTGGAAAAGGAGGCACTGATGAAACCGACACTGCGTATCCTGCTGCTTGTCGCCCTGGCTGCCCTGACACTCACCGTCTCCGCCCTGGCGGACATGGGCCCCAAGCCACTTTTGACCCTCCGGGTGGAAAACGCCCCTCAGGAGCCCTACTATCTGGACATTCTGGCGGAGGGGGAGTTCCCAAAAAAGGACTACAACGGCATTACCTGGAACTATGACGAGGAAGAACGTGCGGAACTGGACCAGGACCTGCTCGCCGCCCTCCGGGACGCCGTGCCGGAGGGGTGGCACGCCTGCACGGCGGAGGGCTTTGACGGCGCCCCCACCTGGGGAGATCTGTACGCCGAGGCGTGGGCGGAGGACGGCGCTCCCCTCCACAGCTTCGGCTATGTGGGTCTGCCTCAGACCTACCGGGTACTGATCGTGACCCAAAGCGGAGACATCTGGCTGTCTGACCCGGCGGAGCGGGTAAGTCTCCAGTGTACCGCCACCGTGGACTATGCGGCTGGCACTGTGTCTGAGGCACAGATGCTGCGCAACGGCAAGGTGGTGATGAAGCCTGTGTGGCAGGCCTACGCCGTGGAGCTTCTGTGCACCCTGATCCCCACACTGATTGTGGAGGGCATATTGCTGGCGCTCTTCGGCTTTGCAAAGTCCCGCCGCAACTGGATTGTCTTTTTTGCAATGAATCTCGTCACCCAGCTGGGTGTATTCCTCAGTCTGGGGGTGACCGCCGTTCAGGAGGGCGTGGGCCTCGGATACTTTTTGCTGCTGATCGTCGTGGAACTGGTGGTAGTCTTTGCGGAGACCGCCGCCTTCTCCCGCCTCCTGACAGGCCGCACCCGTGCCCGCGCCGCCGCCTACGCCATCACTGCCAATCTCTGCTCTGCCGTACTGGGCTGGTTCCTGGCCGAGCCCGTATGGCGTCTGGTAGTTTCGATCTCTTGATACAGAAAGGAATGTTCCCCATGGAAACGGAAAAGCTCTACTATGAAAATCCCTTCCTGCGGCAGTTCGCCGCCACGGTGCTCTCCTGTGAGCCGGGCAAGGGCGGGTATCTGGTCACGCTGGACCGCACCGCCTTTTACCCCGAGGGCGGCGGACAGCCCGCCGACCACGGCACCCTGGACGGCATTGCCGTCACGGACGTGCACGAAAAAAACGGCGTCATTTTCCACACCTGCGAGGAAAAAGTGGAAATCGGCACCGTGGTCACCGGTATCATCGACTGGGACCGCCGCTTCGACCACATGCAGCAGCACTCCGGGGAACACATCCTCTCCGGCATTCTCTGCGATCTCTACCACTGTGACAACGTGGGCTTCCACCTGGGCGCCGACACGGTGACCATCGACTACAATGCGGACATTACCTGGGAACAGGCCATGGCCGCCGAGCAGCGGGCCAACGCCGTCATCTGGGCCGACACGCCGGTGAAGGTCCTCTATCCCTCTCAGGAGGAGCTGAAGGCAATTCACTACCGCAGCAAAAAGGAGCTCACCGGTCAGGTGCGCATCGTGGCGTTTCCGGGAGCGGACTGCTGTGCCTGCTGCGGCACCCATGTGCTCTCTGCGGGACAGGTTGGCATCATCAAGGTGCTCTCCTGTCAGAAGTTCCGCTCCGGCGTCCGCATGGAAATTCTTTGCGGAAAGCGGGCCTGGCGCTATCTCTCCGCCGCCTACGACCAAACCCACGCCATCGGGCAGCGTCTGAGCGTCAAGCCCCTGGACACTGCCGCCGCCGTGGAGCGCCTGGCGGAGGAGCTGTCCTCCGTCAAGCAGCGGGCGTCCTCCTTGGAGACAGAGCTCTTTTTCCACAAAGCGGAAGCATTTCGTGGAAAAGGGGACGTGCTTTTGATGGAGCCGCCCATGAGCGGCGACAGTGCCCGGCGCCTGGCCGACGCGGTGGCAAAAGCATGCGGCGGACTTGCGGCGGTGTTTGCCGGGGAAAGCGGGCAGTATCACTACGCCCTGATCCGGGCCGACGGAGCGGACATTGCCCCCTTGGTAAAATCCATGAACGCCGCGCTCTCCGGACGAGGCGGCGGCCGCAGCGGCTTTGCCCAGGGCAGCGTCCAGGCGGAGGAAGCCGCCATCCGGGACTTTTTCAACAAACTCTCCTGAAAGGTGGATCACTCATGCGCTATATTCTGGTGGAATACGCCCACGCCCAGGACGACGACCCTGTCCGGGTCTACTCGGAGGTGGACCGGGAAGATTTGGAGACCCGCCGGGTGGAGTTTTACGACAACGGACTGTGGTTTGCCTACGGAGAGGAGCACGGCGGCGACGAGGCCCTCTCCAAGGCCCCCTTCCCTGCCGACGTGCGGGCACTGAACGTGCCCGGTGAGGTGACGGCCCGGACCATCCCCGCCTCCGTATTCCGGGAGGTGTGGGACCAGGCGGCTGAGCGGCCTGACGGCTTCATGGGCATGTTCTTTTAAATCATTAAAAAAACGCACCCGGCATGAGCCGGGTGCGCTTTTTTACGAGCCGGCGGGCTCGTTCATTTGTTTTGTGATGTACTGCTCCCCGTAAAAGGCGTCGTAAGTGACAGCCCGCCGCAGCTCCAGCAAGTGGCGCTGCTCCTCCGTCAGCGGCGCAGCTGCTTCCGAGGCATAGGCCGTTCCCTGACCGTCCACAAAGTAGAGGTCCGTATCCGTCAGGGAGAACTTCCGCTGCTCGTTGAGCAGCGCCCACCAGCGACTCCAGCTGCTGCCGGTCAGCTCCAGCAGCTGGGGCCCCAGGGCCGTCACGCTGCTCTCCTGGCGGGTTCCCGCCTGGCCCTTCAGCAGCGCCGGATCATTGGCCCAGATCAGGTAATCCGTGGAGTACAGGTCATTGACCTGTTCCGGCGTCCACTCGGCCGCGTCGTTGGATGGGCACAGGCCCAGCTTGGTGTATACGGTGTCTCCGTCCGTCATAAAGAGATTGGGCCGGTGGTCGCCGAAAAACACCACGATGGTGGGCCGGTCCACCTGACGCAGGGCGTCCGTCAGCTGTCCCAGAGCCTCATCCGCCCGGGTGATGCCCTCCAGCATGACCCGGACAATGGCCATGTTCTCATCGCTGAGAGTCTGGCTCTCCACACCGATCTGACACTCATAGTTGAACTTCTCCGCGTCGAAGGGCTGGTGGTTCTCCATGGTGATGGCGTAGAGGAACGCGGGAGAGCCGCTCTCGTTGATCTCCTCCATCTGATCCAGCAGTCCGGTGAAGAGATAGGAATCCTTCATGTAGTAGCCTCCGTAGATGCTGCCCTGCCAGTCAAGGCCCAGATTCTGGATGTCCTGGGAGAATAGCAGCTTGGAAAAGCCCATGCGGGGATAAGTCACCGTGCGGTTATAGAGACTGTCGTTGTAGCCATGGAGCATCCGGGCCGTGTAACCCCGGTCCACAAAGGCCTGCGGCATGGAGTCCAGCCGGGAATAGCTTTCGTCGGACAAAAAGCAGAGATTGGTACCGGCGTTGAAATCCAGATCCGCAATCCCCTCCAGCATGGACATCTCGATATATCCGGTGCCGTAGCCCAGATAGTGGGAATGGAATATACCGCTGATGCTCTCTTTCTCCAGGGCGTGGAAATTCTCCAGCGGGTCCCGCTCGTAGGTCAGATCCGGCAGCCTCGTCAGATCGTAGAAGGACTCGGAGAGAATCATGATGACGTTGGGCGTCTCCTGGGACACATTCTGGTTGTAATCTGCCGTCATCTGGTCGATCTCATGGAGTACATCCTCCATGTATTCCTGACTGTACCCCTCCGGTCCCGCCATGGACTGCAGGAAGCCGTCCCTCCAGAGACTCAGGGTCAGCCCGTAGCGGTCATGGCTGACGGAGGCAGCGGTACGGGTGTAGATATCCACTCCGAACACCGGTCCCACCAGCCTCGCGCCCACACCACTGCACAAAAACGCCCCCAGCACCAGACATACCGCACCGCCGGCCAACCGCTCCCGGCCCTGCAGCCGTGTAAAACGCCGGGTCAGCACCAAAATCGCCACACACAGGACCAGGGCAAGAAGCGCCAGCCAGAAGTCCCTGGGAGGACGCAGCTCTCCGGCCACACCGGCCACCGCCTTCAAATGCGAGGCAAGGTTAAAGTCCGCTACCTCCAGCGGCGCACCGTTGATGGCGGTCTTGAAATAATCAATCAGTGCCAGGGTCATTGCCAGCACCACCGTAACGGCGCTGCCGGCGGCCAATGATCCCAGAGCTGCCCCCAGGAATCCCACGACCACGCCGCACAGAATTCCTGTCAGCAAAAGATAACCGGGATTTTCCACAAACCAGGGAAAAACCTCCTGAAATACGGAGCCGGTGACGATCCACTGTACCGCCACCGTCACCGCAAGGCCCATTACCCAAGCCCCGCAGGCAAACAGGCAGCCCCGCACCCAGCGCCGGGGAACCGGCTGCTTTTGTACTCTTTTTCCTACTTTCATGTTTCTTTCCACAAAACCTCAGAAATTGTTGAAAGCGGGACCGCGGCTTTCGCGGCCCCGCCGGAAAAATCACATGCTGAATCAGTAAGCCAGCTTTTCGGCAAGATACGCCTTCAGCTCGCTGATGGGCAGGCGCACCTGCTCCATGGTGTCACGGTCACGAACGGTGACACAGCCGTCGCCTTCCTTGTCCGCGTCACCCACGGTATCAAAGTCCACGGTGACGCAGTAGGGCGTGCCGATCTCGTCCTGACGGCGATAGCGCTTGCCGATGGAGCCGGTCTCGTCAAAGTCCACCATCCAGTCCTTGGCAAGCTCGGCCTGGATCTCCCGGGCCTTGTCGGAGAGCTTCTTGGAAAGGGGCAGTACCGCTACCTTGAAGGGAGCCAGGGCGGGATGGAAGTGCAGCACCACGCGCACGTCGTTCTTGGCCTCGTCCACGACCTCCTCGTCGTAGGCTTCGATCAGGAACGCAAGGGTCACCCGGTCGGCGCCCAGAGAGGGCTCCACCACATAGGGGATATACCGCTCGTTGGTCTCGGGATCGAAGTAGGTCATATCCTTGCCGGAGGTGTTCTGGTGCTGCGTCAGGTCGTAGTCGGTGCGGTCCGCCACGCCCCACAGCTCGCCCCAGCCGAAGGGGAACAGGAACTCAAAGTCCGTGGTGCCCTTGGAGTAGAAGCACAGCTCCTCGGGGCTGTGGTCACGCAGCCGCAGGTGCTCCTCGCTCATGTTCAGGTTCAGCAGCCACTCCTTGCAGAAAGAGCGCCAGTACTGGAACCACTCCAGGTCGGTGCCGGGCTTGCAGAAGAACTCCAGCTCCATCTGCTCAAACTCCCGGGTGCGGAAGGTAAAGTTGCCCGGGGTGATCTCGTTGCGGAAGGACTTGCCGATCTGGCACACGCCGAAGGGCAGCTTGCGGCGGGTGGTGCGCTGGACGTTCTGGAAGTTGACGAAGATGCCCTGGGCGGTCTCAGGCCGCAGGTACACGGTGTTCTTGGCGTCCTCGGTGACGCCCTGGAACGTCTTGAACATCAGGTTGAACTGCCGGATGTCGGTGAAGTTGTGCTTGCCGCAGCTGGGGCAGGGAATGTTGTGGGACTCGATGAAGTCCTTCATCTCCTCCTGGGAGAAAGCATCGATGGGCTTGCCCAGCTCCACGCCGTTCTCATTGGCCCAGTCCTCAATGAGCTTGTCGGCCCGGAAGCGCTCCTTGCACTCCTTGCAGTCCATGAGGGGATCAGAGAAGCCGCCCAGATGGCCGCTGGCCACCCAGGTCTGGGGGTTCATCAAAATAGCGGCGTCAAGGCCCACGTTATAGGGGTTCTCCTGGACAAACTTCTTCCACCAGGCCTTCTTGACGTTGTTCTTGAGCTCCACGCCCAGAGGACCGTAGTCCCAGGTGTTGGCCAGGCCGCCGTAGATCTCGCTGCCGGCGAAGATAAAGCCCCGGTTTTTGCACAGGGCAACCACTTTTTCCATGGTCTTTTCGCTGTTTTTCATGGTGTTTTCTCCTTCTATCTTCATTTTGATTGGAAACAAAAAACGCCCCGAGCCTCTCGGCTCAGGGCGAACTTTCCTCAGTCCGCGGTTCCACCTGATTTTCCCCCGCAGGGGACACTCTGCCCGGTAACGGCGGGGACCGGCGGGGCATTTCCGCTCCGCGGCTCCAGGGTGCCTTCCCGCCTCTTCTCCGGAAGGGCTCGCACCGTCCGCCCTCTCTCTTCGCCGGAAAACAAGGGGTACTCCTCCCTGTCGCAGCCTTTTGCATATCGTCTGCACTCTACCACGTTTTCCCCGACCTGTCAAGAAGTTGGCCGCTTTTTTTGAAAAAGCAGAACAATCCGGCCGTTAATTCAAGATTTTTCCCCGCTTGACAGGTATGTTTTCCACAATCTATAAAAAATTGTGCAAAAGAAAACCGCCGCATTTTGCGGCGGTTTTCCTCTTACTTTTTCTCCCGGTCATAGGCCACGATCACGCGGCGATTGGGCTCCGTGCCGGTGGAATAGGTGGTGACACCGGGCACATCCTGCAATGCCGTGTGGATCACATGGCGCTCATAGGCATTCATGGGCTCCAGCGTCACGCTGCGGCGGTACTTGGTCACCTTGCCGGCCACCTTGCGGGCCAGGTGCTGGAGGCTCTGCTCCCGCTTTTCCCGGTAGCCCTCGGCATCCAGCTGCACCCGTACCCGGCCGCTGCCGCTGCGGTTGACCGCATAGCTGGTCAGCTGCTGGATGGCGTCCAGGGTCTCGCCCCGGCGGCCGATGAGTGCACCCAGGTTTTCACCCTCCAAAATGACCTTGTAGCGGCCCTTTTCCGGCAGATATACCCGCACCTGCGCGGGATTTTCCATCTGCTCCAGCAAGCCGGAGAGGAACGCGCGGATGGCTGCGGCCTTTTCGTCGTCCACTTCAGGGCCGAAGTCCTGCTCCGCCTTGGGGGTCTTTTCCGCCTTGGGAGCTGCCGCCTTCTCCTCCTTGGGAGCGGCAGGCGTCTCCTTCTTTTCCCTCTTCTCCGGTCTGTTCTCAGGCGCCTTTTCCGCTTTGCGGACCGGCTCTTCCGGCACAGCGCTTACCGGTTCCACCGGAGCAGCCTCTTCCTCCGGGCCGTAGCTGACCCGGATTCTGGCCGGGCAACTGCCAAGGCCCAAAAAGCCGGACTTGGCGCGCTCCAGAATCTCCACGGACACATCATCCCGCTCCAGCCCCAGCTGGGCCAGAGCCTTGGCAATGGCCTCTTCCTCCGTCTTGCCCGTTACCTCGATATACTCTCTCATAACGGCTCCTTACTGTTCACTGTCATAGCGATCGGCCTTGTAGGAACGGCCCCGGGCATAGGGACGGTCCCCGATCCGGCCGGCCTCGCTGGTGGTAATCTTCTTCTTGGTGGCCTTGGCCTCCTGGGCAGCCCGCTGCTTTTCCTTGAGCGTCATCTTGGGGGCAGGCTCCTGACGCAGCTTCTCCTGCTGGCGGCGCCCCTCCTCCATCCGCTTCTGGCGGTCGGCCTGACGGGCCTCATAGCGGGCAGCTTCCTCTTCTTCCAGCTTCTTGTTGTAGAACTTGCCCATGATGAGCTCCTGGACCATGGAGATCAGGCTCTGGGCAATCCAGTAAACACCCAGGGCGGCAGGCATGATGAACGCAAAATAGATACTCATCAGCGGCATCATGTACATCATGGTCTTGGTGCTGCCGGCGCCGGGGCCTTCCATAGCGGGCTGCTGCTTCATGGTGATGCGGGAGAACAGCAGCTGGCTGCCGCCGGCCAGCAGGGGGATGAGCAGCATGCCGATGAACACGCCCGTGATGGCCCAGGTGGACACCACGCTCCAGGGCGTGGAGGACAGGTCCAGTCCCAGGAAGTTGTAGTTCATGTTGATCCAGCCGTCCACACCGGAGGTAAGCTCAGGCATGGAGCTGGCGATTTTGGCAAGGCCGATCTGGCCGTAGGGGGTCAGCTGGGTGATGCCGTCGGTCACCACGGCCACGCCGTCCTTCATCTGTACGATGGAGGACATATCCACGCCGGTAGCGCTGACCGCGGTCACCAGCTTCTGCACCACGTCCTCGCCCAGCATCATGAAGTGGGTGATGGGCTGACGGATGATGGAGTACAGAGCCAGCAGGATGGGCAGGGGAAGGAAGCTCCACAAGCAGCCGCTCATGGGGTTGACGCCCTCCTCGGCATAGAACTTCTGGATCTCCTCGTTCATTTTCGCCTGGTTGTTGGCGTACTTCTTCTGGATCTCCTTGATCTTGCCGCTCATCCGGTTCATGCGCACCATGCTCTTTTTGGACTTCATCTGGAAGGGCAGCAAAATGAGCTTGATGGCAAGGGTGAAGAGGATAATGGCGACGCCGTAGGAGCCTGTCAGGTTATAGAACAGACGCAGCAGCGCCGCAAACGGGATACAGATGTAGTATCCGATGGTACCGAAAAATCCCATTGGATTTCCTCCGTCATTCTTTTGTTTTGAGTCCTGTGCTCAGGGTACCGGGTCGTAACCGCCCTTGTGAAACGGATTGCAGCGGAGGATTCTGCGAAAAGACATCCAGCCGCCCTTGAGGGCGCCGTATTTTTCGATGGCCTCCAGGGCGTATTGGGAGCAGGTGGGGATATAGTTGCAGCAGGGCGGACGGTACGGCGAAATTGCCCGCCGGTAAAACCGGATCATGGCCAGCAAAATTCTCTTCATACCGTCTCCTCCAGCAATGAGAGCTTGCGGCAAAGCCGCAGGAAGGATTCGTTGAGTTCCTTCCAGGGCGCACTGACCGCGCGGCCCCTGGCCACCAGGACAAAGTCATAGCCCTGGCGCAGCGCGCCGCTGTTGAGCCGGTATACCTCCCGCAGCCGCCGGCGGGCACGGTTGCGCACCACCGCGTGGCCCAGCTTCACGGACACCGTAATGCCCAGTCGGTTATGGCCCAGCTTGTTTTTCCGGCAATAGAGCACCATGCTGCCGCACACCGCCGAGTTGCCCCGCCGGTACAGATTGCGGAACTGATGGTTTTCCTTCAGTGTCACCGCTCGCTTCATGCTTCTCCCCTGTTCAATCTGCCTGGAAACTCTTCTAGGGACGGAGGAATCCAAAGAAAATTCCCGCCGTCCCTAAGATGTCTTATCAAGTGTCTCCCGCGCGTTCCGTTTCGCTCAGTGGGTCAGGCGGGCGCGGCCCTTGGCGCGGCGACGGGCCAGGACCTTGCGGCCGTCAGCGGTAGCCATTCTCTTGCGGAAGCCGTGAACCTTGGAGCGATGCAGCTTCTTGGGCTGATAGGTACGTTTCGTTGCCATGTTGAGACACCTCCTGTCAGTATTCCGGCCGCCCTTGCGGACGGCACTTACTCGACGCCGGCCTTTTGGGCCGACGCAGTAAACATTTCTCGCGCGTCATTGTGACGCACACGATAGTATACAGACTTTTTCAATTTGTGTCAACAAAAACTTGCAATTTTTCGAAAAAAACCGTAGTTTTGGCCGCTTTGCACACCGGTTTCAAAATGTTGTGGCCGAGGCAGAATTTTGATCAACATGTAGTTTTCCGGTTCTATCGAAGCGCGGTACATTTTTTTCGGTTTCCACTTTTATATTTAGAATAAGTATTGCCAGCCATTCGTTTTTTTGCTATAATATTTTCGATTTGTTTTGTCCATTTTTAACTAGAGAGAGGTGTTTCTTTTTGAATTCCGTCGCTGACGTGTGGGACAACGTCCTGGCCCAGCTGAAAGGTGAGCTGTCGGAAACCACCATCAACACCTGGTTCGATGAACTGGAGGCTGTGGACATCCAGGGCAATACATTCATCCTGCACTGTACCAACGATTTTAAAAAACGATACATTGAGACGCTGTTTCTCAAAAGCATCAAGGCGGCATTGAAGGACATTTTCTCCGTGGAGTTTGAAGTGCGCATCTGGGACGACGCCGAATTTGCCGAGCGCAGCGGCGCCGCGCCCAAAAAGCAGAACGACCGCTTCACCTCCGACGAGTTTACCTTCGAGACCTTTGTAGTGGGCCCCTCCAACAAGCTGGCCTACGCCGCCTCTGTGGCAGTAGCCGAGCATCCCGCTCAGAACTACAACCCTCTTTTGATCTACGGCGACTCCGGCCTTGGCAAAACCCATCTCATTTACGCCATCGCCAATGTCATCAAGCGCAACGACCGCTCTGCCAAGATCGCTTACGTCAAGGGAGACGATCTGACCAACGAGCTGGTGGCCGCCATTCAGGCCGGTCCCAACAAAACCGCCGAAATGCGGGAGAAATACCGCCAGGCAGACCTGCTGCTGGTGGACGACGTGCAGTTCATCGCCGGCAAGAAGCAGACCCAGGAGGAATTTTTCCATACGTTCAACAACCTCTACGAGTCCGGCCGGCAGATTGTCCTCACCTCCGACCGTCCCCCCTCTGAGATGACCCAGCTGGAAGACCGGCTGCGCACCCGGTTTGAGTGGGGATTGCTGGTAGACGTGGCGCCCCCGGATTTTGAGACCCGCCTTGCCATTGTCAAGACCAAAGCCGCCATGCTGGGACTGGACCTGCCGGACAAGGTTTCCGTGTACATTGCGGAAAACGTCACCGCCAACGTCCGTCAGCTGGAGGGCACCATTAATAAGATCATGGCCTTTAAGGACTTGCTTGGCAATGACACCGACGAGGAAACCGTCACCCGGGCCATCCAGGACATGCTCAAGCGCTCCAACGAGTATATTCCCTCCCCCGAAGCCATTTTGGAGTACATCAGCAAGTACTACAACCTGGAGGAGTCTGTTATCCGCGGACAGCAGCGGGTACGGGACGCCGTGGCCGCCCGGCAGATTGCCATGTATCTGATCCGCTCCATGACCAATCTTTCCCTGGACGACATCGGCAAACAGTTCGACAACCGGGACCACTCCACCGTTCTCTATTCCATCAAGCAGGTGGAAAAACAAATGAAGAAAGACGCCGCCTTTGCCGAGACGGTCAAGGCCATCAAGACCAACATCAACGCCCGGAAATGAGGCGTTTTTTCTCCACTTCTTCTGTGGAAAACTAAAAACTTTGGTGTGGATAAGTTTTGTGAAAAAAAGGCCGGTGAAAAACGACCTGATTTTTCAACAACCCCTGTGAATCTTCCAACCCTTGCAATTTCCGGGGTTTCCCGCCTTTTCCACAGTTTTTCCTTCTACGGCTGCTTTTTCTAACAAATAATTTTTCTTTTTTCTCTTTAAGCAGACAACCAACGACTCAATCCTCCTACATGAAAGGAAGTGCAACCATGAAATTCTCCTGTGAGAAAGCCCTTTTGCAAAGCGCCATTGCCGTCACCAGCCGGGCCGTTGCGCAAAAGAGCTCAATTCCCGCCCTGGAAGGTCTCTTATTGCAGGCAGATCACCAGCTGACCATCTCCGGCTACAACATGCAGACCGGAATCCGGACAAAACTCTCCGCTGATGTTGTGGAACAAGGTGAAATCGTACTCAACGCCCGTCTTTTCGGCGACATTGTCCGCCGCATGCCTGACGACGTAGTTACTTTCAGCTCCGATGATAAGCTGGTTGTCCACCTTCACTGTGGAGACGCGGACTTCGACATCCTGGGTCTTTCCGCTGCAGACTATCCGGAACTCCCCGCTGTGGAAGACGAGTACTCGGTCACCATCCAGCAAAAATCTCTCCGGGCCATGATCGAAGAGACCGCCTTCGCTGTGTCCACCAACGAAAGCCGCCCGGTACACACCGGCGCACTGTTCGAAATTACGGACAAAGGACTGACCATGGTGGCGGTGGACGGCTTCCGCCTGGCAATCAGAAGGGAAAAACTGGAAAAAATTGAAGGCGGCGCATTTTCGTTTGTGGCTCCCGGCTCCGCACTCAGCGAGGTCAAGGGCATCTGTGCCGACACGGAGGACACTGCCTCCGTCACGCTAGGCAAGCGCCACATTCTCTTTGAAGTAGGCGATACAGAGCTGATCTGCCGGCGGCTGGAAGGAGAATTTTTGGATTATAAAAATGCCATTCCCCGGAAAAACCCCATTGCCGTGGTAGCGGACACCAAGCGCCTCATCGAGAGCATTGACCGGGTGAGCGTGGTCATTTCCGACAAGCTCAAAAGCCCGGTTCGCTGCATGTTTGACCAGGATCGCGTCTTTTTGTCTGCAAAAACCGGCAACGGCGAGGCCAAGGATGTGTGTCCCATCAGCGGGGACGGCCGCGGGCTGGAGATTGGCTTCAACAATCGCTATTTGATGGAGGCACTGCGCTACGCACCCGCCGATACCGTGCGGATTGAGCTGAATACCGGAGTCTCCCCTGCCATCATTGTGCCGGTGGACGGAGAGGAAAATTTCCTTTATATGGTGCTTCCCGTGCGGCTTAAGTCCGCCGATTAAACCGTCCCGTACAGGACAGTCAGGAGTGTTATGGAAACCATTATCATCAAAACAGAGTTTATCAAGCTCCAGGATCTGCTGAAGTTTGCCAACCTTGTGGAAAGCGGCGGAGAGGCCAAGGAACGGATTCAGTCCGGTGAGGTTACCGTGGGAGACGAGGTGTGTACCCAGCGGGGAAAGAAGATCCGCCCCGGAGACGATGTGTGCTTCCAGGGTAAGCACTATACCGTGGCCTATGCGGATTGATTCTCTGGAGCTGACGTCTTTTCGCAATTATTCCGCAGTAAAAGTAAAGTTTGACAGCCGTTGCAACGTGATTTTCGGGGAGAACGCCCAGGGAAAGACCAATCTTCTGGAGGCACTGTTCTACCTCTCCTGTGGAAAATCTCCCCGGGCCCGGACAGACCGGGAGCTGATTGCCTTTGACGCCGACTGTGCCGCCCTTTGTGCCCAAGTGACGGCCAGGGAACGGACGTTCCAGGTGCTGGCCCAGCTGTATCGGGGCAAACGCCGCCATCTGGCGGTCAATCAGGTGACGGCCAGATCCGGCGCTGAGCTGAGCCAGGTTTACAACACGGTGTTCTTTTGTCCCGATGATCTGAGTTTGATCCGCCAGGGCGCCGCTGCACGGCGAAAATTTTTGGATATAGCATTATGTCAACTTCGCCCCCGGTACGCCTCCGCCCTCTCCGACTACGGCCGGGCCTATGAACAAAAGACCCGGATTCTCCGGGACGCGGAGGAGCGGCCGGATCTTCTGGCGGTGCTGCCGGACTTCAACGAGCGGCTCATCCATTTGGGCGCCATTCTCATCCACTACCGTGCGCAGTTTGCCCGGCGGCTGGGAGAGTATGCTGCCATGCACCACCGGGAGTGCTCCGGCGGGCGGGAGACACTGGAGGTGCGCTATCAGACCGTGTCCTCCGTCTCCGCCCCTGACGCGCCGCTGGATGTGCTGGCCCGGCAGCTGCGGGAGCACATGGATGCCCACGCCCAGGCCGAGCGGGCATCCCGGCTGTGTCTGTCCGGTCCCCACAAGGATGACCTCTTGGTGTATATTAACGGCCGGGAGGCCCGGCAGTATGCCTCTCAGGGACAGACCCGAACGGCGGCACTGTCCCTGAAGCTGGCCGAGCGGGAGATCTACCACAGCGCCGTGGGCGAGTATCCGGTGCTGCTGCTGGATGATGTTCTCTCGGAGCTGGACCCCAAGCGGCAGGAATTTGTTCTGAACCGCATTGCCGGCGGACAGGTGTTCATTACCTGCTGTGAAGACGACCGTCTGGCGGAGCTGCTGGGCGGCAAGGTGCTCCACGTCCACGACGGCGCGCTGGTGTGAGCGGGAGATGAACGCGCGGCCGAGCGTTTCCCATTGCCATGTCCCACAGATGAAATGATGATGTAAACTTTCACGAACCTGTACGGATTGAAGAGGAGGCACGGATATGTTTCATCTTCTGCTGGCGCTGCCGGCTTTGACGGTTTTCGGCGCTGCTGCGGCGATGGTGCTGGCAGCCATGCTGACGCTCTGGGGCGCGGCCTTCGGAGTGGAGCTGCTGCTGGGGCTTTTCTGTCGGAAGCGGCGGTGGCTGCTGGCACTGCCGGTTCTTGTTGGTGCAGTTGGCTTTTTGCTGACGATCTTTGCAAGGTTCTATCCCATAGAGCTGACATTTATCCTGATTTTATGGGGAGGATACGGCCTTTGCCTGCTGCTGGGGTGGGCAGTCAGTGGGGCGCTTCGCAGTCTGTACCGCTGGATCAGGAGGTAAGCCATGTATCTGCACATCGGACAAAACGAGATCATTCCGGATAAACGGATCATCGGCATTTTTGATCTGGACAAGTGCAGCTATGAAAAAAGAACCCGGGAATACCTGGCCGCCGCGGAACAAGAGGGCGTGGTGCTGGATGTGTCCGGGGAGCTGCCCAAGTCCTTTGTGGTATGTGACCATCCCTATCACCGGCAGATCGTCTATCTGAGTCAATTGAATTCCGTCACCTTGAAAAACCGCGCCGAGAGCAAAAAGCCGGAGTTTTGAGAGGAGGCTGCCTATGAATCAGTTTCTGACCCTGTACTTTTTTGAGTCGATCCGGACATTTTACGCCTGGGCGTTCCCCCTGAACGTGATGGTAAGCGTCAGCATGCTGCTGGGCCTTGCCGTGGGGCTTTTTTCCCGGCGGGGCGGTTGGCTGCGGCGGGTCTTTGCAGTAGTGTGCCTGGTGATCCTGGCGGCTGCGGAACTGATCGGACAGCTGTACCCCTCGGAAGATATGATTTTCTTTTATGTCTGCGGCTGGTGCGGCGAGGCGGCGTTTCTTTGCCTGTGCATTGGCATGGCGGTCCGCTTTCTTTGGAACAAGGTCCGCGGACGATAAAAATTTCGTGATGTACTGAAGCGCCAAAAGCCGTCGTTTGGGAGGTGCCGCATGAACTTCATCACATTGGATTTCTTTTACACGATCCGGGCGTTTTACGCCTGGGTGTTTCCACTGAACGTGATGGTAAGCGTCAGTATGATCGCGGGCCTTGCGGTGGGCCTTTTCTCCCGGCGGAAGTCCCGGCTGCGGCGGGGCTTTGGGGCGGTGTGCCTGGTGAGCCTGGCGGCCACGGAGCTCATCTGGCAGCTGTACCCTTCGGAATATTTGATTCTTTTCTTTTATATCTGCGGCTGGTTCGCGGAAGCGGCGTTTCTCTGCCTGTGCATTGGCATGGCGGTCCGCTTTCTTTGGACCAAGGTCCGCGGACGATAAAATTGCATTGTATTGTAGTTTGGCGCAAGGCAGGGAGAAACGGGCCGGAAGTGTCCGGCCCGGCTCTTTCTGCCCTGCTATGGAAGGAGTTATTCTATGGAAGAAAATGAGATCCTGACCACATCCCAGACCGAGCACGAGTATGATGCCTCGGAGATCCAGGTGCTGGAGGGGCTGGAGGCCGTGCGCAAGCGGCCCGGCATGTACATCGGCTCCACCTCCCTCTCCGGCCTGCACCATCTGGTCTATGAGATTGTGGACAACGCCATTGACGAGGCTCTGGCCGGCTACTGCACGGATATCCTGGTGCAGATCAACGCCGACAACACCATTACCGTGGTGGACAACGGCCGCGGCATCCCCGTGGATATCCAGGCCCAGACCGGCAAGCCCGCTCTGGAGGTGGTGTATACCGTGCTCCACGCCGGCGGTAAGTTCGGCGGAGGCGGCTACAAGGTGTCCGGCGGCCTTCACGGCGTAGGTGCCAGCGTGGTCAACGCCCTGTCCGAGTGGCTCACCGTCCAGGTCCACCGGGACGGCAAGATCTACGAGATGAAGTTCTCCCGGGGCCATGTGACGGAGCCCATGACCGTGGTGGGTACCACCGATCACACCGGCACCACCGTCACCTTCAAGCCCGACCCGGAGATGTTTGAGGATACGGTGTACCACTATGATGTGCTCCACACCCGTATGCGGGAAGAGGCGTTCCTGAACGCGGGACTGCGCATCCGTACCGTCGACAAGCGTCCCGGCCAGGAGCAGGAGGACAACATGTGCTATGCCGGCGGCATCCGGGAGTTTGTCACCTGGCTCAACAAGTCCAAGGACCCCCTGCACAAGGACGTCATCTATATGGCCGGCGCCAAGGAGGACTCCATGGCGGAAGTGGCCATGCAGTATAACGACGGCTACAACGAGACCATCCTCTCCTTTGCCAACAACGTCCACACCCCCGAGGGCGGCATGCACGAAGAGGGCTTCAAGCGGGCGCTGACCAACGTGCTCAACGCCTACGGCCGCAAGATCAAGCTGCTCAAGGACGATGAAAAAGTCTCCGGCGAGGACTGCCGGGAGGGCCTCACCTGCGTCATCTCCGTCAAGCTGACGGAGGCCCAGTTCGAGGGCCAGACCAAGGCTAAGCTTGGAAACAGCGAGATCCGTACTCTGGTGAATAATATCGTCTCCGACAAGCTGGAGACATTCCTGGAGGAGAATCCCCAGGTGGGCCGTATGATTCTGGACAAAGCGCTGACGGCAAACCGTGCCCGGGAGGCCGCCAAACGGGCCCGGGAATCCATCCGGAGAAAGACGGCCCTGGGCGGCGCGGCCATGCCGGATAAGCTGCGGGACTGCAACGAGAATAACCCCGAGCTCACCGAGCTCTACATCGTCGAGGGCGACTCCGCAGGCGGCTCCGCCACCCAGGGGCGGGACTCCCGGTTCCAGGCCATTCTCCCCCTGTGGGGCAAGATGCTCAACGTGGAGAAGGCCCGGGCCGACAAGGTCTACGGCAACGACAAGCTCCAGCCGGTCATTACGGCCCTGGGCGCCGGTATCGGTGACGAGTTTGACCTTAACAAGCTGCGCTATCACAAGGTGGTTATCATGGCCGATGCCGATGTGGACGGCAGCCACATCCGCACGCTGCTGCTGACCTTCTTTTTCCGCTTCATGCGTCCCCTGCTGGAGCACGGCTACGTCTACTCCGCCGTTCCGCCTCTCTATAAGCTCACCCGGGGCAAGACCACCCGCGTGGCCTTTGATGATGCCGAGCGGGAGAAGATCGCCGCAGAGCTGCGGGGCGACAACCCCAACGCCAAGATCGACATCTCCCGGTTCAAGGGCCTGGGCGAAATGAACCCCCACGAGCTGTGGGAGACCACCATGGACCCGGAAAAGCGTACCCTGCGCCGCATCACTTTGGATGATGCCGTCAAAGCCGACGAGACGTTCACCATTCTCATGGGCGAGAAGGTGGAGCCCCGCAAGGAGTTCATCGAGAAAAACGCCAGGTACGCCGTGAATCTGGATTACTGAGGAGAAAATCCATCTGGCTGCCTCCGGAGAGTACAGAGAAATAAGCCTGTCCTTTATGACAGTTTTATGGGAAGGAGGACCATGCGATGCACTGCCCCCTACGATCGGATTTATGGGTGACTGGAAAGAGAGCTGCATGGTCTGCCGTACTGCTGGGGACCCTTGTCCTGACCGGATGCGGCGCAGATCCGGAGCCTTCCCGCCCGGAGGAACTTTCACCTGCTTCCGACCAGGAAAAATCCGACAGTCCCTCCAGCGCCCGGGAGGCGTATGCCCAGGCCCTGGAGCGTCTGATGAGTGACCATATTCTTCCGGACGGCACCGACCGTTCTGCGGATTTTGACCCGATGTACGGAAATGAGAGAGTGGACATCGGGAAAAATCAATTTGCTGTGGCGGATGTGGACGGTGACGGCACCGAGGAGCTGGTCATTCAATATCTCTCCACTGACGGAGCCGGAAAGAGAGGCCTGGTGTCCTCCTGGGATTCGGAGGACGGATTGAGCACTGCGGTATTTGCCAACTCCTCTTTGACTTTCTATGAAAACGGCGCTGTCCGGGAGGACTGGGGACACAATCAGGGCCGGAGCGGCCGGCAGTGGCCCTTTTTCCTCTACCGGTATCTGCCGCAGACAGACAGTTATGAGGAAGTCGGCGCCCTGGAAGCCTGGGACATCCGCGTCTGTGAGGATGATTTTCCCCGGGAAACCGACACCAGCGGCAGCGGTATGGTCTACTACATCTATCCTGCGGAGCTGGATGCCAGCCAGTGGGATATGGTGGAGCCTGTGGACCGGTCTGTCTATCAGATCTGGTTGGACGAGACGCTGCAGGGTTCACCGGAGCGGGCGCTCACCTATTTTCCCCTGACGGAGGAGAACATCCGGCAGATTTGTCAGGAATAATCACTCCTTCTGCAAAAGAAAGGTTGTTTGAAATGTCTAAAAAACCCCAATACGATCCCGAGGAGATCCGGTATCCCGATCAGAAGATCGTGGAATCTCCTCTGGTTCCAGAAATGGAGAAATCCTACATTGAATACGCCATGAGCGTCATTGTGGGCCGGGCCCTGCCCGACGTACGGGACGGTCTCAAGCCCGTCCATCGGCGCATCCTCTACGCCATGTACGAGGATAATCTCACCTACGACCATGCCTTCCGCAAGTGCGCCACCGCCGTGGGCGACGTGCTGGGCCGGTATCATCCCCACGGCGACGCCAGCGTCTATGACGCCCTGGTGCGTCTGGCTCAGGACTTTTCCATGCGCTATGTGCTGGTGGACGGCCACGGCAACTTTGGCTCCGTGGACGGCGATCCCCCGGCTGCCTACCGTTACACGGAGGCCCGGATGTCCCGCATTGCCGACGAAATGCTGCGGGATATCGAAAAGGACACCGTGGACTGGGACCCCAACTTCGATGAGACCCGCAAGGAGCCCCGGGTGCTGCCCTCCCGGTTCCCCAACCTGCTGGTCAACGGCTCCTCCGGTATCGCCGTGGGCATGGCCACCAACATCCCGCCCCACAACCTGCGGGAGGTCATCGGCGCGTGCATCTGCGTGCTGGACAATCCGGAGGCTCAGCTGAGCGACCTGATGCAGTATATCAAGGGACCGGACTTTCCTACAAAGGGCATCATTATGGGACGCAGCGGCATCCGCGCCGCCTACGCCACCGGCCGGGGCCGCATCGTCATCCGGGCCCGGCATGAGTTCGAGGAGTTCGGCAAAGACCGCACCCGCATCGTCATCACGGAAATCCCCTACCAGGTTAATAAGCGCATGCTCATCAAGAACATGGCCGAACAGGTGGAGGACAAGCGCCTGGAGGGTATTTCCGACATCCGGGACGAGTCCGACCGCAACGGCATGCGCATTGTCATTGAGCTCAAACGGGACGCCAATCCCCAGGTGGTCTTGAACCGCCTGTTTGCCCAGACCCAGCTGCAGACCTCTTTTGCCATCAATATGCTGGCCCTGGTGCAGAACCAGTCCCAGCCCAAAATCCTCTCCCTGCGCCACATCATCGACGAGTACCTTGCCTTCCAGGAAGAGATCATCGTCCGGCGGACCCGGTACGATTTGAAGAAGGCTCAGGAGCGGGCGCACCTGCTGGAGGGTCTGTTGATTGCCGAGGACAACATCGACGCGGTCATCAAGACCATCCGGGAGTCCTATGACGACGCCAAGCAGAACCTGATGAGCCGCTTCGGTCTGGATGATGTCCAGGCCCAGGCCATTCTGGACATGCAGCTCAAGCGGCTCCAGGGATTGGAGCGGGAGAAGCTGGAGGCGGAATATAAGGAGCTGGAGGAGAAGATCGCCTATTATAACCGCATCCTCTCCGACGACGCCCTGGTGCGCCAGATCCTCAAGGAAGAGCTTCAGGCCATCGCCGATAAGTTCGGCGACGACCGTCTCACGGAGATTCAGGACGTGGAAGATGAGATTGACATCGAGGATCTCATTGAGGAAGAGGAGTGTGTGTTTACCCTGACGCAGGCGGGCTACATCAAGCGTACCCCCGTCAGCGAATATACCGCCCAGTCCAAGGGCGGTATGGGCAAAAAGGGCATCACCACCCGGGAAGAGGACGTGGTGACAGATCTGTTCACCGCCTCCACCCACGACTACCTCTTCTTCTTTACTGACAGCGGCAAGGTCTACCGGAAGAAGGGCTATCAAATCCCTGAGTCCGGCAAAACCGCCAAGGGCACCAACATCGTCAATATTCTTCAGGTGGAACAGGGCGAGCGGATTCAGACCATGATCCACACCCGGGAGCTGGAGGATGAAAACCGTTTCCTGGTGATGGTCACCCGCAACGGCACGGTCAAGCGCCTGCCGGTGATTGCCCTGAAGAATATCCGGGCCAGCGGCATTCGGGCATTGCGGATGGACGAGGGCGATCAGCTGATCTCCGTCCGGGAGACGGATGGCACCCGGAAGATTCTCATTGCCACCCACGACGGACAGGCGATCTGCTTTGACGAAAACGATGTCCGGCCCATGGGCCGTGACGCCATGGGCGTCCGGGGCATCCGTCTGCGCCAAGGCGACTACGTGGTAGGCGCCGCCCGGGCCCGGGCCGGCAAGACCGTCCTCTCCATTACGGAGAACGGCTACGGAAAGCGCACTCCCGTGGAGGAGTACCGTATTACGGGCCGGGGGGGTCTCGGCATCCGCAACTACGCCGTGACGGAAAAGACCGGCGGCGTGGTAGGCATCAAAGTGGTGGACGGCAGCGAGGATCTGCTGCTGGTCACCCAAGCAGGTATTCTGATCCGCACTGCTGTGGACAACATCCGTGTGGCGGGCCGTTCCACTCAGGGCGTGATCGTCATGCGCTTCAAGGAAGAGGGCGACCAGGTGATCTCCATGGCCCTGACCGACCACGAGGAGGAGACCGCCGAGGAAGTGACGGAGGGCGAGCCCCAGGCGTAAACACGTTCCATCGTTCCATGTGTGCAAGGGGGGGAGAAGATGTACGGTGTTTTTCTGAACCCATCCTCTGCCAGTGCCGAACAGGCTGGAGTCATTCTCGTCTTCGGTCTGGCGGCGTTTGGACTGCTGCTTCTCTTCAACACTTACCAGAAGAAAACCTTCAAAAAGGGCGGCGGCCGCACCAAACGGCCCAAAACGCCCCGGGAGAAAGCCGTCCTTGTGATAGGCGGCGTCCTGGCGGGACTGCTGCTCGTCATGGTCCTGGGAATGTATCTGGAGAGGACCTGAAGATGCAAAAAAGTGAGGGCACGGGAAACCGCGCTCTCACTTTTTACATTGTATTTTCGGGCGATCCAGTGTATTCTATTTTTACCTTGCGGGGAGAATGGGACATTGGTCCTCTGGACAAAAGAACCGATGTTGCCACCGGCACAAACATATACAGGAAGAGGAATCCCACCGACATGAAAACCGTTACCATCTATACCGACGGCGCCTGCTCCGGCAATCCCGGCCCCGGTGGCTGGGGCGCCATTTTGATGTATGGCGCCCATAAAAAGGAGATTTCCGGCGGCGCGCCGGACACCACCAACAACCGCATGGAGCTTACCGCCGTCATTTCCGCCCTGTCCCTTTTGAAAGAGCCCTGCACGGTGGAGCTGTGGTCGGACTCCAGATACGTGATCGACGCCCTGGAAAAGGGCTGGGCCCGGGGCTGGCAGAAGCGTGGCTGGGTGAAAAGCGACAAAAAGCCCGCGTTGAACCCGGACCTCTGGGAAAAGCTCCTGGCCCTGGCGGAGATCCATACCCTTCGTTACCACTGGGTCAAGGGCCATGCAGAGAATGAGTATAACAACCGCTGTGACGAACTGGCAGTAGCAGAAAGTCGGAAATACAAGTAATTTTCCCTTTGTGATGCTTGAACTGTAAGTTTTCCCACAAAAAACGGGCTTTTGAGGAAAAATAGGCAGCATCCAATGGAAAATTCACAAAAAAACTTCAAAAATCACGGTTCTTTTCCACATTTTTTAAAATATTGTGGAAAAACATACGAATTTTGGGAGAACTGAAAGGTAATCGATTTCTTGCGAAAACATTCACAAACTGTTCATAAGAAGAACATAATTCGGTAAAAATTATCCGGTATCTTAATACTCAAGCAAAGGGTCCTCCCAAACCCGATGCGTTTTCTCCCTCCTAAAACACACACACAGCAAAAAGAGCCGCCATTGGCGGCTCTTTTTGTGCGTTTTTTTGCCTTACATCAGCTCCAGGCCCTTGCTCAGGTTGACAATAAAGTCCTGGGCGTTGGTAACGATGCCCCGGGCGGAGAGACTTCCCCGGTCCGAGAGTTTGTTGACGGTGAACTCGGAGATATCCACACAGTAGAAATACACCTGCCGCACGGTACCGTCCGGCAGCACCCGGTAAGAGGGGGTCATGTTGCCGGTGGCGATAGTGTGGAGGGCGGTGGCCATGCAGATGACGGTGGTGGCGGAGCGCACCTGGTTGCGCATGGCGTCCTGGGCGTCGTATACATTGCCGATCACCGGCGGCAGGGGGCCGTCGTCCCGGATGGAGCCGGCCAGCACATAGGGCACGCCCATTTTCTCGCAGGCCCACAGGATGCCCCCGTGGATGCCCTCCCCTTTCAAAAAAGCGGGAATGGAGCCGTAGCGGCGCACGGCGTTGATGGTGTCCAGGTGGTTGTAATGTCCCAAGGGGCGGCTTTCCTGGGTGTAGATGTCCTGGCCCAGGGCGGTGCCCAGGTACGCCGCTTCCAGATCGTGGGTGGCCAGAGCGTTGCCCGCCAGCACCGCGTGGACATAGCCCCCCTCCACCAGCCGGGAAAAGGCGGTGCGTGCGTCGTGGTCAAAGGCAAAGGCCGGGCCCATGACCCAGACAACCTTTCCGTGTGTCCGCTCATGGCGCAGCAATTCGTAGAGCTCGTCATAGTCCCGGGAAAAGGCCGTTTCCCGGGAGCGGCCCTGCCGGAAAGCAAAGGACTCCCGCTGGGCAGAGGGCTCGTGGAAGCCATTGGGGTGGACCAGAATGCCCTCCTCCCCCTGTTCCGTCCGGCCCACCGCCACCAGGTCGCCCCGGCGCAGGTGGCGGAATTCCCGCACGATGATGCGGCCCTCTTCCCACACGGCCACGCAGTCCATGCGGCTTTCTTCGGCCAGGTGCCACATTTCACCGATGTGGAAGTACTCCGGGAAGATGCTCATGGCGTGATAGCCCTCCGGGGCCACGCCGTCGGCAGGGGCGGGACACAGCCGGACCTGGGGCGCATCGTGCAGGCCGGAGAAATCCGGCGGCGTGTAGGGACGGAGCTGAAAAGACATGGGAAAACGCCTCCTTGTTGAAAATAAAAAACCGGCGGCGGCGCAGGGCCGTCTCCGGGCACATCCGCCCCAAAATCGGAGCGGGGGATGTTCTTTCCATCAGCATAGCAGAACGGGACGGAGGAATCAACCCCGCGCCTTGTAAAACAGCGCCGGGCGGTGTAAAATAACAAAAGCAGAAATTGCTCTCGTAAGGAGGTTTTTCCATATGAAAGACGGATTTGTCACCGTAGCTGCCGCTACTCCCAAAATCCGGGTGGCCGACTGCCGCTACAACGCCGAGCAGATCTTTACCCTGATGCGTCAGGCGGACCAGCAGGGCGTGAAGGTGATCGCATTCCCGGAGCTGTGCCTGACGGGCTACACCTGCGGCGACCTTTTTTTGCAGGATACGCTGCTGCGGGGCGCTGAGGAGGGCCTTCAGACGATCCTGGAAGCTACGAAAAATCTGGACATGGTGGCGGCCATCGGGCTGCCGGTCCGGGATAAGTGGAACAACAAACTGTATAACTGTGCCGCAGTTATACAAAAAGGAGAGATTCTGGGGCTGGTGGCCAAGACGTATATTCCCAACTACGGGGAGTTTTATGAGCAGCGGTGGTTTGCACCCTCCGGCGGTCCGGGCGGCGTGGACCACAATGTGACGCTCTGCGGCCAGGACGTGAATCTCAGCTGCAATGGAATTTTCGCCTGCACCGGCATGGAAAACCTGGTGGTGGGTGTGGAGATCTGTGAGGACCTGTGGGCACCGGAGCCTCCCTCCGCTGCGCTGGCCAGGCAGGGTGCTACCATTATTTTGAACCTGTCCGCCTCCAACGAGACTGTGGGCAAGGCCGCGTATCGCCGCTCTCTGGTGACGGGCCAGTCCGGACGGCTGGTGTGCGGCTATGTGTATGCCGACGCCGGAGAGGGAGAATCCACCACGGATCTGGTGTTTGCGGGACATAACCTCATTGCCGAGAACGGTACGCTGCTTTGTGAGCGCCGTTTCGCCACGGGGCTTACCGTCAGCGAAATCGATGTGGACAAGCTGGCGGCAGAGCGCCGCAGGATGAACACTTATACCGCTGCAGAAAAGGGGCCGGAGATCTGGCGGGTACACTTTGACATGGATCTGACCAAGACCCGCCTGACCCGCCACATCTCTCCCACCCCCTTCGTGCCGGAGGATGCGGAGAGCCGGCAGGACCGATGCAGCGAGATTTTGTGCATTGCGGCTCTGGGCCTTAAGAAGCGTCTGGAACACACCGGTGCCAAGACGGCGGTGGTGGGTCTGTCCGGTGGGCTGGACTCCACTCTGGCAGTGCTCATTACGGCCCTGGCCATGCAGATGCTCTCCCGCCCTGCTACGGATATCATCGCCGTCACCATGCCCTGCTTCGGCACTACGGACCGCACCAAGTCCAACGCGGTGCTGCTGGCGGAGCGGCTGGGTGCCACGCTGCGGACAGTGGACATCTCGGGCAGTGTCCGCACGCACTTCAAGGACATTGGACACGATATGGAGGATCACTCCGTCACCTTTGAAAACGGTCAGGCCCGGGAGCGCACCCAGGTGCTTATGGACATTGCCAATCAGACCGGCGGCCTGGTCATCGGCACCGGAGACCTCAGTGAGCTGGCGCTGGGCTGGTGCACTTACAACGGCGATCATATGAGCAACTACGCAGTCAATGCCGGCATACCCAAGACGCTGGTGCGGCATCTGGTGAGCTTCATCTCCGACGACAAGGAATCTGAGGACCCCAAGCTCTCCGGTGTGCTGGAGGATATTTTGGACACCCCTGTCTCTCCGGAGCTGCTGCCTGCGGTGCAGGGAGAGATCAGCCAAAAGACGGAGGATCTGGTGGGTCCCTACGAGCTTCACGACTTCTATCTGTATTACGCCATCCGCTGGGGCTTTGGCCCGGGCAAGGTGCTGCGTCTGGCGGAGCGGGCCTTTGCCGGGAAGTACGACCGGGCGGTGCTTTTGAAGTGGCTCAAGCGGTTCTATGTCCGCTTCTTCTCCCAGCAGTTCAAGCGCTCTTGCTTGCCCGACGGGCCCAAGGTGGGCTCTGTGGCCCTCTCCCCCCGCGGCGACTGGCGGATGCCCAGTGATGCGTCCGCTGCGCTGTGGATGGCAGAATTGGAGACGCTGTAAGAAGAGCCTATGTTCCGCCAGTCGCCTTGACGGGCCCCCGGATTAAACCAGCGAAGCGTTTGAGACGGGGAAAGGAGGCGCAAGGAAGCGGGCGGAGTTTCTGCCAAAGGCGGAAAGGAAGCAAAGCGGACTTTGCGCCGACGCGGCGGATGCCCAGCGATGCGTCGGCCGCGCTGTGGATGGCAGAGCTGGAGACGCTGTAAGAAAAAGCTACGCCCCGCCAGCCGCCTGAAAGGGCGGTCCTGCGGTAGAATATCCCCCTGCCTGGATCGTTTCCGGGCAGGGGGTGTTATTATGAGGAAAAGACCTTCACTTGACAATAGTCCGATTTCGTACTATACTGCTCCCTGCACTCAATCGTCCGAAATCAGACTTTTTTAAGGGGGGGAAAACCATGAACCTCAGAGAGCAAAACGAGCTGATCTGTACGTGCATCTGCCGTCAGACAGAGCTTTACTGTGAGTGGGCCAAACGCAGCGGAATGAGCTACAATACCATGATGACCCTCTACGCATTGCACCTGGAGCCGGGGATCACCCAAACGGCCATCACCCAGGGGTGGCTTTTGCCCAAGCAGACGGTGAACACCGTAGTCAAGGAACTCCAGCGGCAGGGGTATGTGCGCCTGGAGGTGGGAAAAGATCGGAAGGAAAAGCGCATCTTTTTCACGGACAGCGGCCTTGCCTACGCCCAAGAGCGGCTGGGGCCGTTATTTGCCCTGGAGGACCGGGCCCTGGAAGCCATCGGGGCCCAGGCGGCCCAGGCGGTGGTGACGGGCCAGCTGGCATTTACCGCTGCCTTTGAACGGGAGGTACACCGTGGAACGTAACGCACTGGAGCGGCATTTCACGGCTGCCTCGCTGCTGCGCTTTGCTCTTCCAAATATTGTCATGATGGTGTTTTTATCCCTTTACACCATTGTGGACGGCATGTTTATCTCCCGGTATGTGGGGACACTGGCACTGTCGGCGGTCAATATGTCCTACCCGCTCTCTTCCGTTCAGCTGGCAGCTGGCATCATGCTGGGCACCGGCGGCAGCGCCGTCATTGCCAGGAAGCTGGGCGAGGGCAAGGAGGAAGAGGCCCGGCAGGACTTCACCTGGATTGTACTGGCTGCCGCAGGAGTGGGCGTAATTTTTATGCTGCTGGGAAATGGCTGCCTGCCACGGATTCTGAAACTGCTTGGAACTAGTACTGCCCAGTTTCCCTTTTGCCTACCTTACACCCGGATTTTGCTGTGGTTTGCACCAGCTATGTTCTTGCAGACGGCATTTCAGGTGCTGTTTGTCACAGCGGGACGTCCGGGCCTGGGGCTTGCGGCTACCGCGGGCGGCGGTTTGAGCAACATTGTGCTGGATGCGCTGTTTATGGGCCCCATGGGCTGGGGCATCACCGGTGCTGCCGTGGCCACAGGGATCGGCTACTGCGTGCCTGCCGTGACGGGAATTGTGTATTTTTCCCTGGAAAAACACTGTCCTCTGCGCTTTACCCGGCCTGTACCCCGGTGGCGCATGCTGGCAGGTGCCTGCGGCAACGGAGCGTCGGAGATGGTGTCCAATATTGCTGTAGCAGTGACCACCTTCCTGTTCAATATTCTTTTCCTGCGCTACTGGGGCGAAGACGGCGTGGCGGCCATCACCATCGTTCTGTACTTCCAGTTTGTGTTCAGCGCCGTGGACCTGGGCTTTTCCATGGGCGTGGCCCCGGTGGTGAGCTACAAGTACGGTGCCGGGGATCTGCCGCAGCTGCGGCAGGTGCACCGGGTGTGTATGGGATTTATCCTCTGTACCTCCGCAGCTATGTACGGTCTGAGCCGGTTGGTCATCTCCGCCTGCCTGGGCCTGTTCACAGAGCTTGAAGGACCCGTGGCGGCCATCACCCTGGAGGGCTTCCCACTTTTTGCAGTGAGTTTTCTCTTTATGGGAGTGAACATCTACGCCTCGTCGCTGTTTACTGCATTTTCCAATGGTGTGGTGTCCGCGGTCATCTCCTTTGCCCGGACGTTCCTCTTTCTGGTAGGGGCGCTGCTTCTGCTCCCCTCCCTGCTGGGCCGCACCGGTATCTGGCTGGCGGTGCCCGTAGCGGAGCTGCTGGGCCTTGCGGTATCCGGAGCTTTTTTGCTGTGGGGAAAACGGCGATACAGATATTGAAACAAGCCGGCAGTCTCAAGGACTGCCGGCTTGTTTATGGGGAAATCAGGACTTGCTCAGATGGAGACAGCGGGTGGCATTGAGGATGGCCAGAAACGCCACGCCTACGTCGGCGAAGACGGCCTCCCACATGGTGGCACTGCCCAGAGCGCCCAGCACCAGCACGGCTCCCTTCACGGCCAGCGCCAGTACGATGTTCTGACGGACAATCCGCAGCGTCTTGCGGGCGATGCGAATGGCCAGGGGCAGTTTGGTGAGCTTGTCGTCCATAAGCACTATATCTGCGGCCTCAATGGCAGCGTCGGAGCCCAGAGCGCCCATGGCGATGCCAATGTCCGCCCGGCTGAGAACGGGGGCGTCGTTGATGCCGTCCCCTACAAAAGCCAGCTTTCCGCCGCTGCTCCGCCGGGCGAGAAGCCGTTCCGTCCAGTCCACCTTGTCGGCAGGCAGCAGCTGGGCATGGTATTCATCCACACCCAGGGCGTCTGCTACGGCTTTTGCGGCATTTTCCGTATCGCCGGTGAGCATGACCACCCGTTTGACGCCGGTGGCCTTCAGTGCGGCGATGGCGGAGGCGGCTTCCTCCTTGGGAAGGTCCGAGATCACAATGGAACCGGTGTACACGCCGTCCACCGCCGTATACACCACCGTGCCGCCGTCTTTCGGGGCGTCCACGGAAAGACCCTGTTGTTCCATGAGGCGGTGGTTGCCTACCAGCACCTGCCGTCCGTCTACCACGGCGCTGACACCGCAGCCGGCGATTTCCTCACACTGGGACATGCGGCCCGGGGCGGCAGTTTGGCCCCAGGCATTGCGCAATGACAACGCAATGGGATGGCTGGAATCCTGCTCGGCCAGAGCGGCGAAGGCAAGCAGTTCCTCCTGGGAAAAGCCTTCGGCCGGATGGACGGCGGTGACGGCGAACGTACCATGGGTCAGTGTGCCGGTCTTGTCAAAGACCATTGTTTCTGTGCGGGCCAGTGCCTCCAGATAGTTGCCCCCCTTGACCAGAATGCCGCACTTGCTGGCACCGCCGATGCCGCCGAAAAAGCTCAACGGAACGGAAATCACCAGAGCACAGGGACAGGAGACCACCAGGAAGATCAGCGCCCGGTGGAGCCATTCCGACCAGACGGTGCCTGCCAGAAATGCGGGCTGGACCTCCGGCGGGATCAGGGCCAGAGCCAGAGTGGGGAGCAGAAACAGCGCCGCGGCAAACAGTACCACACAGGGGGTATAGTACCGGGCAAACCGGGTGATAAACGCCTCACTGGCGGCTTTTTTCTCACTGGCAGACTCCACCAGCTCCAGAATTCTGGACACGGTGGATTCCTCACAGGGCTTGGTGACCCGGACACGCAGGGTGCCGCTCTGGTTGACGCAGCCGCTGATAACGTCCTGTCCCGGCCCCACGTCCCGGGGGACGGATTCGCCGGTGAGGGCGGCGGTATCCAGAGACGAGGTGCCGGTGAGCACCACGCCGTCCAGAGCCACCCGCTGGCCCGGACGCACCACGATCACGTCCCCTACGGCCACGTCCTCCGGGTCGGCCTCTTCCACGGACCCGTCCGCCTGCTCCACCAGCGCCGTGTCCGGACGGATATCCATCAGGGCGGCAATGGACTGGCGGGAGCGGCTGACGGCGTAGTCCTGAAACAGCTCGCCTACCTGATAAAAGAGCATGACAAAGACGGCTTCGGCATATTCGCCGGTGAAGAAGGCACCCACGGTGGCCAGCGCCATGAGGAAGTTCTCGTCAAACACTTGGCCGTTGAGGATTCCCCGCACGGCCCGGCTCAGCACATCGCAGCCGATGACGGCGTAGGGGATCAGATACAAAGGCCAGAGCAGCAGCGGATAGCCGCCTCCGTCCTCTGCCGGCCCGGTGAGCAGTGCCACAGGGTGGGAGACGTACCAATCCGGCAGCAGAGAGATCACCGCCAGCAGCAGCGCGGCGGCAAGGATCCGCAGCGCGTTTCGCCGCTGCTTCCGGGTGAGCGTATGCATGGAAAAGACCTCCTTTGAGCCTGCCCTTACAGATGGATCTCGCAGTCGGGCTCCACTTTCTTACACACGGAAACCACCTGCGTCATAATATCGTCAAACCGGTCGTCGTCGGCGTCGATGGTGAGCTTTTGGGTCATGAAGCTGACGGTGGCGTTGTGGACGCCGTCGATCTTGCGGATGGCAGCCTCCATTTTGGCGGCGCAGTTGGCACAGTCCAGATCGGTCATGGCAAAACGCTTTTTCATGATGAATTCCTCCCAATATTTTATAAGATGTGGAAAACTTACTCGCTTACATGTTCCAGTCCCTGGTCCAGGATGGCTTTGACATGCTGGTCGGCCAGGGCGTAAAACACGGTTTTTCCGTCCCGGCGGGCTTTCACCAGCCGGGCGTTTTTCAGCGCCCGCAGTTGGTGGGAGATGGCGGACTGGGTCATGCCCAGCAGCGCCGCCAGGTCACATACGCACATCTCCGATTCCAGCAGTACATACAGAATACGGACCCGGGTGGAGTCGCCGAAGATGCGGAACAGCTCCGTCAGATCATACAGGGTGTCCTCCCCCGGCATTTTGCTGCGCACCTTTTCCACAATCTCCTCGTGGGCGTGGATAAAGTCACAGCACTCTACGTTGTAGCGGTCCTCCATGGCACCGGCCCCTTTCATATGAATATCTGTTCATGTGTTCAGTATAGCAAGGGAAACGGATTTGTCAACCCCTAGGTGAAAAAAAGTGGAAAGTAGGCACGGAACGTGGTAGAGTAAAGGACGAGATATTATAAAAAGGAGCAAATTCATGAACGAACTGGAACAGGAAATGGCCCGGCGCGAGGAGAAAAACGGCTTTATGCACCACAACCATATTGAGATGGAGCTGGTGGAAAAGGACCATGCGGTGTTTCGACTGACCATCCGTCCCGAGAGCAAGAACCCTTACGGGATGGTGCACGGCGGTGCCATCTATACGCTGGCGGACAACGCCACCGGTGTGGCTGCCCATACGGACGGCCGCTATTATGTAACGCAGACCAGTGCGCTGCACTTCCTGCGCAATCAGTCGGAGGGCACGGTGCGGGCCTCGGCCATCGTCCGCCACCGGGGCAAGTCCACGGTGCTGACGGCAGTGGACATCACCGGAGAGGGCGGCAAGCTGCTGGCCACCGGAGAATTTACCTTCTTCTGTGTGGACAAGGCGCTGATGGACTCCAAGGTGGCCCAGAAGTAACAGCGACGGACATAAAAAGAGAGCCGGGAGCATTGCTCCCGGCTCTTTGTCACTCTGTTCTGAAAAACGGATTTTCCCGCTCCTCCCAGCAAAGGCTGTCCGGCAGGGTGATTTTCATAACCCGGGCGGGGCGGCCCTTTCCGGTGGAGCGTCTGCCCACCACGGTGACGCAGCCCTCCTCCTCCAGCCGGGTGATAATCCGGTTGACGCTGCGGGCGGTAATGCCCATGGCCTGGGCCAGTTCGTCGGAGGTGAGGGTGTCCCCCTTGGTCCGCAGGCATTGGCGGATCTTGGACAGGGTATCCATACTGACCTGAATCTTCCGGGCAAAAAAGGCGGCCGCCTGCTCCGGCTGGGGTGCAGGGGTGGTATCCAGAGGCGTCAGCGCGCAGCCCTCCTCCTCCATCAAAAACGAGGTGCCCGAGTGCTCCCGTACCGCGTGATTGAGGGCCATGGCGGCCCGGGACTTGGACTCGAGCATGGTGTTTCCGATGCCGATGCCCATCCACACCTGAAACTCCGCAGACCGCTGGCCAAACTGCAGCAGTTTCCAATGCTCCTTATTCTTCAAAAAGGCGTTCATGAGCATGCTGCGGGTGGTGACGATAAAAAAGTGGTTCAGCCCTTCACCGAATACCGCTGCCTCCATCCGCTGGGCGGCGGTGTATACCCGTTCCCGGAATTCGTTTTGGTACTGTACCTTTTCCCATTCCCGGATAAACAGGTCCTGCTCGCTGTCAAAGGTGTAGTCAAAGTGAATGGCGATGACCGCCAGCTTGCCCTGGTTCTCCCGGGCCGACAGGTTGAGCACCTGCAGGTGGTATACCTGTTCCTGGACAATTTCCTCTGCTGGATAGATCCGCACGCAGGGGATTCCCTCCGCCACCAGCGGCTCCATAATGTGCTCCATGCTGGTAAAGCAGGCGCTTACTTCTCCGCGGAGATAACAGCCTCTGTGGAAATCCTGAAGCTTTTTCTCATAGCCCGGCTCTTCAAAGTCATAGGGGGCCAGAAGAATCTCCGAGTTGTGGATGCCGGCCCGTTCCAGAACCTGCCGCATGAGAGGCGGCTCATACCGGTCCAGACTGATGGCTTTCAGATCGCTGCCGTGGACGGCCACGGCTTCCAGCAGTGCCTGCAGCGCTGCCGTGCGGCTGTGGGGCAGGTAGCTCCAGGGGATAGTGGGCGCCACCCGTTTGCGGGCGTAGGCGAAGTTGGTGGGGCCGGTGAAGAGAATGGCATCCACCTCCCGGTCCGCTTGAAAGGCGGCGGCCATTTCTGCGGACTGTTCATAAAATTCCGAGCAATGATAGATAAATTGCACATCAGAGAGATCCCGCTGAGCTACATTTTTGATGATATTGACTGTGATGGAGGGACCAATAACACCAATTTTCATGGGGATATTTCTCCTTTTTTAACGATTAAAGACGTAAAAAATCATTTTGGACATAATTTTACGCCTATTAAAGACATTAGTCAAGTGCTACTTTAAAGAAATAAAATACATTGCGCTGCAATCCAACGGGAGGGAGAAACTATGAAAAATGATGCAATGTACCAGGAGCTGCTGGAGCTGCTGAAAATCGGCTCTGCCTCCGGAAAGGAGTCCGACATCGCGGACGTGCTGGAAAAGAAGCTCACCGAGCTGGGCTTTTCCGTTACCCGCGACAACGCCGGCGAGACATTCGGCGGCGAGTGCGGAAATCTGATCGGCATCCTGGAAGGACAGCTGGACGGCTCTGTGATGTTCAGCTCCCATATGGACCGGGTCCCCAACGGCTATGGGATCAAGCCGGTGGAGAAGGACGGAATCCTCTATTCCGACGGTACCACCATTCTGGCGGCGGACGACATTTCCGGCGTGTGCGCCATTTTGGAGGGCGTGCGCCAGGCCAAGGCCTCCGGCAAGCCCATGCCCCGTCTGGAAGTCATTTTCTCCGTGGGCGAGGAGACGGGACTCTACGGCGCCAAGGCCATTGACGTCTCCAAGCTGAAGTCCCGCATCGGCTACATCTTTGACTCCCCCGGCGGAATCGGCCGGTTCGTCAACGGCGCGCCGGGCATGTATCATTTGAATGTAACGCTGACTGGCCGGCCGGCCCACGCGGGCAACGAGCCGGAAAAGGGCCTGGATGCGGCCCACGCCATGTGCGACATGCTGGGAACCCTGAAGCAGGGCCGCCTGGACCCCCAGTCCACGTCCAACTTCCCCATCCTCTCCACCGGCTCCACCTCCCGCAATGTGGTGTGCGACCTGGCTTCCTTCAAGGGCGAGGCCCGCAGCCGGGATCTGAAGAAGCTGGAGGACTATGTGGCATATTTTGATGCTCACTGCCGCGAGGTGGCCCAGAAGTACGGTGTCGGCATCGAGATCGAGAAGATCCAGAACTTCCTGCCCTTCCTGATCCCCGAGGACGACCAGGTGCTCCAGGTGGCCAAGGCGGCCAGCGAGAAGCTGGGCCTGCCTTACCGGGTAGAGGTCGGCGGCGGCGGTATGGACGCCAACATCTACAATGCCCAGGGCATGGCCACCGTAGGCGTGGCCACCGGCTACACCAAGAACCATACCAAGGCCGAGCAGCTGGTGCTGGATGACTTCTTCCAGTCCGGCAAGCTGTGCCAGACCCTCATTGAGACGTTCGCGGAAACCTGCGCGTCTAAATAAATTGTGTTGTGTAAAACCTGAGGAGGCAAGAAAATGGAAATGTCAACCTATCAGGCAGTATTTGCCGTACTGCTCATCTTCTTTGTGGGCGACTTCGTGGGCGCCATTACCAAGGCGAAGATCTCGTCCATGTTCGTCATCATGATGGGATTCCTGGTTCTGTTCCTGACCGGAATCTATCCCGCCAACATCATGGAAGTCTCCGGCTTTGCCGGCGTGGCCAGCCTGGGCCAGTACTTCCTGCTGTTCAACATGGGCACGTCCGTTGATATTGCCACGCTGAAGAAGGAGTGGCGGACCGTGCTGTGCGCCGTGGTGGGCATGGCTGCCGCCATTTTGGGCTGCGCCGTGGTCATCCCCCTGATCGGCAAGGACTTCGCCCTGGCCGCCGCTCCCGTGGTCAACGGCGGCATCGTGGCCACCACCACCATGGTGGACGCGTGCAGCAAGCTGGGTCTGGATACCGCTGCAGCTCTGGCTACCTTCATCTACGCCGTGCAGAAGTTCGTGGGCACCCTGCCCGCTTCCAACTGCGGCCTGGGCGTGGCCAACGCCCTGGTGGCCGACCTGCGGGCCAAGCACGCCGCCGACCCCAACTACAGCTGGTATGCCGAGCAGGCTGCCTCTGTGGGCGGTGAGAAGAAGAGCTACTTCTGGGAGAAGTACAAGAAGTACTACACCACCTTCATCTGCCTGGCCATTGCCGCTTTGTTCCTGTGGATTTCCAAGATCCTGGGCGACCTGTGCCAGGGCTGGGTGAACATGTCCATCTGGTGCATGGTGTTCGGCATCATCGCCCGCAACACCGGCCTGGTTCCCTCCAACCTGCTGCGTGACTATGCCAAGGCCAACGGCTTCTTCTCCTTCCTGTCCCTGTGCACCATCATCCCCTCCCTGGCCAAGGTGGACCTTTCCATGCTGCCCACCATCGGCTTTGCCACCGTGGTCATCTTCGTGGCCGTGCTGGTGTTCACCTTCATTGTGTTCTATCTGACTCCCGCCTGGAAGATCGTGGGCAGCAAGAACCTGTCCATCGGCATTGCCATGTGCCAGATGATCGGCTATCCCGGCACCGAGCTGATTGCCACCGAGATCACCAACGCTGTGGCCCAGACTCCCGAGGAGCGGGACGCCGTGTCCGCCAAGATTCAGACGGCCTACGTGATCTCCGGCTTCACCTCCGTCACGATCCTCTCCGTGTTCATCGCCAGCGTGCTGGCCAATATGCTGTAAGGATCTGAGACGGCGGTATGACTTTGATTCTGCTCAGGCAGATCGCCATTATGGCGCTGCTGATCGCGGTAGGTGCGGTGCTCAGCCGCAAGGGCTTTTTGTCGGAACAGGGCACCAAGGATCTGGGCGCGATCTTACTGCGGATCATCATCCCCTGCGTCATCATCAAATCGTACATTGTGGACTACTCCCGGGAGCGCCTGCTGGCGCTGGCGCTCTCGGCGGGTCTGGCACTGGTCGCCTCTGTGGCAGCCATGGCCGCGGCCTATGTGGTCTACGGTCAGCGCCGGCGGGTGGAGAACTTTGCCGCGTCCTTCTGCAACGCGGGCTTCATCGGCATCCCCCTGGCCCAGGCGGCCATCGGAGACGAAGGCGTTTTCTATGTGGCGGCTTCCGTGGCGCTTTTGAACCTGTTTCAGTGGACCTACGGCGTCTATATCCTCACCGGCCGTCGGGATGCCGTCCGCGTCCGGACGATCCTGAAAAACCCGGTGCTCATTGCCATTGTCATCGGTGTGGCGCTGTTCATCAGCGGACTGCCGGTGCCGGAGATCTTCACCAGCACGCTGGGTTACATCGCCGGCATGAATACGCCGGTGGCCATGATCCTCATGGGAACGTATCTTGCCAAGCTCTCATGGCGGGAGCTGCTGGATCGGCGGGCTTACAGCTGCGTACTTATGCGGCTGGTGGTGGCTCCCCTGCTGACGCTGCTGATTTTCTGGATACTGCCGGTGTCCAATGAAAATGTGATTCTGGCCGCTTTCCTGGCCGCTGCCACGCCGGTGGGCGCCAACATCTGTGTGTTTGCCCAGCAGTACGCGTGTGACTACAAGCTCAGTGTGGTAACCGTGTGCCTGAGCACGGTGGTGTCCATCGTCACGGTGCCTGCCATTGTGGCCCTGGCGCAAATGGTACTGTAAAACAGAAAAAGAAGCCTCCCGCTCAAGGCGGGAGGCTTCTTTTTTCAGCGTTTTTTCACTTGCGCAGAGGCATGGTGAAGATAAACCGGGTGGACACGGCGTCGCTCTCGGCTCGCAGCGTCCCCTTGTGCTGGGCGGCAATGGTGGCGGCAATGGCCAGACCAAGGCCGAATCCGGACTTCTCACCCCGGGAGTCATCAGCCCGGTAAAACCGTTCGAACAGATGGGGAAGCTTGTCCGGCGGAATGGGATCACCGGGGTTGGACACGGTCAGCCGTACCTGCCGGTCCAGTTTTTCCAGTGTCAGCGTGATGGTACCGCCGTCGGCGCCATACTTGATGGCGTTGTCCAGCAGAACGGAGATCAGCTGCCGCAGCCGGTCGGCGTCCCCCTGGACCAGGACCTCCGGCGCGATGTCGTAGTTCAGGGGCTTGCCGGCCTCAAAGGCCACCGGCTCGAAGGCCAGCACACAGTCCTCTGCCGTTTCGGACAGGGAGACCTGGGAAAAGACCGGCGCGGCGGTCATGTTGTCCGCCCGGGCCAGGGTCAGCATCTGCTCCACCAGGGATTTCATCTGCCGGGCCTCGGAATGAATGTTGTCCGCCCAGCGGGCGGGGCGCTGTTCCAGACCGGCTTCTTCCAGAAGCTCTGCGTTGGAGAGAATGACGGTCAGCGGTGTCTTCAGCTCGTGGGAGGCGTCCGAGAGGAACTGGCGCTGCTGGCGCCAGGCCTTTTCCACCGGCGCCGTGGCCCACCGGGAGAGCACCACCGACGCGCCCAGCAGCAGCAAAAACGCCCCCAGGGCAATGGGCAGATAGGAAAGCAGCGTCCGCCGCAGCATGGCCTGCTCCATGGACATGTCCACAAAGGCGATCTTTTCGTACATGCCGTTGTCCTGGCGCAGGTATCGCAGGCCGTAGCTGGAGATAGTGCCCTCTGTCTCCTCCTGGCGCAGGCACTCATTTAGGATATCCCGCAGCACGGCGGTATCCTCCAAATTGGAATAGGTGCCGCCGGTTACATAGGCCACGCCGTTTTCCGGCCAGACGTTGACAGTGAAGTAGGGCAGCAGTACCCGTTCTTCCCCCCGGAAAATGGCGATGTCCGGCCGGTCCTCCCGGCCGGAGTAAGGCACGGTATCGTCCTGAATTACCTGATAGAGCACCTGGCGGCTGATGGCCTCAATGCTGCGCTGTACGGAAAAATTGACGGAAAAGAAGATGCACGCCAGCACCACGGAAACCAGCGACATGCTCAGCGCCACAAACTTGATCCGCAGTTTCCGGATCAACGGGATCACCCCCCTTGTGGAAAAGCTTGTTGAAAAAGTGGATAATTCTGTGGAAAAGTGGAAAAAAGGTCATTCCTTTGGAAATTCCAGGCAATAACCTACCATACGGATGGTCTTGATCCGCACCTGAGAGTGCAGATGTTCCAGTTTTTTGCGGAGAAAAGAGATATATACCTCCACATTGTTGTCCTCTGCGTCGGACTCATAGCCCCAGATCTTCAAAAGCAGGGATTCCTTGGTGATGACCTGCTTTTGATTGAGCATCAAAAGTTCCATCATGTCGAATTCCCGGCGGCTGAGCCGTACGCTGCGCTCCCCGCAGGAGAGGGTGAAGGAGCTCTTTTCCAGTGTCAGATCCCCGCAGGTAATTAGATCGGTCTGCCGCAATTCCGGCTGCCGGCGGGTCAGAGCCCGCACACAGGCCAGCAGTTCCTTGGGTTCAAAGGGCTTGGTCAAATAGTAATCCGCCCCCTGATCCAGGCCCTGCACCCGGTCGGAAAGCTCGCTGCGGGCGGTGAGCATCAGAACCGGCGTGGCGCATCCGCCGGCGCGCAGCTGCCGCAGCACCGTAAAGCCGTCCATTTTGGGCAGCATCACGTCCAGAATCATCACGTCGTAAATACCGGTCAGGGCGTTGTCCAGACCGGATTCCCCGTCGTGGCAGATGTCGGCCGAATAGCCCTCCAGCTCCAGCAGATCCTGGAGCGTGGCGGCCAGCCGCACTTCGTCCTCCACAATCAATACGCGCATGGAAGCCTCCTTTTCAGATTCAATCAGCCGCCCAGCCCGTTCTGGGCGATGGAGAGAATGGTGTCCACACCATCGGAGGAGAGCTGGTAGACGGCGGTGTCATCGTTCAGGCGGGCGTAGCGGCCGCTGCCGTCCACGGCGGCGGCACCGATGGTCAGCGTCATGGTCTGCTCCGCACCGGCGTCGGTCAGGTAGACTACCTCCACCTGGGCGGAGGGTGCGTCAAAGCCGCAGATGCTCACGGCCTTGTCGGAGGGACGATAGTCCACGCACTTGGTAAAGGTCAGAAGCTCCAGCTCCGAGAGAAGGTTTTTCACGGTGTCGCTGCCGGATACGTCCTCCCCGCCGCACGTCCAGGCCTCTGCCGCTCCGTCGCCGGTGCGGGCGGCGGTGATGGTGGTCTCGGCGGCACCGGTGACAAGGACGGAGCAGATGGTCCGGTCCGTCAGGGCCGGGGGTACCGGCAGCTTCATCATGTCGTAGATGGCCACAGACAGCTTGTCCACCAGGGCACCGTCAAAGATGTACAGGGTGGACGGATCGTCGTCTTTGAGCGCGTAGTAGCTCTTTCCGTCGGTGGTGGTCTTGCCGAAGGTCAGGCGCAGCGTGGAGCCGTCGGCCCGGGTCGCGGAGATAAACACGGAGTCCGTGTCCAGATTGTAGTCCTCCAGGGCACCGTCGGCCTCGAGCGTCTGCTGAGGGGTCAGATCCGTCAAAAGGGCGCAGATCTCCTCCACGGTGGTATCGTCCAGGGGGAAGGAAGGGTCATCGGTCCAGATCCACTGGTCCGTCTCCGGGTCCACGGAAAATGAGAGCGTGGTGGTGCCGTTGCTGTAAGACAGAGCCGCCCAGCTGTGGTCGGAGTCTGCCGACAGCTGCACCGTGTCCTCCGGCACGGCCTGGGACTGGCGGTACTGATGGTAGCGCACGCCGCCCACCAGCAGCACCAGAATGACCAATACCAGTAAAATCGAGGAAAGGGCGGTGATTTTCCGCCGCTGTTTCCAGTCCATCTCCATAAGGGGAAATCCTCCCATCATCAGAATCGGCCCGGGCGGGGGTATGAGCCGGGGCCATATATGGAAATATTATAACACCAACCGGCATGACCGGATAGTGGTCATTATGGAAAAACAAGCTGAAATGCACCTGAAAAGGGCGCTTTTTCGGAAATAACCGTCCGCAGATGAAAAGAAATTGTAAAAATTTCCTTTTTCTCCGGGAAAAGGATGGGATTTTCCTTGCAAAAAAAGACGCCGTTCTATATAATAATTACGCCAATTCACACTACCCGGGACGGAATGCGACCGCCCGGTAAAAATGGAGGAAATGAACGTGAGAGGAGTTCACAGCGCAGTCGACGATATTCGCCGCAACGTATTCACGGAGGTAGCCCGCCTGGCCTATGAGGGCGGGGACATGAGCCGCGTGGACATGATCCCCTACAACATGATCCAGGGTGAGGTGGCCCACCACCGTCACGACGTGTTTCTGGAGCGGGCCATTGTCCAGGAGCGGGTGCGCCTGGCTTTGGGCATGAACCTGGAACCCGCCGGTGCCCAGGCCCCTGTCAGCGCCCATATCCAGGAGGTTGTGGAGGCCGACGACAAGTATTTCGAAGAGCCGCTGGTCAACATTATCCCCTTCGCCTGCAACGCATGCCCGCCCAAGCAGATCCGGATTACGGACAGCTGCCAGGGCTGCATCTCCCACCCCTGCATGAATGTGTGCCCCAAGGATGCCATCTACCTGGATGAGCAGAAGCACTGCCACATCGATCAGTCCAAGTGCATCAAGTGCGGCAAGTGCTTCAACCAGTGCCCCTACCGGGCCATCAGCAAGATTGAGCGCCCCTGCGCCGCCGCCTGCGGTATGGACGCCATCGGCTCCGATGAGCTGGGCAGGGCCAAGATCGATTACGACAAGTGCGTCTCCTGCGGCATGTGCCTGGTGAACTGCCCCTTCGCCGCCA
>NZ_URDP01000015.1 GCF_900546705.1 uncultured Oscillibacter sp. | reverse complement strand
ATGTACGGACGAGATAAACGCTGAAAGCATCTAAGCGTGAAACTCCCCCTAAGATGAGATCTCTCACTCTTCATGAGGTAAGGGCCCAGGAAGACTACCTGGTAGATAGGCCGGAGGTGGAAGTGCAGTAATGCATGCAGCTGACCGGTACTAATAGCCCGAGGGCTTGACCTACGAAGAAATGCAGGCGGCCTGAGATCGTTGCGGAAGATACATTGTTCGGTTTTGAGGGTGCGGGAGCGTACCTGAAAAAAGGGATTTGCACCTTTAGCTCAGTTGGTAGAGCAACTGACTCTTAATCAGTGGGTCCCCGGTTCGAGTCCGTGAAGGTGCACCATGGCCCGTTGGTCAAGTGGTTAAGACAGCGGCCTCTCACGCCGTTAACATCGGTTCGAATCCGGTACGGGTCACCAAGAAATCCCTTGACACAGAGCAGGAAAAACGATATAATGCAAGATGTTCTCCGGGAAGACCTGGAAGACATAGTTGGTGCTGATTAGAACGAGGGTCCACCCGTTCCCATTCCGAACACGGTAGTTAAGCTCGTTTCTGCCCACAATACTTGGCTGGTGACGGCCCGGGAAGATAGGTAGTGCCAACACAAAGAAGACAGCTCTTTTGAGCTGTCTCTTTTTTATTTCCCGCGTTGTCTTTCTGTGCTTTTTGTGGTAAACTGTCGATAAAGTTCTGAAGAATCAAGAGAGGATCACATTATGTTGGATTCCAAAACGACCGGGATCGTGGCATATATCACCTGGATCGGACTGCTGATCGCGCTGGTTGCCGGTGATCGGGAAGGTGCCAAGTTCCATTTGAATCAGGCACTGGTCATTTGGCTGGCGGGCCTTTTCAGCGTGATTCCCTGCATTGGCTGGCTGTGGGGTATTTTTTGCTTTATCTGTGCCGTGATCGGCTGCATTGCCGCCATCAACGGAGAGGAAAAGGAAGTGCCTTTGCTGGGTTCCATCAAGCTGCTGAAATAAAAAGAGGGCCGCCGTGGGCGGCCTCTTCTTATGGGGAAACATGATGAAAAAAGTTACGGACCGGGAGGTTTACCCGACCATGTGGATCACTGCACTTGCTGCACTGGGACTGTATCTGTTGTGGCGTTATGTACTGGGAGCGCCCACGGTCAGCAGATGCTGGATTTGGAGCCACTGGCATATATACTGCCTTGGCTGCGGCGGCACCCGGGCGCTGATTGCGCTGCTGCACGGACAGCTTTGGCATGCACTTTGCTGTCATCTGGCTGTACCGGTTGCAGCTGTTTGGTGGGTGGTCTATATGATTTCTCAAACGGTCTGGCGGCTGCGCAGGCGGAGGGGATGGGCGCTGCACTACGATAACCGCTGGTTCGGGTGGATGGCGCTGCTGCTGGTAGTCAATTGTGCGGTGCACAATGTGCTGCTGCTGGCCGGGTACCCCATGCCATGAACAAACAACACGCTGCGGCATCTGCCGCAGCGTGTTGTTCGTTACAGGGAAATGCTCTCGCCGGGCTGCAGGACCGTGGCCTGGAAGCCAGCGTTCTTTACGGCATCGGCAAAGGCGTTGGGGTCCTGGATGATGAGCGGGAAGGTGTTATAGTGCATGGGAATTACCAGCTTTGGGCGGATCATTTTCACCGCGCGCAGAGCATCGGCAGGCCCCATGGTGTAAACATCACCGATGGGCAGCAGCGCAACGTCCACATGCTCCTCTTCCAGCAGCGCCATGTCGGAGATCAGGGCAGTGTCACCGGCGTGGTAAATCTTTTTCCCGCCCATTTCGAAAAGGAAACCGCAGGCCAGGCTGCCTGCCACACCGCTGCCGTGGAGCGCGGGAACCAGTTTTACGCTGCCGAAGGGCAGTTTGCAGGTACCACCCAGGTTGGCAGGCATTGTCTCCAGCCCCTGGGAGGCAAAAACAGCAGATCCCAGCTCCACCGGGCAGCAGATCTTGGCACCGGTCCGACGGGCAATCGCCTCCGTGTCTCCCGTGTGGTCACTGTGGCCGTGGGTCACGCAGATATAGTCCGCCTCCACGGAATCTGCCTGTACAGCGGCCAGCGGATTTCCGGTGAGATACGGGTCTGTCAGCACTTTGTACCGTCCGTCATCCAGCAAAAAACAGGCATGTCCCAAAAATGTCAGTTTCAATGAAGTCACCCCTTTTGCAGAATACTGCGTAGAGCAGCTTTTAACAGCATAGCAGATTTTCCACAGATAGACAAGCCGAAGAGAAGAGATGGCACGCCGGGCCCATGATTCCGGAGTTGTGAAAGGAAATCAGTCGTTGTCCAGGTAGAGATATGGAACCCGGGCACGGATATTACAGGTTATGGCACTGGGGCCGAGATTGAGCGGCCGATACAGCCACGAGCAGGGGACGGCCTGACTGCCGGTACCGCCCAGCAAAGTGACGGCAGTTCCTTCCTGGATATCGCTGCAGCCGGTTACGTCCGCCATAAACATATCCATACACACGCGCCCGACTACCGGGCAGATGTGGCCGGCGATGTTGACCCGCCCGAGGTTGGTCAGCTGCCGGGGATAGCCGTCGGCATCTCCTGCGGAGATGACGGCCAAAGTCATGGGAGCATCGGATATGGCCAGTCGGTTATAGCTGATAGGAATGCCGGAGGGAATGGAGCGGAGCTGCACCACCCGGGATTTCCAGGTGAGCACCGGCTCGAATGGAATGGGACGGCGCATGGAAGTCTCGGGTAAAAGACCGTAGAGCACAGTGCCGGTCCGGCACATATCCAATGCGTATTGCGGGGAGTTGACGGTAGCGGGGGAATTGCAGCAATGGCGAAGACCGGGGGAAATTCCCTGAGCCGCGAGGGCCCGGCAGACCCGGGCGAACCGCTCAAACTGGGTTTTGGTATAGGAAATGTCCTCCGGCTCCAGTCCATAGGCGCTGGAGAAATGCGTGAATATGCCGGATACATTCAGCTCAGGTGCCTGATACGCCAACGCGGCATCCCTTACAGTTTGGGCGTATGCCTCGCCGTAGGCGGTATAGCCAATGCGCGTCATACCGGTATCCAGCTTCAGATGACAGGGAACACGAACACCGGCTTCCTGTGCACAGGCGATCAGCTGGCGCGTATATCCGGGAGAGAGCAGGGATTGTGTGATATTCTCCTGAGACAGTATGGCGGCAGCCTGAGGAGGCGTGTAACCTAAAATCAAGATGTTCTGCCGAATTCCGGCCTGACGCAGCTCCAACGCTTCGGAAAGACAGGCCACACCGATCCAGTCCTCGGGAAATTCTTCCGCCAGCACCCGGGCCACCGCGACAGCTCCGTGTCCATAAGCGTTGGCTTTGAGGATATTCATAAGACGGCAGCCCGGGGAGAGCAGTCCATGCAGGGCGCGGCAGTTGCGCCGGAGCGCCCCCAGGTTAATTTCGGCCCAGCAGCGGCTGGTAGTCAGATCCATGGGGAATCCTCCTTCCGGGAAAAATGTTGCCTGCCGGCCAGCCACAAAGTGGCGGCCGGCAGGCATAGATAAGGGGGGAGGGAAAACGGATGGTTACTTCAGGGAGAGAACTTCGTTGTTCTCATCGTACATGGCGATACCGGCCTTTTCTTCCTTAGTGCGGCCAAGGCCGAACTGGATGGTGGCAATGGAGACGATAGCCAGGAAAAATACATAGTAGTTGGCGGCAATGATGGAGAAGGGAGAAAGACCCGTCAGAGTGATGCAGAGCAGCACCTGTCCGCCGTGAGGAATGATGCCCTGGACGATGCAGGAGAAGATGTCCAGCAAAGAGGCCACGCGCTTGGGAGCCACGTTGTGCTTGGCCACCATTTCGCGGGTCAGGGGGGCGGCCATCAAAATGGCGATGGTATTATTGGCAAGTGCCGCATCGAAGACGGACACCATGGCGGCCGTCATGTATTCAGCGCCTTTGCGGGTTTTGACCTGGCTGGTCATCTTCTTCACCAGCCAGTCGATGGCGCCAAGCTCCTCTGCCACACCGCTGATGCCGCGCAGCAGCAGCGCGATGATGCAGATCTCATACATGCCGGACATACCGGAGGACACTGCCTGTGCAAATCCGATGGCATCCAGGGAACCGGTGGCGAATCCGACCACCGCAGCGACGATGATACCGGCAAGCAGCAGAATGAACACGTTGCAGCCAGTCAGGGCGAATATGAGCACGAAAAGATAGGGAACCACTTTGATCAGGTCGTAGTGGAAGTCACCGGTCAGCTCTGCGCCGCTGCCAACCACTGCCAGCAAAATCATGGTGGCGATGGCGGCCACGGCGGCCATGACGCCGTTCATCTTGAACTTGTCCCGCATCTCGCAGCCGGCGCCGCGGGTGGCGGCGATGGTGGTGTCGGAGATCATGGACAGGTTGTCGCCGAACATGGCGCCGCCCAGTACGGCGGCAATGGCGATGGCCATATTCAGGTCAGCGCCCTCGGCCACCGCCACGGCGATGGGGCCGATGGCGGAGATGGTGCCCATGGAGGTACCCATTGCCGTGGCAATAAAAGCGGAGATCAGGAAGATGCCGGGGAACAGAAACTGAGCAGGAACCAGGCTCAAGCCCAGATTCGCGGTAGCTTCCACGCCGCCCATGGCCTTTGCCACACCGGAAAAGGCACCGGCCAGCAGGAAGACGACCAGCATGATCATGGTTCCCTCGTTGGCCATACCTTTGCAGAAGGTGTCCATTCGGAATTCCATGCTGCGTTCCTTGCCGCCCATGCACAAGCAGACCAGCAAAGCGGCAACCAGGGCGGTCACGCGGGGAATCTGTTTGAAGGAGTCACCGCCATAGCCCAGTGCGGTAAAAATCAATCCGCCGCCCAGGTAAATGGCCAGGAACGTCAGAAGAGGGAAGAAGCCTTTCCAACCGTAATATTTTTTTTGATTTTCCACAGACATTCGCTTCCTTTCTCAAATAAAATCAATAACCTTGGAGAAAAAGAGAGAATTACTTCCGGGGCGGCGGTGAGATGGTTCAGATCGCGGCAAACGCCTGCTCGAAGTCGTTGATCAGATCCCGGGCAGACTCCAGGCCAACGGACATCCGAACCAGGCCATCGGTAATGCCGGCAGCCAGACGTGCCTCGGGAGAGACGCCGGCGTGGGTCATGCTGGCCGGATGCTCAATCAGGGTATCGGGATCGCCCAGAGAGACGGCGATGGAGGCGATCTTCAGGTTGTTGAGCAGCTTCTTGCCGGCTTCAAAGCTGCTCAGGCCCTTCACATCGTCCTTGAGCTCAAAACTCAGAATGCCGCCGAAGAGGCCGTTTTCCATCTGCCGGCAAGCCAGCTCATGACCGGGATCGCTCTCCAGACCAGGATAATAAACGGTTTTTACATAGGGGTTCTGCTCCAGATACTTGGCAACGGCCATGGCGTTCTGGCAGTGGCGCTCCACACGCAGTGCCAGCGTCTTCATGCCCCGCAGCACCAGATAGCTGTTGAAGGGAGAGGGCGGGCAGCCGTTGATTTTGGTCATGGAGTTGTTGCGGAGTAAAGCCATGTCCTCGGCAGAGCCGACAACCACGCCGCCAAGAGCATCGCCGTGGCCGTTGATGTACTTGGTGATGGAGTGGAGCACGATATCGGCGCCCAGCTTCAGCACGTGCTGGATGGGGGGAGGTGCAAAGGTGGCATCCACTACCACGCGGATATCCTTGCCGGCGACGGCCTTTACCGCAGCGACATCGGTGACCTTGATCATGGGATTGTTAGGGGTCTCGAAGTAGATCATCTTGGTGTTGGGACGGATAGCGGCTTTCAGCGCCTCCAGGTCGGAGGTATCCACGCGGGAGACCTGAATCCCCAGATCCGGCAGATTGGTGGTGGCCACATAGTTGGTGCCGCCATAGACCGAGTTGTCAAAAATCACATGGTCGCCAGTCTTCAGGAAAGAAAGCATGACGGAACCCACGGCGCCCATGCCGGAGGCGGTGGCCACAGCATCCTCGCCGCCTTCCATGGCAGCACACTTGAGCTCAAATGCCCGGGTGGTGGGGTTTCCGCTGCGGGAGTAGACGGGATGGTAACCGGGAATCTGCTTGGCGAACTTTGCGGCGCCTTCTTCCACGGTTTCAAAGCAGAATGTGGAGGTCTGGTAGATGGGCGTTGCCAGGGCACCGTATGCGCTGTCATGTTCCTGGCCTGCGTGGATGATCATGGTTTCAAAATCGACGCTGTTCCAATCGAGCTTGCTCATAATAAATACCTCCCAAAAATTAATATAAACATCAGATGTCTTATCTATAATTTAAATATAAGACTTCGGACAACTGTTGTCAATCACGCGATTTAGCTAAGAAAAAAATCGGAATTTGTACAAAAAATACAGATTTAGCGCATATGTGCAGTCAAATGACAGGACCCATGCAGTAAATATCCATGGATTTGCTGTAGTAAATGCTCTCTCCCTTGCATTGCTCGCCGCTGAGCGTTCTCAGCAGCTTCTGATAGACTTCCTCACCGACCTCTTCAATGCTCTTTTCACCCAGAATGATTTTCCCGGCGTTAAGGTCCATGTCTCCGGACATTCGCTGATAGGTATGAGGATTTCCGCAGATTTTGATAACGGGCAGAATGGGGAAGCCCTGAGGTGCGCCCCGCCCGGTGGAAAATGTGATGCACTGGGCGCCGCTGGCTGCCATGCCGGTGAGAATTTCAATTTCACGGCCGGGTGTTTCCTTGATCCACAGACCGCCCTTGGCCGGACTGATTTCTGCATACTCCATTACGCCTTCGATGGTACGGGAGCCGGATTTCATAATGGCGCCCAGAGACTTTTCCTCGATGGTGGTCAGACCGCCGGCGATATTGCCGGGAGTGGGCTGTCCCTTCCGCATATCGCAGCCCAGAGACTTGGCACGGTTTTCCATATCCGTTACGATTTTGAGGATTTTCTCCCCAACCTCCGGCGTCCTGGCCCGGCGGGCCAGAATGTGCTCTGCGCCGATAAACTCGGTTACTTCACCGAAAATTACGGTGCCCCCCTGGTCAACGACTTTATCCGCCACATAGCCGATGGCGCAGTTGCTGGCCAGGCCGGAGGTGGCGTCAGAGCCGCCGCATTTGATGCCCATGACAAAGGAATGCAGGTCAAAGGCTTCCCGCTGGAGACCCGAGATGGCCATGGAAAGCCGCTGGGCTTTCTTGATGCCGTCTGCAATGGCGTTGGCGGTTCCGCCGATCTCCTGAATGCGTACAATGTCATAGGGCTTGCCGGTTTTGGCCACCGCCTCCAGGAGGCGGTCCACGTCGGTACCCTCACAGCCCAGGCTCACCACCAGCACGGCGCCGGCGTTGGGATGACAGGCCAGAGCGATGAGTGTGTCGGTGACCCGCTCCAGGTCCGGCGGCAGTTGGCAGCAGCCCTGGTGATGCAGCAGGGGACGGCAGTTCATGACCTGCGCGCCAATTGCTTCCACGACCTCGTTGGCGCACACGACGCTGGGAACCAGCGCCACATAGTTCCGGGAGCCGACGCGCCCATCCGGTCGGGCGTAGCCAAAAAATCGATCTGTCATGGGGTTACTCCTTCCAGTCGCCGCGGGCACGGGCACTGTCCAGATTGTGGACATGCACGTAGTCTCCCCGCTTGATGTCTGCCGTTGCAATGCCGATGGATTCGCCGTATTTCAATACCGTTCCGCCTTTTGGAATGTCCTGCAGAGCCACCTTGTGGCCGTAGGGAATGTCCTCGTGGACGCGGATTTTATCCACGCTGCCGTCCCTGGCCATCACTTCCACCGTGTCGCCGGCGGATACTTCCGCAAAAATTGATGCGACATTGTCGGTAGGCTGTACCTGTACAGCCAGCTTTCGATCACTCATTTCCTACCTCCTTGTGTTTTCGTACGATGACAGAAACGCCGTCCGGAATGACGGCTACGGATGCAGCATCACCGCGGATTGCAAAGGCCATTTCCAGCGCCTGGTCAAAGCTGCGGGCAGTCAGGAATCCCATCTGCTCCAGCAGCTGAGGCTCATTCATGTGCTGGGTGACAATAATGATCGGGTGGCGCAGCAGCAAATTGGCATAGATTTGTGCGCACCACTGCTCCGGGATGGATTCCTTCGGGGGAATGGCTTCAATGGTCTCCTTGATGAGGCTGGGGGAGCCAAGGCGCATCAGCTTTTCAAAGTTGGTTCCGCCGATGCCGTCGCACAAAGACGCGCCCAGAATCAGGACCCCGCCCTCTTTGGCACAGGCGGCTGCTGTGGATACGCCCTTGGGCGTCTGATAGAGGTTTTGATCCAGCGGGTAGCCGCTGTTGGTGGTAATCACAATATCATCCGCCACGGCATCTACTCCGCACATATCTGAAACGAATGCGCAGCCCTTGGCATGGGCGTCGATGCAGTCACCTGCAAATGCCGCCACAATGTGCTTTTCGGCATCCATTGCCACATTGAGAATGAAGGCAAGACCCACTTTGCGGGCGGCGTAGGCCATATCCTCGTGGATGGGATTGCCCTCCAATACGCCGGTGGTGGCGTTGGGGCTGGCAATGGCCCGGGCGGAGTGGTTTTCATTGACGGTTTCCTGAGAGGCGATCGCCGGCAGAATGCTTTTGCGTCCGCCGCTGAAACCGGCGAAAAAGTGGGGTTCAATAAAGCCTTCCGCCACGATCAGGTCACTTTCCAGGGCCAGGTGGTTCACGCGCAGCGATGCACCGGAGGGAAGCTGACAGACATAGCGCATGTCCTCGTCCCGAAAGGCGTTATGTACGACAATGTGTTCCCGCTCCACGATCACAGGGCCGAAGCGATCCAGCAGTTCGGCCGGTGTGGTTGGGCGGTGGAGACCCGTGCCGATGAGAATGGTAATCTGTGCGTCGCTTTGTCCGCGGCGGATCTCGTCCAGAAGAAGCGGCATGGTGATACGGGAGGGCATGCTGCGGGTGTGATCGGAGGTGATGACAAGAATTTTTTTCTTTCCGCGGGCCAAATCCCGCAGCGCCGGGGAGCCGATGGGATGATTCAGAGCTTCCTGCACAATCTGTGCCTGGGGAACCTGCGTGCGGAATTGAGCGGCATTGTTTTCCAGGACATGTGCAAGGTTGCGGTCAGGGACGTGCAGGGGCAGGGTACCTTTGTAATAGGGCAGTTGAAAGTCCATGGCGGCTCCTCCTTTGGATTTATTTTGTATTTTAAAAACATAATACGGTTTTAAATCAAACTAGTCAAGAGGACCAATTGGAGAAAACAGATATCTGATTTTATGGAAAAAACACAAAAAAGCGCTGGGACATTTCAAATGTCCCAGCGCTTTGCTCGATAGTTGGCGCATTATTCAGCGGAAGACTGCTTTTCCAGAACTTGAAGCACACAGGCCTCCGCCTCATCTAAATGGGTCTGCAATGTGACGGCAGCCTGTGCAGAATCCCGGGCCAGCATGCCGTCCACGATACCGATGTGCTCGGAAATGGAGGCCTCATAGCGTGCCTGCGTACTCAGGGAAAGCACCCGTACCGGCTGCAGCACACTGTAAATGCGGTCGGTCAGCTCCCGCAAAAACTGGTTTCCGGAGAACGTGATGATGCTGCTGTGGAGTTCGCTGTCCAGGCGGATATATTCTTCCATATCGTTATAGGTTCGGAAAGATTCAAATTTGGCCCGCATAGACAAGAGATAGCGCTCTTCGTCCAGGGTCAGACGTGCGATGCCCTGCTTGAGGGCAAACTGCTCCAGCAGACTGCGGATTTGAAAAATATCCCGTACATTGTCTGGGGTGAGTACCTTAACAAACAGCCCCTTGGCACTGCCGCTTTCCAGCAGTCCGTCGTCCCGCAATGCCTTGAGCGCTTCCCGCACAGGGGTGCGGCTGACCTGGAAGAGTTCAGCCAGCTCGCTTTCCTGAAGCCGGGTTCCTTGGGGAAGCTGTCCGCTGACGATTAAGGATTTGATGCCCTCATAAACCTGGTCCCGCACGGAGCGAATTTTTGGCACGGAAAAGTTCATGGCAGTCCTCCTTTTTTTACCCATTATACAGCATGAATCCAAGCCATTTCAAGAAAATAGTTGTGCACATCAATGAAATATGCTAAAGTTAATTTGCATATTGACGGAATAGCCGTTTTGTACGGCAGCCATGAAAGAGGGGTTGATTTGGGTGGCGCAGAATACAGCCGGGCAGCGCCGGAAAAGCCTGTCCCGCCAGGTGATGGAGGCCGTTGAAAAAATGATCCGGGAACAGGGGTTGGGACCCGGCGATGTACTTCCCACGGAGACACAGATCTCCGAGGAACTGGCGGTGAGCAAGAGCAGCGTGCGGGAGGCCATCAAAATGCTGGAGGCGCTGGGCGTTGTGGAGATCCGGCGGGGACTTTGCACGGTCATCAGCGAAAATCCTGAGCAGGGCTATCTGAATGTTATGCTGTCTCACCTTTATCTCAACAGCGGAGACGAAGAAGAGCTCCAGATCTTCCGGCAGACGCTGGAGACTGCTTATACGGAGCTGGCCATCGACCAGGCCAGCGACGCGGACCTGGAACAGATTGCGCAGTCTCTGGAGACGTTCCGCTGCCACCTGGAGGCGGGAACGCTGACCACGGAGGATGATCTGGCGTTCCACGGACAGATCCTCCAGGCCACCCACAATTCCTTTATGATCAGTCTGGGCAGCGCCATCAACGAGCTGTTCCGGGAGTCTATCGGAGCATCCATTGAGGAGACGCCGCGAACGGCACTGGCGGATCACGAGAGAATCTGCGAGGCCGTTATGAAGCGGGATAAGGCCGCTGCGCACGATGCCATCGCGGAAAGCGCAGAGCGCTGGGCCCGGGCGGTGTTTCTCCGCCAGCAGAACGAAGCATGACCATCTGAACAGGCAAGGTCCCGGAGTACGATTGCTCCGGGACCTTGCTTGTTTGTAAAATCACCAAAAAACCTCTTGACAACGGTGCACTTCGTGTTATACTTAACACATCAGATGTCCTATGTCACAGTCGAAAATAAGCTTACATGCAATGTTCTGCAATTGAAGGAGGATAATTCCATGGGCAAGGTTTACTACGATCAGGATGGACACATCGAGGCGATCCAGGACAAGGTGATTGCCATCATCGGCTACGGCAACCAGGGCCGCTCCCAGGCGCTGAACATGCGGGACTCCGGCGCCAAGCACATCATCGTGGGCAGCATCCACGACGCTTCCTGGAATACCGCCAATGAAGACGGCTTTGAGACCTATTCCATTCCCGAGGCTGCCAAAAAAGCGGACATCCTGTTTTTGCTGCTGCCGGACGAAGTGGCCCCCGAGATCTATGAGCGGGATATCGCCCCCAACCTGCACCCCGGCGCCGCGCTGAACTTTGCCTCCGGCTACAACATTACTTACGGCTTCATCAAGCCCGCCGCAGATCTGGACGTGATCATGGTGGCACCCCGCATGATCGGCAAGGGCGTCCGGGAGACCTACGAAAACGGCACCGGCTTCCCCACCTTCGTGGTTATCAACCAGGATGCCACCGGCCACGCCAAGGAGATCGCCGTGGGCCTTGCCAAGGCCCTGGGCTCCACCAAGGCGGGCGCCATCGAGGTCACGTTCAACGACGAGACCTATCTGGACCTGATGAGCGAGCAGGCCATCTGGCCCCTGATCATGAACGTGATGGTGACGGCGTTTGACTTCTTCCAGGAAAAGGGCCTGCCCGCCGAGGCCATTCTCACGGAGATGTACATGTCCAAAGAGCCCATGGTCATGATGGAGAAGATGGCGGACATGGGCCTTTTCAAGCAGCTGCCCCTCCACAGCCGCACCAGCCAGTACGGACAGCTGTCCCGGTTCAAGATGGTGGACAACTCCTCCATGCGCAAGTTCATCGAGGAGCAGTACAACAACATCGTCAATGGCTCCTTTGCCAAGGAGTGGGAAGAGGTCAAAGCCGATGGCATGAAGAAGTTCGACGAGCTGTGGGCCGAGACGGAGAAGCTCCCCATTTCCCAGGTGGAGGCGGAGGTCAAGAAGAACCTCTCCGGCGGAAAGCACGCAGAATAAAGTAAAAAAGACACCCGGCAGATTTTGCCGGGTGTCTTTTTGCTTATTGGACCGTAAAGGCGTAATAGGAGCGGCTGTCCAGAGAGACGGCATCCCCGGCGGCGGAGAAGCCGTAGTCGTCCCGCACCAATGCTGTGCTATCGTCCCGGAGGAGCCGGGCGCTCTGGCCGGTGAAGGTCAGGGTGGAGCCGAGAGATGCGGCAAGCTCATAGCTTTGGGTCCCCTCGTAAGGACCGCCGGTACCGGGGAAGTCGAAGCTGGCGGCTTTCTGACCGGACGCGGTGACGGTGACGGAGCCGCCGGCGGGAATGGTGACCGGGAAGGAGAGATAGAAGACCCGGCTGACAGAGCCGGCCTCGGCAATGAGCTCATCCAGCCGCCCCAGGGCGTAGCGCTCCACGGGCGCCGGGGATAGAGGACCCCAGTCCGTCAGCAACTGGGCTGCGGCGGCGGTGAAATCCTCCAGGGAGACGGCATCCGCCCAAGCCTCTTCACCGGGCAGCTGGTGGGCAAGGTACGTGCGGCACAGTTCCTCCAGTGCCTGGCCCAGGGTCGTCTCCCGCCGGACCACCTGGCCGGTGACGCCGGTGAGCTCCGGCGCGTCCAACCCGTAGCCGTCCAGCAGGGAATAGGAGGCAATATCTTCTCCCACCACGATCAGCGTGGGGCAGCCGTCAGTTACGGCCCGGCCGCCGTACTGGCGCCAAGTGTTGGTTTCATCCCAGTTGCCGCCGCTGAAATCGTAGCTGAGAAGCGTAGTGGCATCGGAGTCATAGGCGCAGGAGACCACCAGCTCCTGGTCGGGGGAAGGCGTGGAGAGCGCCGAGAAGTCGTAGACCACCACCGGTGTCTGGGGAAGATCTGTGCCTGCCAGGGCTGCGGAGGCGTAGCTGCCGTCCTCCAAAAGGGCGGCGTAGTCCTCCCAGGAGGAGGGCTCGAGCAGATTGCACGTGCCGGCTTGGCCGTCGCCCGTGCCGGTAAAGCCGCCGGCGTAGGCACCGGGGTGCAGCTGCGGCGTGACTGCCTGATTGTTCACCGTGATGGCGGGCTGCTGGGCGGCCAGGTCCCGGAAGTTCCCGGCAAAGGGGTAAAGGGCCGTCACCGTAACGGGTTGGTCGGTGGGGTTGGTGAGGGTATAGGCGTCCTCATAGCTGGCCTGGCTTTGGCCGGAGGATACATCCCAGGTCACTTCCCGCACGGCGGAGATGGGCGCGTCCTGCTCCAGAACCGTCAACGGCAGCACCGGCCCGGCATAGGAGAGGTAAGAAACGCTGCCGTTGCCGGCGGTGACATCTTCACTGGACTCTGCGCCCTCTGCCGGCGATTCCGTGGCAGACTCCTCCGGCGCAGCGCTGCCGAAGCCATGGAAGCCGCCGGTGACCAGATAGAAAAAGCCGAAGGCGCACACGATGGTGCAGCAGGCGGCGGCCGCCAGACCATACAGGGCCGGACGGAACTTCGCCGCCGGGGGACGGTAGGCCCAGGCCTCCTCCACCAGATCCTCGTCCACCATTCCCAGAACCTTGAAAAGACGCATGGCGCTCATAGGCAGATCCCCTCCTTTTCCAGATAGGCCAGCAGTTTCTTCCGGGTACGGAACAGGGAGGACTTGACCTTTCCGGCGGAACAGTCCATGCCGGCGGCAATGACCTCCAGGCGGTCACCGTACCAGTAGCGCCGCAGGAAGATCACCCGGTTTTCCCGGGGAAGGGTCCTCAAAAAGGCGCTCAGAGCGTCTGCCAGGGCCTGATCCTCCAGGTGCTGTTCGGTGCGGTGGGGAGAGGGCACGCACTCCGAAAGTTCTCCCAGCAGCACGTCCACGGCGCTGCCGCCCCGCTTCTGAGTACGGGACTGGTTCCACCGGTCCAGGGAGAGGTTGCGGGTGATGCGGCCCAGCCAGGCCCGGAGGACGGAGGGCCGGGACGGGGGAATGGCGTTCCAGGCCCGCAGATAGGTGTCGTTGACGCACTCGTCTGCGTCGTCGTGGCTGCCCAGGATATTCCGGGCGATGCGCCACAAGAAGACGCCGTACTTTGTTGCGGTCTCTGAGATGGCCTGCTCCGACCGCTCCCAGAACAGCTGAATGATTTGCAGATCCTCCATGGAATGCCCCCTCTGTGCAAATTTTGGCTTTCTATCCAATCAGACGGGAAAAAACGGAGTTGGTTGCGAAAAAGCGGCCGGAGGAATGTGCCTCCGGCCGCCTTTGTTCATTCGCTCAGCAGTCCCTGACTGACCAGGAACTCCCGGGCCACATCGTCCACCGTGCGGCCCAGCACATCCACCTGGTAGGTCAGCTCGGACATCTGCTCCGTGGGAATCTTGCCGGCGAGCTGATTGAGGATTCCCTCCAGCTCCGGATAGCGCTCCAGCAGGTCGTCCCGCACCAGGAACACGCCGTTGTAGTCCGGGAAGAAGCTCTTGTCATCGTCCAGGATCTTCAGTCCCACCTTGCGGTTGAGGCCGTCGGTGGCGTAGACCTCGGTGACGTCAAAGTTGCCGTTTTCGATGGCCGTGTACTTCAAACTCACGTCCACCGGCACCCACTCCTTGAAGTTCAGACCGTAGAACTCCGTGAAGGGACCGTACTTCATGCTGCCCTCCAGGGTGAAGAACTCGTGCTCCGCGCCGAACACCAGCTCCGGTGCCACCGGCACCAGGTCACTGACGGTCTCCAGGCCGTACTGCTCGGCGATTTCCTGGGGAACGGCGATGGCGTAGGTGTTGTCAAAGCCCAGCTTCTCCAGCTGCCGCATGCCGTAGGAGGTCAGCTGCTCGTTGACATAGTCGTAAATGCTCGTGCCCTCGGGCACGTCCGTGGTGTCCTGATGGAGGAACGTGGTGAGGATGGTGCCGTCGTAGGAGATCATCAGGTCGCAGGTGTGGTCGTCTCCCTTGAGAGCGTTCCAGTTGTTCACCTGGGACATCTGGTCCTGAATGGTGACGGTGAGGTCTGTCTGGTCCTCCACCAGCATCTTGACCATGTGGTGCATCAGCTGGGTTTCGGAGTAGTCGCCGTCATAGAGCAGAATGTCGCCGGAGGAGCCGCGGCCGTAGGGAAGCAGCAGGCAGAAGGCCACGAGAATGGCGGCCACGGGAATCCACATTTTCTTGGAGCCGCCCTTGTCCTTGCGCATCCGGTTTTCAAACCAGCCCATGACCAGATCCAGCACCACGGCGATGACCATCAGCACGCCGGTGGCGCCAAGCAGCAGCCCCATGTCCTTGATTCGGATGCTGCGGTTGATGACGCCGCCCAGGCCGCCGCCGCCCACAAAAGCGGCGAACACCGCGGTGCCGATGGCGTTGACCACGGCGATGCGGATGCCGGTGAACACGGTGGGGAACGCCAGGGGAAACTCTACCATCAAAACCCGGTAGGGCTTGCTCATGCCCATGCCCCGAGCCGCCTCTTTCACGCCCGGGTCCACCTGCTGGAGTCCCAGGCAGGTGTTGCGCACGATGGGCAGGAGGGAGTAGAGGGTAATGCCCACCACCACGGTGAGCTTGCCCGGGTCCAGCACCACCATGATCATGCCCAGCAATGCCAGGGAGGGGATGGTCTGGAGCAGATCCACCAGCCGCAGAATGAAGGGGCGGGCGGTCTTGGACACATAGGCCCAGATGCCCAGGGGCAGTCCCACGGCGATGGAGAGGATGCTGGCTGCCAGCACGATGAACAGGTGCTCACAGATTAAAGACCAGGTCATTTGCCCACCTCCTTCTGCATGCCGCGGGGAGTGACCTTCTTTTGCAGCACGTCAATGACCGCGCCGAAGACGATGGCCAGCACCGCCGCCGGGACGGCGCCCAGAAGGATGAGGGTATTGTTGTTGGAGCTGACGCCCTGGTAGACGAAGTTGCCCAGGCCGCCGAAGCCGATCATGGCCGCCAGCACCGCCCAGGAGACGGTGTAGATGGTGGACATCCGCAGTCCGGCGATGATGGTGGGCATGGCCAGGGGCAGCTCCACCTTCACCAGGGTCTGGAGCCGGGACATGCCGCAGCCCTTGGCGGCTTCGATGTACTTATCCTCCACCTCCAGAATACCGGTGTAGGTGTTTTTCAGTACGGGGAACATGGCGTAGATGCTCAGTGCCACGATGACGGTGGGGTAGATCATGCCCCAGCAGATATACAGCACGCCGATGAACACCAGACCGGGGATGGTCTGGAAAATGGACAGCACCGGCAAAATCACCATGGACCACCTGGGAACCCGGGAGAGGAGAATGCCCAGCACCAGTCCCAGCACAAAGCCGATGGCCACGGAGACCAGCACATAGACCGTGTGTGTGCCGATGGCTTTGAGCAGCATGGCGCCGTAGGTTTCCATCAAAGCGCTCATTTGGCATCCCCCCACAGGTTCTCCGCCACGGATCGCGCCACGCTGGTCTTGGTCACGATACCGGCAATGGTGTCGTCCTCATTGAGAACCACCACGTAGTTGGCGCCGGAGTCCAGAAGGTAGTCAAAGCTCTCTTTTGCCTCGTCGCCCACCCGGACGGTGCGGGCGGTCTGACGGATCAGGGGCTCGATGCTGTTGAGCTCCCGGCCCCAGTGGCGGATGTCGCCGATGGAGACGGTGCCCACGTAGCGGTCCGATTCGTCGGTGACCAGCAGGGTGTCCACGCTGCTGCGGGCCATGCGCTCGGCGCACTCCAGCACGCCCCGGTCCCGGTGCACGCTGGACACGTTGGTGCGCATGAAGCTCTCCACCTTGGAGGGAGCGGGCGTCTCCGGGGAGTGCTTGCCCAGGAAGTTGCGGACCAGGTCGTTGGCCGGGTGCTCCAGCATCTCCTCCGGGGAGGCCATCTGCACCACCCGGCCGCTCTCCATGAAGATGATGATGTCTGCCAGCTTCAGCGCCTCGCCCATGTCGTGGCTGACGAAGACGATGGTCTTGCCCAGCTTCTGCTGAATGTTCTTCACTTCATCCTGGAGGACTTCCCGGGTCATGGGGTCCAGGGCTGAGAAGGGTTCGTCCATCAGCACGATGGGAGGAGAGGCGGCCAGGGCCCGCAGCACGCCGATGCGCTGCTGCTGCCCGCCGGAGAGTTCGGAGGGGTACTTGTCCGCGTATTGCTCCATGTTGACCATTTTGAGCATCTCCCGGACGATGTTCTCCTGTTTTTGCTTGTCGTACTTCAAAAGGCGGGGGACCACGCAGATGTTCTGGGCCACGGTCATGTTGGGAAACAGACCGATCTGCTGGATCACGTAGCCGATATGGCGCCGGAGCTCCACCTTGTCCGAGGAGCGGATGTCGCTGCCGTCGATGGAGATGGTACCCGCATCGATGTCGATCAGGCGGTTGATGGTCTTGAGGGTGGTGGTTTTGCCGCAGCCGGATGGGCCGATGAGCACCACGAACTGCCCGTCGGGAATGGTGAAATTCAGGTCTTTCAAGATGGGAGTCTTTCCATAGCTTTTGGAGACATGCTCAAATTGGATCATAGACATTCACTCCTTTGCACTGACCAGGTGGTGGGCGGCCTCCGCGGCGGCGGGGCTCCCTACCAGTACGATGATATCCCCGGCGTAGAGCTCTGCGTAGGGGCCGGGGGAGAGGATGACGGTTTGTCCCCGGCGGATGGCCACGATGGTGCCGCCGGTGGACTGCCAGAATTTCAATGCGCCGATGCTCTTGCCGATCAGGGGCGAGTCCTTGGGAACCGGGACTTCGTAGTTGGGGAGAGGTTCTCCCGCGGCGGCAAAGGTCTCCCGGTTTTTGATGAGGGCCGTCACCGTCTCTGTAAGACTGCGGCTGAGCTGTTCGGATTCGGCCAGCAGGTCCTTGAGCCGCGCCCGCAGGGCATGTACGTCGGCGCCCTCTTCAAAGTTTGCGATGTAGCGGCGGGCACTGTCGGCGGAGAGGACTTTCGCCCCGCTCTGGGGCTTGACCTCCACGACCTTCATGTCGGCCAGAAGCCGCAGGGCCCGGCGGATGGTCTCCGGCGAGACGTTGTACTCCGAGGCCATGACGGAGCGGCCGTAGATGCGGCTGCCCTCCGCCAGCTCGCCCTTGGCAATCCGGGTGGCCAGATCCAGCGCGATCTGCAGATATTGGGAGGGGACGACAGATTGTTTCATAGACTGTTTCATAGGATGTCACCTTTCCAGACTATGGTTGCTTGGGGCTATTATATACTGACAACTTGAAAATGTAAATAGAGATGGCAGTTAAAATTTTGTAAACAAACAGCACAAAATGCCTCGATATCTCATAAAAAATACAGAATTTTACTGAAAAAAGAAACAAAAAATGGGAGCGCAAAACTGCGCTCCCATTGCTGTGGGGGGGAGGGAATTGCCTTACAGGGCGTTTTTGCCCCGGGCCAGGTACTGTCCTGCGGGTACCTCGTCCAGCACTTGGCCGCCGTCCACGGCCAGATGGCCCCGCAGCCACACCTGCCGGATTCCGCCGGCGGTAACAAAGCCCTCGTAGGGGCTGTAGTCCGCCCGGGAGAGGCTGTCTTCGCTGCGGATCACATGGCTGGTGCGGGGGTCGTAGACCACGATGTCGGCGTCGCTGCCGGCACGGAGAATGCCCTTGCGGGGAAACAGACCGTACAGCCGGGCGGGGTTCTCACTGAGCACCCGGCACATCTGGGCGGCGGTGAGCCGGTGCTTGGCCACGCCGTAGGAGTAGATCAGCTCACCCCGGGTCTCCACGCCGGGCAGTCCGCCCGGGATGCGGGTGAAGTCCTCCCGGCCCATGTCCTTCTGGGCCAGGGTGAACGAGCAGTGGTCTGTGGACACGGTCTGGATGCGGCCCCGGCGCAGGGCGTGCCACAAATACTCCTGCTGGCTCTTTTCCCGCAGGGGAGGAGCGCACACGTACCGGGCGGCGGAGGAGTAGTCGGCGTTAAAGTACACGCTCTCGTCCAGCAGCAGGTACTGAGGGCAGGTCTCCACGTAGACCCGCTGGCCCCGCCGGCGGGCGTGCTCCACCTCCAGAAGGGCATCCTGGTTGGTCAGATGGACGATGACCACCGGACACTCCGCCGCCTGGGCCAGACGCAGCAGCCGACTGACGGCCTCCGCCTCCAGATAGGGCGGCCGGGTGATGGGGTGGGAGTCCGGCCCCATGTGGCCGGCGTTTTTCCGCTCGGCGATGCGGCCATCGATAACGCCGGCGTTTTCACAGTGGACGCCGCAGATGCCGCCCAGCCGCCGCAGCTCCTTCAGGGCCCAGTACATGTCCCGGTCGCCGATCATCATGGCCGGGTAGGTCATGTACATCTTGAAGGAGGAGACGCCCTGGGCGAACATGTCCGGCAGCTCCGCCCGGATGGACTCGTTCCAGTCGTCGATGGTCATGTGGAAGCCGTAGTCGCAGAAGGTTCTGCCGTCGGCCTTCCGGTGCCACAGTTCCAGCCCCTGGTGCAGGCTCTCGCCCTTGTTGGGGCAGGCGAAGTCGATGACGGTGGTGGTGCCGCCCCGGAGCGCCGCCCGGCTGCCGGAGAAAAAATCGTCGGCGGTGGTGGTTCCGGCCACGTCCAGATCAAAGTGGGTGTGGGCGTCGATGAAGCCGGGGAACAGCAGGCAGCCGGAAACGTCCGTCACCTGGTCGGCGTCGCCCAGCCTGCGGCCCACCTGGAGAATCTTCTCTCCCTCCAGCAGTACGTCGGCCCGCTTGACGCCGTTTCCGGTGACCACGCTGCCGCCCTTGAGCAGAGTTTTCATGCCTACTCACTCCTCTCGTTGAATTTATGGTCAGTATAGCACCCCAGCGGCCGAATTTCCACCCTTGGGGGAAAAAGGAATGTTTCACAAAAAAACCGGGAGAAATTTTACCGGGAACACGGAAATGCCCGTGGGCTTTCCGAAGGGAGTATGATATACTCAAGCTACATAGGAGCGCGTGCGGCTCCGGGTGAAACGAAGGAGGTTTAAGAATGAAAAAGAAAGTTCTGTCGCTGTTCCTTGTTGTGGCCATGATGCTGTCTCTGGGCGTCACGGCCGCAGCCGCCGAAACATCCGCCGATGACCTCAGCGGCGCCGTGGTGATCCTGCACACCAACGATGTGCACGGTGCCATCGACGGCTACGCCAAGGTCGCTGCACTGAAAAAAACGTATGAAGACATGGGCGCCTATGTGCTGCTGCTGGACGCAGGGGATTTCAGCCAGGGCGACCCCACGGTCAGCGCCGGTGAGGGCGCTGCGGCCGTGGAGCTGATGAACCTGGCGGGCTACGATGCAGCCGCACCGGGCAATCACGAGTTCGACTACGGCTATGCCAACCTCAGCAAGCTGGCCGACCAGGCGAATTTTCCCATTGTGGCGGCCAACGTGCTCTATCAGGGCAAGACCGCCTTTGAGGACAATGTGACCTTTACCGCTCCCGACGGCACCAAGATCGGCGTGTTCGGACTGGATACGCCGGAGACGGCCACCAAGGCCCACCCTGCCAAGATCCAGGGAGTCACGTTCCTCTCCGGCGACGCCCTGGCGGAGTGCGCTCAGGAGCAGGTGGAGCAGCTGAAGGCTGCCGGCTGCGACGTGATCGTGTGCCTGGGCCATCTGGGCATTGACGAAGAGTCCAAGGGCAACCGCTCCATCGACCTGCTGGAAAAGGTAGACGGCATCGATCTGTTCATCGACGGCCACTCTCACTCCACCCAGGAGGACATTTTCCTGGCTCTGGGCGGACAGGTCACAGAGGTGGGCGGCGTGACCATCGCCACCGGTACGTATAAGGTCAACGGTGCAGTGCTGACCTCCACCGGAACCAAGTTTGAAAGCATCGGCCTGGTGGTCATCGCCGACGGCAGGCTGGAGGCCACCACCATCCCCACCGCTGATATCACCGTTACCCCGGACAAGACCGTTGCCGACCGCGCCGCCGCCATCCAGAAGGCCATCGACGACGACTACGGCACGGTGTTTGCCAAGACCGAGGTGGCGCTGGACGGGGAGAAGGCCAACGTCCGTACGGCGGAGACCAATCTGGGTGACCTGATCGCCGACGCCCTGGTCTGGGGCGCGGAGGAAACCGGCGAGCAGGTGGACGCGGCCGTGACCAACGGCGGCGGTATCCGGGCCTCCATCGCCGCAGGCAGCATCACCAAAAAGGATATCAACACCGTTCTGCCCTTCGGCAACACATTGAGCATCGTCAAGGTCACCGGCGCGGAACTGCTGGAGGCCCTGGAGGCGTCCACCTACTGCACGCCGGAGTCCATCGGTGGCTTCCCCCAGGTTTCCGGCATCACCTTTACCGTGGATACGGACAAAACTTATGACCAGGGCGAGCTGTATCCCGGCTCCACCTACTATGCTCCCAAGAGTATCAATCGTGTGAGCATCCAGACCGTGGGCGGCAAGGCGTTCGACCCCAAGGCCACCTACACCATCGCCACCAACGATTTTCTGGCCGCCGGCGGCGACACCTATTATGCCTTCAGTGCCGCCACCGTCAACTATGATCTGGGCCTTGCCATGGACGAGGTGGTCATGAACTATATCACCGACGAGCTGGGCGGCACGGTCACCGCCAAGGACTACGGTACCGCCCAGGGCCGCATCACCATCCAGCGGGGACTGCCCTTTATCGACGTTTCTGCCAGCGAACCCTATTATGATGCCGTAAAGTACTGCTATGACAACAACATTTTCAAGGGCATCACCGAGCAGACCTTTGCCCCCAACGCCACCATGAACCGGGGACAGATGGTCACGGTGCTCTGGCGGATGAACGGCTCTCCCGAACCCACCATCGCCAATCCCTTCACCGACGTGGCCGCAGACTCCGCCTTTGCCAAGGCCATCACTTGGGCGGCTGAAAACGGCCTGACCACCGGAAAGACCGAGACGACCTTTGCGCCCAAGGAGGCCATCTCCCGCCAGCAGTTTTTGACCATCCTGTACCGTTACGCCCAGTTCAAGGGCTACGATGTGAACGTGAAGAGCACGGGGCTGTACGATGCGTTCACGGACAAGGATACGGTCAGCGACTATGCCAAGGACGCCATGACCTGGGCGGTGGATTCCGGGGTACTGGTGACCGACAAGGTCCTCTTCCCAACTTCGTCTGCCATGCGCTTCCAGGTGGCGGAGTATCTGTCCAACTTCTGCCAGAAAGTGGTCCCCGCTGAGACTGCCGCCGCTGCCTGATGTTTCCGCAGCATAAAAAGCACGCCGCAGATGCGGCGTGCTTTTTTCGTTTGCACCATGACTGCAAAAAATACGCCGGGCACAGGCCCGGCGTATTTTAAGAGAAAATTATTTTCCCAGAGAAGCACTCTTTTCACAGGCAGCGATGACCGCCTCCATGACAGCGCTGCGGAAGCCGTTCTTTTCCAGCGTCCGCACGCCCTGAATGGTGGAGCCGCCGGGGGAGCAGACGGCATCCTTCAGGGCGCCGGGATGGCTGCCGGATTCCAGCACCAGCCGGGCCGAGCCCACCACCATCTGGGCGGCAAATTCCATGGCCGCTGCCCGGGGCAGACCGCAGGCCACGCCGCCGTCGGCCAGGGCCTCGATGAAGAGGTCCACAAAGGCGGGGCCGCAGCCGGACACGGCGGAGCCCACATCCATCTGGCTTTCGGGGATGGCGGCAAAGCGCCCGGCCCCGGCCATGGACTCCAAAAACTCCTTTTCCTCCGCCTTGGTGACGCCTTTGCCGCAGGTGTAGAGAATCATGCCCTCACCGATGGCGGCAGGCGTGTTGGGCATGATGCGGAGCACGGGATAGTCTCCGCCGGCCATCCGGGCGATGTCCTCCAGGGAGAGGCCCGCTGCCATGGACACCAGCACGAAGCGGGTCTCCCGCTGGGCAAGGACAGGGGAGATCTCCGTGAGCATGTCGGCCATCATCTGGGGCTTGACGCCCAGAAAGATAAAGTCGGCGCTGCCGGCAATGGCCTCGTTGTCCGCCACCCGGCACTCCAGCTCTTCAGCCAGAGCCCTGGCCTTTTCCACGGTGCGGTTGGCCAGAAACACCTGGTCACTGGGCACGCGCCGGCACACGGCCCGGGCCAGCGCCCCGCCCATGTTGCCGGTTCCGATAAATCCAAAGGTTGCCATAGTTTCACATTCCCTTTCATTTGATAGTTGGGGTTACTGGGGTGTCTCCGTCTTGGACGGAGCGGATTTTTCCCGTGCGGCGGCCCGGGCCGCCTTGTCCCGCCGGAGCTTGCTGCGGCTGCGCAGTGCCTCCGCGGCGCCCCAGGCGGCCACGGCCAGATACAGTGCGCAGGGAAGGTAGAGCTGGATCAGCTCCCGCCCTGCGTCCGGGTTGCCGTTTGCCCGCTGGAACAGGAGAAAAAGCACCATGGACGCAAGGCCGCATCCGGCGGTGCACACGCCCAGAATCAGGTTGATCCTGCCGGGCTTGCGGGTGAGCAGCAAAAGGAAAAGCAGCAGCGTGATGACGCTCATGGCGATCACTTGGAACAGCATACTCTGTGCCTCCTTTCAGCGAACCTGGCCCTCACCGTAGATGACATATTTGCAGCTGGTCAGCTCCTCCAGCCCCATGGGGCCCCGGGCGTGCATCTTCTGGGTGGAAATGCCGATCTCCGCGCCCAGGCCGAACTCACCGCCGTCCGTGAAGCGGGTGGAGGCGTTGACGTACACTGCCGCCGCGTCCACTTCGTTCAAAAACCGCTGGGCCTTGAAATAGTTTTTCGTGATGATGGCCTCGGAGTGGCCGGTGCCGTGAGCGGCGATGAAGTCCATGGCCTCGTCCATGGACCCCACCGTGCGCACGGCCAGGATGTAGTCGTCGTACTCCGTGTCCCAGTCCGCTTCCGTGGCAGCCACGGCTCCGGGCCCCAGCAGGGGCAGGGCCTCATCGTCGCCCCGCAGTTCCACCTGCTTTTGCGCAAGCAATGGCAGGGCGCGTTTCCAGAAGTCCGCCGCCACGTCCCGGTGCACCAGCACGCACTCCACGGCGTTGCACACGGAGGGACGAGAGCACTTGGCGTTATAAAGAATGTTTGCGCCCATATCCAGGTCGGCTTCCTCGTCGATGTACACGTGGCACACGCCCTCACCGGTGCGGATGACGGGAACGCTTGCCTCCCTGGCCACGGCCCGGATGAGCCCGGCACCGCCCCGGGGGATCAGCACGTCCACATAGCCGTCCAGGTGCATGAGCTCGTTTGCCGTCTCGTGGCTGGTGTCCTGCACCAGGGAGATGCAGTCGGCGGGCAGACCCGCTTCCTCCAGTGCCCGGCGCATGAGCTCCGCGGCGCAGCGGTTGGAGCGGATGGCCTCCTTGCCGCCCCGGAGGATGCACACGTTGCCGGATTTGAGGCACAGCGCCGCCGCGTCCACGGTGACGTTGGGCCGGGCCTCGAAGATGATGGCGATGACGCCCAGGGGCACCCGCCGCCGTCCGATGATGAGGCCGTTGGGCCGGGTCTCCATCTTGTCCACCCGGCCGATGGGGTCCGGCAGGGCCGCCACCTGGCGCACGCCGTCCACGATGCCGGCGATGCGCTCCGGGGTGAGGGTCAGCCGGTCCAGCATGGCCGGGCGCATGCCGGCTTCTTTGGCGGCGGCAACGTCCTGGGCGTTGGCCGCAAGCCACTGGTCCTGACGCTCCGTCAGCACCTTGGCGATGGCTTCCAGCGCCGCGTTTTTTTGGGCAGTGCCGGCAGTGGAGAGAATCCGGGCGGCCGCTTTGGCCGCGGCGCCCTGAGTTTGCAGTGTGGTCATGATCGCGCCTCCTTATTTTGCGGCTAAAAACCGGGTGCCGATGTCTGCGCCCTCCACGATGCCGTAGAGATCCGTCATCCGCTTGCCGTTGGTGATGACCATGTCGCACCCGGCGTCCATGGCAATGCGGGCGGCGGAGAGCTTGGTGGCCATGCCGCCGGTGCCCCGCCAGGAGCCTGCGCCGCCGGCCATTTCCAGAATCTGGGGCGTCAGTTCCCGCACCTGATGGATGAGCCGGGCGTCGGGATGGGTCCTGGGGTCGGCGTCGTAGAGTCCGTCAATGTCGCTGAAGAGCACCAGCAGATCCGCCCGGCAGAGCTTTGCCACGATGGCGGAGAGAGTGTCGTTGTCGCCCAGGACCTTGTGATGCCCGGTTTCGATCTCCGCCGAGGAGACGGAGTCGTTCTCATTGACGATGGGGATGACGCCCATCTCCAGCAGGGCCGAAAACGTGCCGGACAGGTGCTCCGCCCGGCCGGGATCGTCCACGTCGTCCCCGGTGAGCAGGATCTGGGAGACGGTGCGGCTGTACTCGGAAAAGAGCTTATCGTAGATGTGCATCATACGGCACTGGCCCACGGCGGCGGCCGCCTGCTTCATCCGCAGTTCACGGGGCCGCTCCGCAAGGCCCAGTTTGGCCGTACCCACGGCGATGGCGCCGGAGGTCACCAGAATGATCTCGTTGCCGGCTCCCTGGAGATCCGCCAGGGTCCGGACCAACTGCTCCATGCTCCGCAGGTCCAGTGACCCGGAGTCGTGGGTGAGGGTGGAAGTGCCCACCTTCACCACAATGCGCTGTTTGCTTTCTTTCACGCGCAGGAACCTCCCTCTCCGGCAAAAAACCGGGAATCTTTTCTATGATGCAATATAGCATACCCCAAGGCAAAAAGGAAGTCCGGCGCGTACTTTTCGGAAAAATGCAGATGCTAGGGGAGAAAGTGAGGGATCACCATGCACGAACACACCAAGCCGGACCAGCCGGGAGACGAGCGGGAGGACGGGAGCTGGGGCGGAGACATCGTGGACTTCGGCTCCGCCATCACCCGCACGCCCCACGGCAATGTCTACTGCATGACCATCATCGGCCAGATCGAGGGCCACAGCGCCGCTGCCTCGGGGGCCAAGACCACCAAATACGAGCACGTGCTGCCGCTGCTTGCCAAGCTGGAGGAGTCGGCGGAGGTGGACGGAGTCCTGTTTTTGCTCAACACCGTGGGCGGGGACGTGGAGGCGGGCCTTGCCATCGCCGAGCTCATCGCCGGTATGACCAAGCCCACCGTCTCCATCGTTCTGGGCGGCAGCCACTCCATCGGGGTGCCCCTGGCGGTGGCGGCCCGGCGCAGCTTTGCCGTGCCCTCCGCCGCCATGACCGTCCATCCGGTCCGCATGAGCGGCATGGTCATCGCCGCGCCCCAGACGTACAACTACTTCCAGCGGCTCCAGGACCGGATCGTGGATTTTGTTTCCCGCCACAGCCGCATCAGCCGGGAGGACTTCACGGCCCTTATGCTGAAAAAGGACGACATGGCCGCAGATGTGGGCAGCGTCCTCTACGGGGAGGAGGCGGTGGAAAAGGGAATCATCGACGCGGTGGGAGGCCTTTCCGACGGCCTTGCGTGCCTGTACCGGCAGATCCGGGAGCAAAAGGGGGACACAGTCTAGTCCCGACGCTCGCGATACGGCTCCGGAGCCCGGCATTTCCTGGATTTCTCCTTGAAATGCCGGGCTTTTTCTGCTATTGTAATCTAGTTATAGTATGGAGATCGGCAAGAGGTGGAAGCGTGTATTTAAAAGCATTGGAGATCCAGGGTTTTAAGTCCTTCCCTGAGAAAACGGTATTGAACTTCGGCGAGGATATCACCGCCATTGTGGGGCCCAATGGCTCCGGAAAATCCAACATCTCCGACGCCATCCGCTGGGTCATGGGCGAGCAGAGCGCCAAGGGGCTGCGGGGCGCCAAAATGGAGGACGTGATCTTCGGCGGCACCGCCAAGCGGGCCCAGGTGGGCTTTGCCCAGGTGACGCTGGTCATCGACAACACAGAGCATATCTTCCCCACCATGGAGGAGACGGAGGTGTCCGTCACCCGCCGGTACTACCGCAGCGGCGAGAGCGAGTACTACATCAACCGCCAGTCCGTGCGTCTTCGGGACGTGGCGGAGCTGTTCATGGACACGGGCATGGGCCGGGAGGGCTACTCCATCATCGGCCAGGGCAAGATCGACGAGATTCTCTCCGCCAAGAGCGGGGAGCGGCGGGAGATCTTCGAAGAGGCCGCCGGCATCTCCAAGTTCCGCCACCGCAAGGAGGAGGCGGAGCGCAAGCTGGAGCGGACGGAGGAGAATCTGGTCCGCATCAACGACAAGATTGCCGAGCTGGAGCTGCAGGTGGAGCCGCTGCGGCAGCAGGCGGAAAAGGCAAAGAAATACCTGGTGCTGCGGGATGAGCTGCGGCTTCTGGAGATTTCCGTGTGGCTGGAGAACCTGGACGCGCTCAAGGCCCAGGCCCGCAAGCTGGAGTCCGACTTCCGCGCCGCCCAGGCCGAGCGGGACGAGGCGCGCGCGTCGCTGGATGCCTTGTATGCCAAGGGCGAGGCGTACGGCCAGCAGATGCGGGAAAAGGACGTGGAGGCCGAGGCGGTACGCGCCCAGGCCGCGGAGCTGGAGCGCCAGGCCAAGGAAAAGGAATCGGACCTTGCGGTGCTGGAGAGCACCGTGACCCATCACCGGGAGAACATCGCCCGGGCGGAGGCGGAGCTTGCCGAGACGGACAGCCGCGCCGACGGACTCGTCCGTCAGGCGGAGGAGCAGGAGGCACAGGCCCGGGAGACCGAGGCCCGGATTGCCGCGCTGAACCAAGAGCTGGACGGGCTGCTGGAGCAGGCCAAAGCAGCCGCGGCCCAGGCCGGCGGAGCCCAGTCCCAGGCGGAGGCCCTGCGGGGACAGGAGGCGGTGGCGGTGGCTGCCGCGGCGGACGCCAGGGCGGAGACGGCGGCAGCGGCCGCGGAGAGCGAGCAGCTGCGCCAGCGCTTGGAAACGGTGTGCGCCGACTGTGAGAGCACTGCCCAGTCCCTGGAGGAGCGGCGGGCCCAGCAGAAAGAAAACAGCCGCGCTTTGGAAAACGCCCGGGATGAGGCGGAAGCCGCCGCCAACATCATTGCCGGACACAGTCTGCGGATGGAGGAGCGGAAGAAAAAGGCGGCGGCGGCTTCGGAGCAGCGGGTCCAGCTGACCATGGACGCCGGTGCTCTGGAAAACCGCATCCGTCTGCTGCGGGAGATGGAGAAGGACTACGAGGGCTTTTCCAAAGCGGTCAAATTGGTCTGCCAGGCCAAGGGGAGCCTGCGGGGCATCCACGGGCCGGTGGCCAGCCTCATGAAAACGGACGGGAAGTACTCCCTGGCCATTGAGATTGCATTGGGCGCAGGGCTGCAGAACATTGTGGTGGACCGGGAAGAGGACGCCAAAGCTGCCATCGGCTACCTCAAGCAGCGGGACGGCGGCCGGGCTACGTTCCTGCCCCTGACCGCCATCCGGGGCGACCGCCTGCGGGAGCGGGGCGTGGAAAATGAGTTCGGATTTGTGGGCGTGGCTGTGGACCTGGTGACCTATGATGCCCGCTATGCCAATATTTTTGCAAGCCTTTTGGGCCGGACGGTGGTGGCGGAGGATCTGGACTGCGGCATTGCCATGGCCCGGAAATACCGCAACGCCTTCCGCATCGTCACGCTGGACGGACAGGTCATCAACCGGGGCGGCTCCATGACCGGCGGCTCCGTGTCCCGCACAGCGGGCGTCCTGAGCCGGGCGGCGGAGCTTGAAAAGCTCACCGGCCGCAGCGCCGCCATGGCGGAAAAGGTGGAAAAGGCCCGTCAGGCGGAGGAGGCGGCAGCCCGGGAGCTGACCGCTGCCCAGTACGCGCTGGAGACGGCGGAATCACAGCGCCGCCAGGCGGAAGACGAGGTGCTGCGCCTGGAGGGAACCGCCAGCCACTATGCAGCGCTTGTGAGCGCGCTGGAGGAAAATCTGGAAAACCTGACCGGAGAGCGGGAGAGCCTCACCGGCCGTCTGGAGGACAACCAGGCCCGGATGGAGCAGGCCCAATCCCGGGTGGCGGAGCAGGAGGCACTGGCCGCCAAGCTGCGGACCCAGGCGGAGCAAGCCCTGGCCGGGCAGTCGGAGCTGCTGGCCCAGTCCGGCGCGCTGGCCGAGGAGATCAGCGCCAGAAAGAGCGAGCTTGCCGGCCATCAGGCGCGGGCTTCGGCTGCTGCCGACCGGGCGGCGGATCTGCGGCAGCTGGCCGCGGAATTGTCCGGGGACCGGACCCAGAAGGAGGCGGCGATGGCCTCTTATCGGCAGGGCATTGCCGATGCCCAGGCCCGTCAGACACAGCTTCGGGAAGCCTTGGAGGGCCTGCGGGCCCGGACAGGAGCCCTGGAAGAGCGCCTGACAGCGCTGAGTCAGGAAAAGCTGGCCCTGGAGGCCGAGCGCACTGCCCAGAACCGGGCGGGACAGGAGATGAACGAACACCTTCTGAACCTGGAGCGGGGCGTGTCTCGTCTGGAGCAGAAGATCGCCACCTCCGCCATGGAGGAAAAGCAGATTCTGGACCGGCTGTGGGAACACTATCAGCTCTCTCACTCCGATGCCCAGGCCCAGCGGATGGAGCTGGAGAGCATGTCCAAGGCCACCCGGCGCATCGGCGAGCTCAAGCGGGATATCTCCGCTCTGGGCACGCCCAACATCGGCGCCATCGAGGAATTCGACCGGGTGAACACCCGCTATACATACCTGACGGACCAGCGGGACGACGTGGAAAAAGCCAAGGAGGAGCTCACGGGCATCATTGAGGACATCACCGCCGAGATGACCCGGATCTTTGCCCAGCAGTTCAAGCTGCTCTCCGAGAGCTTCCAGACCACGTTTTCCGAGCTGTTCGGCGGCGGCCAGGCCACGCTGGAACTGGAGGACGAGAACGACATCTTGGGCTGCGGCATCGAAATCAAGGCCCAGCCTCCCGGAAAGACCCTCAAGACCATCTCGCTGCTCTCCGGCGGCGAGAAGGCGTTTGTGGCCATCGCACTGTACTTTGCCATTTTGAAGGTGCATCCCACGCCGTTTTGCGTCATGGATGAGATCGAGGCCGCCCTGGACGACGCCAACGTCACCCGGTATGCCCGGTATATGCGTACGCTGGCGGGCAGGACCCAGTTCATCGTCATCACCCACCGCCGGGGCACCATGGAGGAGGCCGATGTGCTCTACGGCGTCACCATGCAGGAACAGGGCGTGAGCAAGATATTGACCATCAATCTCAACGATATGGCCAAGGAACTGAAGATCGAGTAAGGCGCGGCGACGCCAGGGGTTTCGGAAGAACTTGGCGTCAATGGAAAACGCTGAAAAACAGGCAAAAATTAACCAAAAGGACGGTCGCTATGGGCTTTTTTGACAAACTGAAAAAAATCACAACCAACCTCTTCTCCGGCTTCACGGAGGCGGACGAGGCCTTTTTTGAAGAGCTGGAGGAGACGCTGATCCTGGCGGATCTGGGCATGAACACCGCCGTGGAGGCGGTGGAGCAGCTGCGCCAGCGGGTCCGGAAGGAGAAGCTCCGGGACCAGGAGGAGGTCAAGGCAGCGCTGCGGGACGTACTGGCGGATATGATCGGCGGCGGGGACGACGCGGCGCTGAATCTCTCCACCCAGCCCAGCATCGTGCTGTTCATCGGCGTCAACGGCGTAGGCAAGACCACCTCCATCGGCAAGCTGGCCCATCAGCTCAAAAGCCAGGGCAAGCGGGTGCTGCTGTGCGCGGCGGACACGTTCCGGGCCGCGGCTGCCGATCAGCTTCAGATCTGGGCGGAGCGGGCCGGCTGTGAACTGGTGCGCCAGCACGAGGGGGCCGATCCCGGCGCCGTGCTCTTCGACGCCCTCCAGGCTGCCAAGGCCCGGAACGTGGACGTGGTGCTGTGCGACACCGCCGGCCGCCTCCACAACAAGGCAAACCTCATGGCGGAGCTCTCCAAGCTCTCCAAGATCATCGACCGGGAGTGCCCCGGCGCCGCCCGGGAGACGCTTTTGGTGCTGGACGCCACCACCGGCCAGAACGGCCTCATCCAGGCCAAGCAGTTCAAGGAGGCTGCGGGCCTCACCGGCATCGTGCTCACCAAGCTGGACGGCACTGCCAAGGGCGGTATCGTGGTGGCCATCGCCAAGGAGCTGGGCGTACACGTGAAGCTGGTGGGTGTGGGAGAGGGCCTGGACGATCTCAAGCCCTTTGACGCCCGGGAATATGTGGAGGCCATTATATGAGCAGAGTCTGTCCGGACTGCGGAGGGCCCATGGTCAGCGGCTTTTTGCAGACCGGCGGCGGAACGGCTGCCTTTGTAAGAGCGCCGCGGATGCTGATCCGGGAAGATAAAGGGGATTTCCGCCTGCCGGTGTCCCGCCTGAGCAGGACCTGCCCGGCGTGGTACTGTCCCCGGTGCAGGCAGATGATCGTCTCCCTGGCGCAGGAGCCCAGCGGCACAGAACTGGAACGGGCTGCACGGGGAGAACTGTAAGCGAGAGATAAACCGGGCGGGACTTGGTCCGGTCCGGCGGAATGACGGAGAAAGAGGAAGATAGCATGACAAAACGACAGGACGGGCGGGCTCTGGATGAGCTGCGCCCCATCAAGATCACCACAGACTTTGTGAAATTTGCGGAGGGCAGCTGCCTGATCCAGTGCGGGGATACCATGGTGCTCTGCTGCGCCAGCGTGGAGGAGCGGACGCCGCCCCATGTGGCGGAGGGCACCGGCTGGGTCACCGCCGAGTACTCCATGCTGCCCCGGGCCAACCGGGAGCGCAGCAAGCGGGACGTTGCGAAACTCAAGCTCAGCCCCCGCAGTGCCGAGATCCAGCGGCTGGTGGGCCGCTCCCTCCGGGCGGCGGTGGACATGGAGGCCCTGGGCGAGCGCACCATCACCGTGGACTGCGACGTGCTCCAGGGGGACGGCGGCACCCGCACCGCCTCCGTCACCGGCGGCTTCATCGCCCTGGCTCTGGCCTGCCGGAAGCTGGTGGAGGAGGGCGTGCTGCCCCGGACGCCTCTGCGCCACTTCGTCACCGGCGTCTCCGCCGGCATTGTGGATGACCAGCTGATGCTGGATCTCCAGTACAGTGAGGACAGCCGCGCCCAGGTGGATCTCAACTGCGTGATGAACGAGGCCGGGGAGATCATCGAGCTCCAGGGTACCGGCGAGGGCCGGGCCTTCACGCCGGCGGAGCAGCAGGATCTGGTGCGCCTTTGCGCAAAGGGCAACCGGGAGCTGCTGGAAGTACAGAAAAAAGCGCTGGGAGGGACGCTGTAATGTCGATGAAATTTGTATTGGCTACCCACAACCCCGGCAAGATCCGGGAGATGTCCGCCATTTTGGGCGGGCTCGGTGTGGAAGTGGTGAGCCCCGCCGATGTGGGCATCACCGTGGACGTGGAGGAGACGGGCACCACCTTCGCTGAAAATGCTATGCTCAAGGCCAAGGCCATCTGTGCGGCGGCGGGGCTGCCCGCCATTGCCGACGACTCCGGCCTCTGCGTGGATGCGCTGAACGGCGGCCCGGGCGTGTACTCCGCCCGCTACGGCGGGGAGGGCCTGGACGACAAGGGCCGCTATATGCTGCTTTTGAACTCCATGCGGGGGCAAACCACCCGGAAGGCCCACTTTGCCTGCGCCATCGCCTGCGCGTTCCCCAACGGGGACGAGCTGACGGCCCAGGGACAGTGCGACGGCGCCATCGCCTTTGCCCCCATGGGCCAGGGCGGCTTCGGCTACGACCCGGTGTTTCTGGTGCCGGAGTTGGGCAAGACCTTCGGGCAGCTGTCGGCGGAAGAGAAGAGCGCCATCTCCCACCGGGGCAAGGCCCTGCGGGAATTTTCTGAAAAACTGGCAACTTATTTGAACAAATAAACGTCTGAAATAGGAGAAACTATGGAACTGACAAGCAAACAGCGGGCGCAGCTGCGCGCGCTTGCCAACGGCATCGACACCATTTTGCAGGTAGGCAAGGACGGCATCGGTGAAAATACCATCAAACAGGCCGACGATGCCCTGGAGGCCCGGGAACTCATCAAGGGCCGGGTACTGGACAACAATATCGAATATGACGCCCGCCTTGCGGCGGAGGAACTGGCCAAAGCCACCCGCAGCGAGGTGGTGCAGGTGATCGGCACCAGGTTCGTGCTCTACCGGGAAAGCCACTCCAAGCCCCGGGAAAAGCGCATCCAGCTGGTGAAGGCGGGCAAGAAGCGGCCCCAGTAAGGGACGGCGCCCGGCAGACGGACGCGCCCCGGCAGGAAAAGAGGAACAGGATCATACTATGAAAATCGGTATTTACGGCGGAACGTTCAACCCGCCCCATCTGGGCCATGTAACGGCGGCGCGGGCGGTGTTTGCCCTGCTGCAGCTGGATCGGCTGCTGGTGATCCCGGCGGGACTGCCGCCCCACAAGGATCTGCCGGACCACACGCCCGATGCGGCGCAGCGGCTGGAGATGACCCGCCTGGCGGCGGAGCAGATGGGCCTGGAGGGCAAGGTGGAGGTGCTGGACCTGGAGATTTCCCGGGAGGGAAAGAGCTACACCTCCGATACGCTGGCGGCGCTGAAGGCGCAGTATCCGGACGACGAGCTGTGGCTTTTGATGGGCGCGGATATGTTTTTGACACTGCAGGCCTGGCACGCGCCCGAGAAGATTTTGTCTCTTGCGGGCATCGCCGCCTTCGGACGGACGGAGGAGGACACGGAGGAGCTGTTTTCCGTCCAGCGGGACTACCTCTATAAGACCTATCCCCAGGCCAGAATCTTTACATTGACGATTCCCGGCGTGGTGGATATCTCCTCCACCGAGCTGCGCAGGGAGCTGGCCCGGGGGGAGGGGGGAGCGATGCTGCCGCCCGCTGTGTACGGCTACATTCTGCGCCAGGGCCTCTACGGTACGGACGCGGATTTGAAGCACCTGTCCCTCTCTCAGCTGCGGCCTGTGGCGCTGAGCTATCTCAAGCACAAGCGGATTCCCCATGTGCTGGGTACGGAGCAGGAGGCCATCCGCCTGGCGGAGCGGTACGGTGCCGACGTCCACAAGGCCCGGGTGGCGGCGCTGCTGCACGACTCCACCAAGAAGCTGAACATGGACCAGCAGCTGGAGCTGTGCCGGAAATACCACATTCAGCTCGATGAGCTGGAGCAGGTGTCCCTGAAGCTGCTCCACGCCAAGACCGGCGCCGCCCTGGCCCGGGATGTGTTCGGCGTGGACGATGAGATCTACAGCGCCATCTGGTGGCACACCACGGGCCACGCACACATGACGCTGCTGGAAAAAATCATCTATCTTGCGGACTATATCGAGCCCTCCCGGAATTTTCCGGGGGTGGACAAATTGCGGCAGGTATGCTATAAAGACCTGAACGAAGGCTTGTGTTTGGGACTGCAGATGACCATCGACGAGATGACAGCCATGGGAAACCCTGTGCACCGTGCCACTCTGGAGGCGCGGGACGCCTTGAAAGGATAGAAAGACATTGGAAAAAGAGACTGGAAAGCATGTGGCGGGCGGGAGAGCACCCCGACAGAAAAAGACGAAAAAACCCAGCCGGCTGACCCGGCAGCAGAAGATTCTCATTGCCGTGGCGGCTGTGCTGGCGGTGGTACTGGTGGCCGTGGTGGCCTGCCAGAGCCTGTTTGTCCGGCCGGAGCTGAATCTGGAGGAGGACAAAGAGGAGATCGACTACGGCGAGGGCGTACGGCCCAAGTCCGGCGGTGAGCGCAAGAGCGAGGATTACTACACCGTGCTGATTCTGGGCCGGGATACCGGCGGCGGCGGCAACACGGATACCATTCTTCTGGCCAGCTACGATGTGACGAACCAGAAGGCTACCATTATGTCCATCCCCCGGGATACCATGGTGAACATTCCCTATGACATCAAGCGCATCAACGCCGTGTATAATTACGGCGGCGGCGGGGACGACGGCATCAAGGCCCTCTACAAGGAGATCAGCCAGCTGGTGGGCTTCGAGCCGGACTACCAGGTGGTAGTGGAATGGGAGGCCGTGGGCGAAATCGTGGACGCCATCGGCGGCGTGTGGTTCGATGTGCCCCGGGACATGAACTACGATGATCCTGCACAGAATCTGCACATTCACCAGACGGCGGGCTACCGCCTGCTCTCCGGCGATGACGCCATGCAGGTGCTGCGCTACCGTCATGACAACCGGGTCAACGGCGTCATGAAGGGCTATGCCGACGGTGACCTGGGCCGTATCAAGACCCAGCAGGCGTTTTTGAAAGCTGTGGTGGAACAGATGCTCCAGGTGAAGAACATCACCAAGATCAATCAGTTCGCCAAGGTATTTGAAAAGAATGTGGAGACCGACCTGAGCTTTTCCAATCTCTGCTGGTTCGGCCAGCAGGCGGTTATGGGCGGGCTGTCCGTGGAAAACGTGGAGTTTGTCACCATGCCGAACACCAATGTCTCCTGCTGGAGCCGCATCTATCAGAATTATCAGTCCTATGTGGTACCCAACGCTGATGAGCTGCTGGAGCTGGTGAACACCAAGCTCAGCCCGTTCGTGGAGCCCTGCACCCTCAGCGATCTGGATATCATGTCCGTCAACTCCAACGGGTCCGTCAGCTCCACCACCGGCTATGTGGAGGACAGCAAGGCGGCGTCTGCCCCGGTGAAGCCCTCCAAGCCCGTGACCCAGGCGCCCTCCGAGGATACACCGCAGGTGGATGAAAACGGCAACGTGCTGGATCCGGAAACCGGCCTGCCGATTGAGACGGAGCCTGAAACGGGCACTGCGGAGCCCAACACCGGTACCACGGAGCCTGGAACCGGCAGTGAAACCGGCGGCAGCGGTACCACGGAGCCGAGCACCGGCGGCTCTGCCGGCGGCAGCGGTACCACGACGGAACCCGGCACCGGCGGTGGTACCGGCACCACAGAACCGGGGACCAGCGGTGAAACCGGCACCGGTACCACGGAATCCGGCACCGGCGGCACCGCAGAACCCAGCACTGGCGAGACCGGCGCATCCGGCGGCGAGAGCGGTGCCGGTACCGGTGAGACCGGAACGGCAGCCGGAGAGAGCGGCGCGGCGGCCGCAGACCCTGGATTTGTGGTCATTGACCCCGCCGCATAAGAATTTCTATCAGAAAGGAAGCGTGCTATGACACCGAAAGAACTTGCGGTCATTGCCGTCAAGGCATTGGACGAAAAGAAGGGCAAGGAGATCAGCGCCATCGAAGTGACGGAGCAGACCACTCTGGCGGATTACTTCGTCATTGCCACCGGCAGTTCCAACACGCAGATCAACGCCCTGTGCGGCGCTGTGGAAAAGGCCATGAAGGAGCAGGCGGGGGAGGACCCCATGCGCCGGGAGGGCTACCGGGACGGCACCTGGGTGCTGCTGGACTACGGCTGCGTGGTGGTGCATGTATTTTCCCCGGAGGCCCGGGAATTCTATGGACTGGAGCGGCTGTGGCACGACGGAAAGCCCATGGACCTGGACGGAATCCTGACCGCCGACTGAGCCGTCGGATTTTGTCCCCCTGCCTCTTGACAAAACCGGGGGAAGCTCATAAAATAAACGCGTTAACGACTTTGATGGGAAGAAAAGCGAATCCTCCCGCCTCAGAGAGCCGGCGGCTGCTGCGAGCCGGTGGGGGAGCTTCGCGCATACTGGTCCCGGAGTTTTCCGCCCGAACCATCCGGTAGGGCGGAACGGCAGGCGCCGTTATCCGCCGGTTCCCCTGCGGGGGACGCTGAGGGCAGCTGGGTGACCGGCGGCCAAATCAGGGTGGTATCGCGTTCCAACGCCCCTGACCGGAGAGGTCAGGGGCGTTTTTGCGTAGAATCTGCGGAAATGAGCGCGGAGCTTTGCTTGATTGATAGAGAAATCATTAAAGGAGAAGGTATATGAAGTACGATTTTACCGCCATTGAAAAAAAATGGCAGCAAAAGTGGCTGGAGGAAAAGCCCTTTGCCGCAGTGACCGGGGACAAGACCCGGGAGAAGTTCTACGGCCTCATCGAGTTCCCCTATCCCTCCGGTCAGGGCCTGCACGTGGGCCACGCCCGCCCCTTTACCGCCATGGACATCATCTGCCGCAAAAAGCGGATGGAGGGCTACAACGTCCTGTTCCCCATCGGCTATGACGCTTTCGGCCTGCCCACGGAGAACTATGCCGTCCAGCACCACATCCATCCGGCCAAGGTGACCCACGACAACGTGGCCAACTTCCGCAAGCAGCTGCATATGCTGGGCTACTCCTTCGACTGGGACCGGGAGGTCAACACCACCGACCCCAGTTATTACAAGTGGACCCAGTGGATCTTTTTGCAGATGTTCAAGAAGGGCCTTGCCTACAAGGCGTCCATGCCCGTCAACTGGTGCACCCGCTGCAAGATCGTCCTGGCCAATGAAGAAGTGGTGGAGGGCGTGTGCGAGCGCTGCGGCGGTGAGGTCATCCGCAAGGAGAAGAGCCAGTGGATGCTGGCCATCACCAAGTATGCCGACCGTCTGATCGACGATCTGGACGACGTGGACTTCATCAACCGGGTCAAGATCCAGCAGCGCAACTGGATCGGCCGCAGCGAAGGTACTGAGGTGGACTTCAAGACCACTGCCGGCGACACGCTGACGGTCTATACCACCCGCTGCGATACCCTGTTCGGCGTGACCTATATGGTGCTCTCTCCCGAGCATCCCTATCTGGATCAGTGGAAGGATCGCATTGCCAACTGGGACGCGGTGACCGCCTACCGGGAGGAGGCCGCCCACAAGTCCGACTTCGAGCGCAGTGAGCTCAACAAGGACAAGACCGGCGTGCGCCTGGAGGGCGTGGTTGCCATCAACCCCGCCAACGGCGTGGAGATCCCCATCTTCGTCTCCGACTACGTCCTCATGAGCTACGGTACCGGCGCCGTCATGGGCGTGCCCGGCCATGACCAGCGCGACTGGGAGTTTGCCACCAAGTTCGGCCTGCCCATCATCGAGGTGGTCAAGGGCGGCGACATCACCAAGGAGGCATTCACCCTCAAGGACGACACCGGCATCATGGTCAACTCCGGCTTCCTGAACGGCATGACCGTCAAGGAGGCCATCCCCGCCATGAAGAAGTGGGTCACGGAGCAGGGCCTGGGCCATCCCAAGACCAACTTCAAGCTGCGTGACTGGGTGTTCTCCCGCCAGCGGTACTGGGGCGAGCCCATCCCCCTGGTGAACTGTCCCAAGTGCGGCTGGGTACCCCTGCCGGAGGATCAGCTGCCGCTGCTGCTGCCGGAGGTGGACAGCTACGAGGTCACCGACACCGGCGAGAGCCCCTTGTCCAAGATGACCGACTGGGTCAACACCACCTGCCCCAAGTGCGGCGGCCCCGCCAAGCGGGAGACGGATACCATGCCCCAGTGGGCCGGCTCTTCCTGGTACTTCCTGCGGTATATGGACCCCCACAACGACAAGGCTCTGGCCTCCAAGGAGGCGCTGGACTACTGGTCTCCCGTGGACTGGTACAACGGCGGTATGGAGCACACCACGCTGCACCTGCTCTACTCCCGCTTCTGGCATAAGTTCCTCTACGACATCGGCGTGGTGCCCACCAAGGAGCCCTATGCCAAGCGCACCAGCCACGGCATGATCCTGGGCGAGGGCGGCGAGAAGATGTCCAAGTCCCGGGGCAACGTGGTCAACCCCAACGATATTGTGGAGCAGTACGGTGCCGACACCATGCGGCTTTATATCATGTTCATCGGCGACTTCGAGAAGGCCGCCACCTGGTCCAACGACGCCGTCAAGGGCTCCAAGCGTTTCCTGGACCGTGTTTGGAACCTGGCGGAAAATGCCGGCGAGAGCTATGAGGCGACCCCTGCCAACGAGCCTATCATCCACAAGACCATCCAGAAGGTGACGGACGACATCAACAACCTGAAGATGAACACCGCCATCGCCGCCCTCATGACCATGGTCAACGAGCTTTCTTCCAACGGCTGCACCCGGGGCGACCTGCGCTATCTCATTTTGCTGCTCAACCCCTTCGCTCCCCATATCACCGAGGAGCTGTGGGAGAACCTGGGCTTTGCTGCCCAGACCGGCAAGATGTGCTGCCAGGCCCAGTGGCCCCAGTACGATGCCAGCAAGACCGTGGCTTCCACGGTTTCCATGGCCGTGCAGGTGGGCGGCAAGCTCAAGGGCACCATCACCGTTCCTGCCGACAGCGACGAGCAGACGGTGGTGTCCGCGGCCATGGCACTGGACAAGGTGGCCAAGGCCACGGCGGGCATGCAGATCGTCAAGACCATTCTGGTCAAGAACCGGCTGGTGAACCTGATCGTCAAGCCCCAGTAAGGGCCTTCGCGCCCGGTGGCGCGTGCAAGCGTTTTGCCGGAGGCAAAACCTTGAACCGGGCGGGCTTTGCCTGCCCGGTTGAGTCCAATGCGGGGTCCCCGCGGAATCGAAAGATTCCGTGGGGTGCCAAGAAGTGGCTGGTGAACCTGATCGTCAAGCCCCGGTAAGGAAAACCGCATTGAAGATTGTGGATGGCAAGCCGGCCGGACAGCGCCTGTCCGGCCGGCTTTTCCACAGAGATTTCCCCGGGACAGGCGGAAATTTTCCACACTTGTCGAATTATTGTGGAAAAGCAAACGAAAAAATCCCTTGACATTCTATAGAAGTATCCGTATAATAGCTTTGTTAAAGCCATAGTTTATGGCCCTTAAAGTATCCTGGATTGAGCCGGATACCTCGGAGGGAGGGAAATATAGATGTCTGAGATCCATGTGAAGGACGGCGAGTCCATCGACAGCGCTCTGAAGCGTTTTAAGCGCAGCTGCGCCAAGGCTGGTGTCATTGCTGAGGTTCGCAAGAGAGAGCATTATGAGAGCCCCAGCGTCAAGCGTCGCAAGAAGTCTGAGGCTGCTCGGAAGAACAAGAAGCGTTATTATTAATCTGTCGCAGGCGGTGCCGCACAATTTGTGCGGCACCGTTTTTATTTTCCGGTCAGTGCCAGCTTCCCGGCAATGTCCCGGATCTCCGGCCACATGAAAAACGCGGCGGAAAAGCCCATGGAAGCGCCGGTGCGCAGCTTCTGGCGGAGGGTACCCTCGTCGTCAAAGAGGACGAAGTGCGTCTCCAGGTCCCGGCTGTAGGTAAAGTAGCGGGCGCACAGCTCCTGGGAGAAAAAGACGGCAGGGGATTCCCGCTCCACCAGGGCGCGGAATTCCTCGGCGGAGAGGGGACGCCCCTCACCGGTCCTGGCAGGCAGGGTGAAATCCATCCGCAGCCGCTGCACGTCCAGCCCCAGATGCTCTGCACCGCCGAACTGCCGGGCGGCCTCCTGGAGACGCTGGGAAAAGCTCCCGCCGGACAGAGCCGTACAGATCAAGGGGACGGCGCCGGGAACGGCGTAGACCTCGGGCACATAAAGCGTCCGGCGGCTGTGCCGCAGGCGCTGGGCCAAAAGCCGGGCGAAGGCCCGGCGGTCCTCGGCGGGCAGGGCTTCGAAATCCAGCAGTACGCCGGCGTAGTTCCGGCGGGCGCACTCCCGTACCACTCCCGTGCACAGAACTTCCGGCGCTGTGATGGGCGGAGCATCCCGGTCACTGAGGGAGAGAAGCCCTCCCTGGACCTGCAAAAGCAGGTTTTGCCGCAGCAGCCGGGACTCCGGCCCGATACGGTAGGCCACATGGGCAAAGGAGCGGCTGAACCCGGAGGCGGACGGGTACTCCCCGGGTGTGACTGCCAGGTAGATCTGCATGGCTGTTTCCCCCTTGTGTGGTTGTGCAAAAGCTGTTATACTGTGAGCAATGTTATGCAAGTGAGGAGTCCATTATGCCTGTTTCGCTGATCCCGGACCGCCTGTTCGCGTCCTATGATGAGATCACACCGGCGCTGCTGCGCAGCTGCGGTATCACACTGCTTTTGAGCGATCTGGACTTTACGCTGGCGGAAAAAAAGACCCGGCACCCCACGCCGGCACTGCGGGCGTGGCTGGAGGAGATGGAGCGTGCCGGGATTGACGTGATGATCGTCTCCAACAACCGCTCGGGCCGCCGGGTCCACGATTTCTGTGCGGATCTGGGCATTCCCTATCAGGGCCGGGCGGGCAAGCCATCCACCCGGGGACTGGAGGCGGCCATGGCCCGCGCGGGCGCCGACCGCGCCCACACGGCCATGCTGGGGGACAAACTCCTGACCGATGTGCTGGCCGCCCGGCGGGCGGGGGTACTGAGCCTGATGGTGGAGCCGCTGGGCGGCGCGGTGACGGCGTGGCAGAAGGTGCTCCACGCCCTGCAAGCGCCGTTCAAGGCCATCTGCCGCCGGAAAATGGCCCGTCAGGACGGAAAAAAACCAAGAAGTGGCTGAAAAATGCTTGCATTACCGGGCAACATACGGTAAAATTATCTCTGGTAATTTTACTGATTATAGAAAGCAGGGGGAGTGCCAGGGCATTTCCCCGTAAGAGTTTGTGAGGAGGAAAACCTATGCCTACCATTACTGCCGGCGATTTCCGCAAGGGAATGATTTTCGAGATGGACGGAAAGCCCATGCTGGTCGTGGACTTCCAGCACGTCAAGCCTGGCAAGGGCGCGGCCTTTGTGCGTACCAAGTATAAGAATGTGATCAGCGGCGCTGTCCGTGAAGAGGCGTTCAACCCCAGCGCCAAGTTCGAGCAGGTGGCTGTGGAGCGCAAGAACGCTGAGTACAGCTACAACGACGGCGACCTGTACTATTTCATGGACCCCGAGACGTATGATATGGTTCCCCTGAACAAGGACGTGCTGGGCGATGCGTTCCAGTTCGTCAAGGAGAACACCATGTGCTCCCTGCTCAGCTACAAGGGCAGCGTGTTCACCGTGGAAGTCCCCAACTTCGTGGATCTGGTGGTCACGGAGACCGAGCCCGGTGTCAAGGGCGACACCGCCACCAACGTGACCAAGGCTGCCACGCTGGAGACCGGCGCTGTGATCAAGGTGCCCCTGTTCATCAACGAGGGCGAGAAGATCCAGATCGATACCCGCACCGGCGAGTATCTGGGCCGCTGCAAGGAATAATTGCCAAAAAGGGGGGACTTTTGTCCCCCCTTTGGAATATGTAAGAAACGCTACTTTTAAATGAAAGGAGCCATTGTTATGGAAATTACCGAGAAGGTCGCCTATCTGAAGGGCCTGGTGGAAGGCATGGAGCTGGACACCGAGAAGAAGGAGGGCAAGCTGCTCGCCGCCATCATCGATGTGCTGGATGACATTGCCCTGGAGCTGGAGGATATGAAGGATTACGCCGACGAGCTGGGCGATGGCCTGGACGCCGTCAGCGACGATCTGGAGGACGTGGAAGACGTGGTCTTCGGCGAGGACGAGGACGACGAGGATGAGTACGAAGAGGAAGATGCGGATGAGGATGAGGAGTGCTATGCCACTACCTGCCCCACCTGCGAAGAAACCATCTACTTCGACGATTCCATCCTCTCCGACGGCGAGGTCATCTGCCCCAACTGCGGCGAGAAGCTGGAGTTCGATCTGACCAGCCTGGACGACGAGGAAACCTCTGAGGACAACGGCGAAGAATAATCAACGCACAAAATACCCCCGGCACCTGTCAGGCGCCGGGGGTATTGTTGTCAAAAGGGAAACTCGCCCAGCCAGCCGTTCAGCGGCAGGGCACGGAACCGGGCCAGCTCCCGGGCAAATCCGCTGTTCCACGCGGATACCCGGCCCAAATGGCGGCACAGTGGGTCGATGCAGCGCAGTTTGGCCCCTACCTGCAGCCACCGTCCCCGGGCAGGATGAACAGCCTCACTGCGGACCCGGTTACAGGCCCGGAACGAGGCCCAGAGGGGGGCACAGACCGGATCTGATTCCAGCCGGGCGATGACGCGAGGCTCAGTCCCGTTCAGATCCTCCGGCGTCAGCACGCCCCGGTCCAGGGCCAGGCGCAGCAGACGGGAGAGCAGTTCCATGGAAAAGCGGTCCTCGTCCGCCACATAGATGCGGCTGGTTTTCAGACTGGAAAAAGCAAATTCCGCAGCAGCCTCCGCTGTGGAGAACGCCAGCTCCGGCACGCCCTGCTCGTTGGTGTCCACGGTCAGATCACCATAGAGGGCTGCCGCCCGGTGGGGCGAAAGGAGGCCGTAGTTGATCAGATTGCCCAGGGTGTACTCCAGCCGGTCGGCGGACAGGCCCGGGGGATCGTTGTCGGCAATGGGATAGCGGTGATAGTCGCACACCGCGTCCACGTCCACGCCGGATTGCTCCAGCACGGCGCGGATCTCCCCGCTGCCGGAGATGACGGCGGCGGTAGGCGCCTCGGTGGCCTCCTGACGCAGGTGGTCCCCCCGGAGAAAGTCCACCGTGTGGGCGAACACCGGGGTGGCCACGTCGTGGAGAAGTCCCGCCGCGGCCTGGGCGGCGTCACCGGTAAAGTGCCAGACAATGAGCCCCACGCCCAGACTGTGGTCATAGCGGGAGTAGGGGGGCAGATGGCGGAACCGGGAAAAGGACGTGTACTCGCACCCGCAGTTCATCCCCACCTGCCGCAGCCGCTCCATGGGGGCGGTTGCCGCCAGACGGCGGAGCAGCGGCGGAAGTTCCGGATGGTAGACCGGCCACAGTGCGTCCATCCTTACCTCCCGGCCTCCACCGCTTTTTTCTTCAGGCTGCAAAGTCCCGCCCCGATGGCGGTGGCAAAGGTGGCGCTGTCGGGAATGATATAGTGGATGCCGTAGAGCTTTTCAAAGTTTTCAAAGTTGGTCTTTACCTGGGGCAGCGTGGTCATGGAGCCGGTGAGCACCACGGTTTGGGTCTTGCAGCACTGGCAGGCCAGCACCGTCATGGTGCCGATGGCCTGGAGCACCAGATTCACCGCACCGGCGGCAAGATCCGCGGGGGAGGCGTCCTCTGCCAGATTGCCGAAGTTGGCGGCGGTGAGCGTGGGGTCCAGGGTGGGCGCGGGATTGCGGGTGATGTCCCGGATGGTCAGATCCACCTGGGTCAGATCCCCCTGCTCCGCCAGCTTCTTGATCTGGCCGAAGCGCTCCATGCCCACCAGCTTGCGGCAAAGGCCGCCCAGGGTACCGCCGCCGATGCCGCTGCCGCACAGGTGGCGCACGGCGCCGCTGCGCTCGGCCCACAAAAAGGCGGTGCCGGTGCCCATGGTGACCACCACAGCGGAGGTCTGGCCGGAGAGAGCCAGAGCGCCGGTGCCGCTGGCGGAGAACTCGTCCACCTTGCAGGTGGGCAGGCCGTAGATGTCCCCGTCCACATAGGAGGCGCCTACGCCGGTGAGCACCACCCGCCGCACGTCTTTCAGGGAGAAGCCGTTGCTGGTGAGATAGTTGCCCAGGGCGCCGTAGAGGCTGGTGACCTGGTCCTCCGCCCGGACCCGCAGCATGGACACCACGCTGCCGTCTGTATGCAGCCCCACGATCTTGGTGGTGGAGCCGCCGATGTCAATTCCCAAAACGATATCCATATCGGTATCCTTTCCGCGACGGGCAAATGCCCGGGCGTATCGTAATCAGTCCCATCATAAGAGGGGGCGGGACGGTTGTCAACGGGAATTTGACAAAAATTTGACATATTTTCGAAAAATGATTGCTTTTCAGGGACGGGCCGCTTATAATCAAGTCAAGTGACAAGACACTGGAAACTAAACCGAGGTGTGTTATGAATTCCGAACAGAAACTGAATCTGACCATGCTCTGCGATTTCTATGAGCTGACCATGGGCAACGGCTACTTCCAGGCGGGCTATCAGGACCGCATCACCTACTTCGATGTGTTTTTCCGGGACGTGCCGGACAAGGGCGGCTTCGCCGTGTGCGCGGGGCTGGACCAGCTGATCGACTATATTGAAAACCTGCACTTCGATGAAGAGGACATTGCGTACCTGCGCAGCAAAGGGCTCTTCTCCGAGGGCTTTTTGGACTATCTGCGCCGCTTCCGCTTTACCGGTGATATCTGGGCCATCCCCGAGGGCACGCCCATCTTCCCCCGGGAGCCGGTGGTGACTGTGCGGGCGCCTGCCATCCAGGCACAGCTCATTGAGACGTTCACGCTGCTGACCATCAACCACCAGAGCCTCATTGCCACCAAGGCAAACCGGATCGTCCGGGCCGCGGAGGGGCGGACGGTGCTGGAGTTCGGCTCCCGCCGGGCCCAGGGCAACGACGGCGCCATCACCGGCGCCCGGGCCGCATTTATCGGCGGCTGCAAGGGAACGGCCTGCACCATCTCCGACCAGCTCTACGGGGTCCCCGCCGGCGGCACCATGGCCCACTCCTGGGTCCAGATGTTCGACAGCCAGTACGAGGCATTCAAGACCTACTGTGAGATCTATCCCACCAGCGCGACGCTCCTGGTGGACACCTACAATGTGCTCAAGTCCGGCGTGCCCGACGCCATCCGGGCTTTCAACGAGGTGCTCCGGCCCAGAGGCATTACCAAGTGCGGCATCCGGCTGGACTCCGGCGACATTGCCTACCTGACCCGGGAGGCCCGGAAGATGCTGAACGAGGCCGGGTGGGAATCCTGCCAGATCTCCGCGTCCAACTCCCTGGACGAGTATATTATCCGGGATCTGCTGCGCCAGGGCGCCCAGGTGGATCTGTTCGGCGTGGGCGAGCGGATGATTACTGCCAGCAGCCAGCCGGTGTTCGGCGGCGTGTACAAGCTGGCGGCGGTGGAGGATGCCCAGGGCAACATCATCCCCAAGATCAAGGTCAGCGAGAATGTGGACAAGATCACGAACCCCCACTTCAAAAAGGTCTACCGGATCTTCGACCGCAAAACCGGCAAGGCGGAGGCGGACTACATCGCCGTGTGGGACGAGCAGGTGGACGCGTCCGCGCCGCTGGAGCTGTTTGATCCTCAGGCTACCTGGAAGCGCAAGACCTATACGGACTTTACCATCCGGGAGCTGCAGGTGCCGGTATTCCGGAAAGGACAGCTGGTGTACCGCCGGCCGGACCTCAAGGAGATCCAGGCTTACTGCCGTGAGCAGGTGGACACGCTGTGGGATGAGGTCAAACGGTTTGAAAATCCCCACAACTACTATGTGGACCTGTCCCAGAAGCTCTGGGACATCAAGCAGAACC
>NZ_URDP01000014.1 GCF_900546705.1 uncultured Oscillibacter sp. | reverse complement strand
TGATGTCGATCTTGGCGCCGGTGTCGGCCACGATCTTCTGGATCACCTTGCCGCCGGAGCCGATGACCTCCCGGATCTTGGAGGGATCGATGTGCATGGTCAGCATCTTGGGAGCGTACTTGGACACTTCCTTCCGGGGCTCAGAGATGCAGGGGAGCATAATCTGGTCCAGGATCTCGCACCGGGCGTCGTAGGTGATGTCCAGAGCTTCCTTGATGATCTCCATGGTCAATCCGTCGTTCTTCAGGTCCATCTGGATGGCGGTGATGCCCTTCTTGGTGCCGCCCACCTTGAAGTCCATCTCACCGTGGAAGTCCTCCACACCCTGGATATCGATGAAGGTGGTGAAGGAGCCGTCGTCGTCCTGAATCAGGCCGCAGGAGATGCCGGCCACGGGGGCCTTGATGGGCACGCCGGCGTCCATGAGGGCCAGGGTGGAGCCGCAGATGGAGCCCTGGGAGGTGGAGCCGTTGGAAGAGAGCACCTCGCTGACCACGCGGATGGCGTAGGGGAACTCGTCCACGGAGGGCAGCACGGGCAGCAGAGCCCGCTCTGCCAGAGCGCCGTGGCCGATCTCACGCCGGCCGGGGGAGCGGGCGGGCTTGGCCTCGCCCACGGAGTAGCCGGGGAAGTTGTAGTGGTGCATATACCGCTTCTCCGTCTCCTCCCAGATGGTATCCAGCTTCTGGCAGGCGGAGAGGGTGTCCAGCGTGCACACGGAGAGCACCTGGGTCTGGCCGCGGGTGAACAGGCCGGAGCCGTGAGCCCGGGGCAGCACGCCCACCTCGGCGCTGAGGGGACGGATCTCGTTCTTGGCGCGGCCATCCACGCGGTGGCCTTCCAGCAGCCACTGCTTGACAATCTTCTTCTGGAACTTGTAGGTGAACTCCTCCAGGTACTTGTCCATGTCGGGGTACTGCTCCAGATACTTCTCATGCCACTTTTCGATCATGGCGTTCCAGCGGGCCTCGCGGACGTTCTTGTCGTCGGTGTCCATGGCGGCCTTGGCCTCGTCCATAAAGTTGGCAACAATATCGTCGAACAGCTCCTGGTTGAAGTCGGCATGGGGATAGTCGAACTTGGGCTTGCCCACCTCGGCGACCATCTGGTCGATGAGAGCAATCACCTTCTGGTTTTCCTCATGGGCGGAGCGGATGGCCTCAAACATGACGTCGTTGGGCACCTCGTTGGCGCCGGCCTCGATCATGACCACCTTCTTGTGGGTGGAGACCACGGTCACGTCCAGATCGCTGACCTTGCGCTGCTCACTGGTGGGGTTGAACACCAGCTTGCCGTCCACCAGGCCTACCTTCAGGGCACCCACGGGGCCGTTCCAGGGGATGTCGGAGATGGCCAGGGCGGCGGAAGTGCCGATGAGGGCGGCGATCTCGGGAGAGCAGTCGTGGTCCACGCTCATGACGGTGCACATAATGGACACGTCGTTGCGGAAGTCATAGGGGAACAGGGGACGGATGGGCCGGTCGATGACGCGGCTGGTGAGGATTCCCTTCTCACCGGGACGGCCTTCCCGGCGGTTGAAGGAGCCGGGGATGCGGCCCACGGCGTAGAGCTTTTCCTCAAAGTCCACGCTCAGGGGGAAGAAGTCAATGCCGTCCCGGGGACGGGGGGCGGCGGTGGCGCAGCAGAGCACCCGGGTGTCGCCGTAGCCCACCATAACGGCGGCGTTGGCCAGCTCGGCCATCTTGCCCACCTCCATGAACAGGGGGCGGCCGGCCAGTTCCATCTCGTACTTGTGGTAGCCGGGGAACTGTCTCTTGGTAATAATGGTTGACATAACAATCTCCTTTTCGTTTGGATTTCATCCATGGGAGCCAACCATTTAGCACTTGAAAAAGCGTCCTGCCCGGGAAGAAAAAGGGCGTTTTTTCAACTGCTAAAGGCTTGAGAGGCTCTCATGGCGCCGGTGGAAAATGTGAAAGAAGGGTGGTGCAGAAGTCTACACCACCCTGTTTCAAACTTACTTACGGATGCCCAGCTTGGCAATCAGGGCGCGGTAACGCTCGATGTCCTTCTTCTGCAGGTAGTCCAGCAGGCTGCGCCGCTTACCGACCATCTTCAGCAGGCCCCGGTTGGAGTGCTTGTCCTGAGGATTGGCGCGCATATGCTCGGTGAGCACGTTGATGCGCTCGGTGAGAATGGCGATCTGGACCTCGGGAGAGCCGGTGTCCGTGGGATGAGTGCGGTTGGCATCGATGATAGCGGTCTTCTGTTCCTTACGAAGCATGGTTAAGTTCCACCTTTCTGAATATTCCCCACGATACTGCGCTTTGGGCCGGTGAAAGTCCGCAAAACGAAGCGCCGGGGCATGATACGCCGACATTGGCGTTCTTTGAGAGCATACCACAGCCGGAAGCGGTTGTAAAGAGGAAATCCGTACTTTTCGGATACTTTTTTAAATAATAAGACGTCCAATGGGCAAAAGGGGGATTGACAACCGCATGTTTGGGTAGTATCCTAACTGTACTAGAACAGTTAATACAGTTGTCGCGGCGGCCGGGACCCGCCGCGGAAGGGAGGGTGATAGGATGATCAGCCTGAACTATCGGGATTCCCGACCCATTTATGAGCAGATCAAGGACGGACTGCGAAAGCTGATCGTCACCGGCGGCATCGGCCCGGATGAGAAGCTGCCGTCGGTGCGGGCGCTGGCGGCGCAGCTTGCCATCAACCCAAATACTATCCAGCGGGCGTATAACGAACTGGAGGGTGAGGGCTACATTTACTCCGTCCCGGGCAAGGGCAGTTTCGCCTCCGGCAGTGCCGGAGCGGAGGACGGCCGCCGGGAGGAGCTGGAGCGCCAGCTGCGGGAGCTGCTGGCGGAGCTACGATATCTGGGCGTCACAGCGGAGGAGCTGGGGGCATTGGTAAAGGAGGCGTACGGGAAATGATTGAAGTGAAGGAACTCGTCAAGCGGTTTGACGGCTTTGCCGCGCTGGACGGAGCCACCCTAACCATTCCCACCGGCAGCGTGTACGGTCTGGTGGGGCCCAACGGCGCAGGCAAGTCCACCCTGATCCGCCATCTGACGGGGATTTACCGCCAGGACGGCGGTACCATCTCCATGGGCGGGGAGGACATCTGGGAAAATGCGGCGCTCAAGGCCCGGGTGGCTGCCATCCCCGACGACTGGTACTATTTTCTCCAGGCCACCGTTCGGGATATGATGCGCTTTTACCGTGGATTCTATCCCAATTTCAATATGGAGCGGTACGAAAAGCTCAAGGATGTGTTTTCCATTGACGAAAAGCGGATGATCCGCCGCCTGAGCAAGGGTATGCAAAAGCAGGTGGCCTTCTGGCTGGCCCTTTGCTGTATGCCGGAGTATCTCATTCTGGATGAGCCGGTGGACGGGCTGGATCCGGTCATGCGGCGGCAGGTGTGGTCGCTGGTCATGGGCGACGTGGCCGAGCGGGGCACCACGGTGCTGGTCTCGTCCCACAACCTGCGGGAGCTGGAGGATGTGTGTGACCACGTGGGCATCATGGACCACGGCAAGGTGCTGCTGGAGCGGTCGCTGGAGCAGCTCCAGGACAACATGGTCAAGATGCAGGTGGTATTCCGGGACGGCCAGGATACGGTGCCGCCGGAACTTCCGGTGCTGCATGCCTCCCGCGTGGGGCGGGTGCATACGCTCATCATGCGCATGAACGCCCAGGAGGCCACGGAGCGGCTCATGGCCTACCAGCCCATGCTGGTGGACGCGGTGCCGCTGACGCTGGAGGAGATTTTCATTTACGAGCTGGGAGGTGCAGATTATGCAGTCAAGGACATCGTGCTTTAACGGCACCCTCTTTCGCAAGAACCTGAGCCGGTTCTGGCCGCTGTGGGGCCTTGCGTCCTTTGTGGGAGCCCTGTTCCCTCTGGCGCTTTTTTTGCAGCTGGTGCGCAAGCATACCGCCATTGCTCCCCTGGAGATGACCGGAGTCTATTACGCGACGGTGTCCTGGGTGCTGCCGGCCCTGACCCTTTGCTACGCGGTGCTGTGCGCCATGACCGTGTGGAGCTATCTCTATAATGCCCGCAGTGTGGGGCTCATGCACACGCTGCCCATAGAGCGCCGGGGACTGTTTTTCACCAATTTCCTCTCCGGCATGGCCATGATGCTCATTCCCTACGCCGTCACCGGCGGACTGTGCGTTCTGGTGACCCTGTACGCCCGCGCCCTTGACCCGGTGGGTCTGGGCATCACTATCCTGGCGGTGGTGGGGGAGAGCTTTTTCTACTTTGCCAGCGCCACCTTCGTGGCCTTCGTCACCGGCAACATCTTCGCCCTGCCGGTTCTTTACTTCCTGCTGCACTTTCTGGCGGTGCTGGCGGACTTTCTGGTGTCCTCCTTTGCCCAGGGCTTTTTGTTCGGCTTCACGTCCGACTATACGGGCGTGGCCGAGTTTCTCAGCCCCACGGTGTACTTGGTGCACCATCTGAACACAAATCTTGAATACGTGGACATCACCGCGGAAAGCGGCGAGTACAACCGGATGCTCTCTGCCGTGACGCTGGAAAACGCATGGCTCATTGCCGTCTACGCCCTGGTGGGCGTGGTGCTGCTGGTGCTGGCCTACGGGGCCTACCGCCGCCGCCACAGCGAGTCCGCCGGGGACGTGATGGCCGTGCGGTGGCTGCGGCCGGTGTTCCGCTGGGGCGTGACGGTGCTGGTGGGCTCTCTGGGCGGACTGCTGCTCTACGAGCTGTTCTGGCGCAGCTTTCAGTACAGTTACAGCTCCACCTACGAGGCGTTGCCCATGACCGTGTGCCTGGTGATTGCCGGCATCATCGGCTACTACGCCGCGTCCATGCTGCTGGCAAAGTCGCTGCGGGTATTCCGGGGCAGCTGGAAGTCTCTCGTCGCGGTGGTGGTGCTCTCGGCCGCCTTCTGCATCGGCATGCACACGGATGTACTGGGCGTGGAGTGCCGGGTACCGGAGCTGAGCCAGCTGCGGCAGCTGGAGGTGCAGGTGGACGGCAATACCTATACCCTGACCCCCGGTGAGGACGACACCCTCATCCAGCAGGTGCGGGAATTGCACCAGACCATTGTGGCCGACGAGGCATATATCAGAGAGATGGACTCCGACGGCCCCTGGCCCGAGGACAGTGACGTCAGCTACGGCAACGCCCTGAATCTGAACTACACCCTCCGCTCCGGCATCCGGGTGGAACGATTTTACCGCCTGACGCTTACCCGGGAACGGATTGCCCAGGACGGCACCTACGATGCCCAGCTGGACGCCCTGGTGCGCAGCCAGACCATGAAGCAAAAGCGGCTGCATCTGGACGACGGCTTCACACCCGACGGCGGCAGCCTGTATGTGGAGGCCCAGGGACAGGGCTATGATCTGGGCAGCCGGGAGGCCACAGCCATCCTGAACGCCGTGGCCCAGGATGCCGCCGTGGGCGCCTGGGGCGATCCGGACTGGTTCAAAAATACGGACCGGGACGACTACGCCATGAGCCTGGATCTGAGCTTTACCCGCCAGGGGAAGAACGGCACCGACACCGACTGGATTACCATCACGGTGCACTCGGGCATGAACTACACCGTGGCCTGCTTGGAGAAGCTGGCGCTGGTGACGGAGAAGGACCTGCTGACCAACGGTCAGATGTACCCGGACCGGTATGATGCCTACGAAGCGGAGGAGGACGGGATCATCGATACGGCCCAGGTCCTGGAGCCGGAGGAGCATACGGTGGAGGCGGAACCCTCCGCAGACCCGTCTGCCACCACCAGCGTCGTAGGCGCCATGGTGCTGACGGCATGACCACCGTACAGACAAGACGCCGCCGCCGTACCCGCCGGGTTTCTCCGCTGTGGCTGGCAGCCGCGGCTGCGGTGCTGGCCGCGGTGCTATTCCTGACGAACCGGGGACTGCCGGGGGAGGGAGTCCCCCTGCCGGAGTACGTACAGGAGGACTATCTGCCCGTCAATCCCTACTCCCGTCCCGGCACGCCCCTGGAGAAAATCGACGGCGTGGTGGTCCACTATGTGGGCAATCCCGGCACCACCGCGCAGGCCAACCGGAACTATTTTGCCTCCCTGGCCTCCGGTACCGACGGGACCTATGCTTCCAGCCACTTTGTGGTGGGACTGGAGGGAGAGGTCATCGCCTGCGTGCCCTTGACGGAAGTGGCCTATGCCTCCAACAGCCGCAATGACGATACGGTGTCCATTGAGGTGTGCCACCCGGACGAGACAGGGGAGTTTTCCCAGGTGACCTATGAGCGCACGGTGGAGCTGACGGCCTGGCTGTGCAGGGAGTTTCACCTGGACCCGGAAAAGGACGTGATCCGACACTACGATGTGACGGGGAAGCTCTGCCCCCTGTACTATGTAGAACATCCAGAGGCGTGGGCGGAATTTCTGGACGATGTGGCGGCGGCGCTGGAGGCGTCGTGATTGTCCGAAAATAAAAAAATTTTTAAAAAAGTGAAACAAAACGGCCGGCTGAATCGTCTTATAAGTAAAACCCCGCTGCGCCGGGCCATAAGAAGGAGGGAGCCTTCCAAATGGAGCAAAAGCAGGTTGTGAACAATCTCTGGAGAATCTGGGTGGACACCAAGCGCCGTATTGTGTCTTTCCACGAGGAGGAGGGCTGCCAGATGCTGGAATTTCACAGCCACGAGATGTTTTTGAGTTGTGTGGACCAGTATTCCGGGAAGCAGTACCGCTATCAATAAGAAGATCCGCCAAAAAGGACGCCCGTCGGGCGTCCTTTTTTAATCTGGGTAGGGGACGGGACAACTGGTCAGCCCCAGCAGATAGTCCGTGCTGGTCCGGTAAAAACGGGCCAGGGCAATCAGCGCGGCGCTGGGAATGTCCAGTGAGCCGCTTTCATAGCGGGAATAGGTGGCCTGGGAGACGTGGAGCACCGCCGCCACGGTCTGCTGCTTCAGATCGCGGTCCTCCCGCAGTTCCCGCAGACGGCAATACATGGCGATCCCTCCTGCGTTTTTGTCCATTCTATGATATGCAAAAAATGCATATTGATTTTTATGCGAAAATCGCATAAGATAGGAGGAAATGGGAGGGAGCGGAACCATGGAGCAGGCGGGAAGGGCGCGGGTCTGGCGGATCTGGGTGGATGCAGAGCGGAAGATTGTCTCCTTTCATGAGATGAAAGGAGCACGGCTGCTGGAATTCCGGAACTGGGAGATGTTTATTTCCGCCGTGGACGACTATGCAAAAAGACAGTTTCGTTATCAGTGAAGTTTTTCGCCGGTTTTGCCGGAAAAACAGTTGACAAACCGGCGGAACGTGATATCATAGGCAAGGAATTGGATAATTGGCGTAGATAAGGACGAGTACCCCTTTTTCCCCGTGAAGAGAGCCGCCGTTTGGTGCAAGGCGGACGGGCGGGAAGGGCGAAGATCCCCTTGGAGCCTCCTGCTGAAAGACGACGCGAGTAGGACAGGACGCGTGATGCCCGTTAGCGCATCGGCCCGTGACGGCGGGCTGCGAGAGGCCGCATCCCGTAAGGGGACGGCAAGAAGAGTGGTACCGCAGAGTGTTTTCCGCACCCTGTCTCTTTAGTGAGAGACAGGGTGTTTTTATTTTGCCTGAACAAATTTGTGGATATAAAGGAGAAGCGGATATGGATTACAACAAGACCATCAATCTGCCAAAGACGGACTTCCCCATGCGGGCGGGATTGCCCAAGCGGGAGCCGGAGATGCTGGCGCGCTGGAAGGACCAGGACGTCTATCATGAGATGCTCAAAAAGAACGAGGGCAAGCCCCTGTTCAACCTGCACGACGGCCCTCCGTTTAGTAACGGCGCCCTGCACATGGGTCACGCCCTCAACAAGGCCATCAAGGACTTCATCACCCGTTCCTATGCCATGCGGGGCTATTATACCCCCTATATCCCCGGCTGGGATAACCACGGCATGCCCATCGAGTCTGCCATCATCAAGCAGAACAAGCTCAACCGCAAGGAGATGAGCGTGCCTGACTTCCGTTCCGCCTGCCAGGAGTTTGCCCAGCACTACATGGATGTCCAGAGCGAGGGCTTCCAGCGCATGGGCGTCCTGGGCGACTGGGAGCATCCCTACGCCACCATGCACCCCGGCTTTGAGGCCGAAGAGGTGAAGGTGTTCGGAAAGATGTACCAGAAGGGCTACATTTACAAGGGTCTCAAGCCCGTGTACTGGTGCCCCCACGACGAGACGGCTCTGGCCGAGGCGGAGATCGAGTATCAGGACGATCCCTGCACCACCGTGTATGTGAAGTTCCCCATGCACGACGATCTCGGCAAGCTCCCCAATGTGGATAAGAGCAAGCTCTATTTCGTGATCTGGACCACCACCATCTGGACGCTGCCCGGAAACCTGGCCATTGCCCTGCACCCCGATGAGTCCTATGCCCTGGTAAAGGCCCCCAACGGGGAGATCTATATCATGGCCGAGGCCCTCACGGAGAAGGTCATGAAGATCGGCGGCTTTGAAAGCTACGAGATTGTGGAGACCCATCCCGGCTCCTTCTTTGAAAACATGCTGGCGGACCATCCCTTCCTGCCCAAGACCAGCCGTCTGGTGAATGCCGACTACGTTACCATGGACTCCGGTACCGGCTGCGTCCACACGGCTCCCGGCTTCGGTGCCGACGACTATCAGACCTGCAAGCGCTACGGCATGGACATGGTGGTGCCCGTGGACGATCAGGGCCGCCACACCGACTATGCCGGCAAGTACGCGGGCCTGACCACCGACGAGTCCAACCCCATCATCCTCAAGGATATGAAGGAGAGCGGCGTGCTCTTCGCCCAGGAGGACATCGTCCACAGCTATCCCCACTGCTGGCGCTGCAAGGGCCCCATCATCTTCCGCGCCACCCCCCAGTGGTTCTGCTCCGTGGAGGCCTTCAAGGACGAGGCCTGCGCTGCCTGCGACGACGTGCGCTGGGTGCCCGGCTGGGGCATCGACCGCATGAAGTCCATGATCCGCGAGCGCAACGACTGGTGCATCTCCCGTCAGCGCAAGTGGGGCCTGCCCATCCCCGTGGTGTACTGCAAGGACTGCGGCAAGCCCATCTGCACCGACGAGACCATTGCCGCCATCTCCGCCCTCTTTGAGAAGGAGGGCTCCAACGCCTGGTTCGCCAAGACCGCCGAGGAGATCCTGCCCGAGGGCTTCACCTGCCCCCACTGCGGCTCCAAGTCCGGCTTTGAAAAGGAAGAGGACACCCTGGACGGCTGGTTCGACTCCGGCTCCACCCACTTCGCCGCTATGAAGCGGGACCAGGGCTTCTGGCCTGCCACCATGTACCTGGAGGGCCTGGATCAGTACCGCGGCTGGTTCCAGTCCTCTCTGCTCACCGCCGTGGGCGCCTTTGGTCAGGGCGCGCCCTTCAAGGAGTGCGTCACCCACGGCTGGACCGTGGACGGCGAGGGCAAGGCCATGCACAAGTCCCTGGGCAACGGCATGGACCCCTATGAGATCATGGACAAGTACGGCGCCGACCTGCTGCGGTTGTGGGCAGCCAGCGCCGACTACCACGCCGATATGCGCTGCTCTCACGAGATCTTCAAGCAGCTGAGCCAGAACTATCTGAAGTTCCGCAACACCGCCCGCTACTGCCTGGGCAACCTGAATGGCTTCGATGCAGACCACCTGGTGTCTGCCGAGGAAATGGAGCCTCTGGACCGCTGGGCTGTGACTGCGCTGAACAGCCTGATCGAAAAGTGCGAGCAGGCATACAAGGATTACGAGTTCAACGCCGTCACTCACGCCATCAATGACTTCTGCGTGGTGGAGATGTCCAACTTCTATCTGGACATCATCAAGGACCGGCTCTACTGTGAGGAGGCTGACGGCCTCAAGCGCCGCAGTGCCCAGACCGCCCTGTTCCTGATTCTGGACACCATGACCAAGATCATGGCTCCTATTCTGGCTTTCACCTGCGATGAGATCTGGCAGTCCATGCCCCATCGCGCCGGCGACGACGGCCGCAACGTAGTGTTCAACGAGATGAACAAGCCCTTCACCGCCTACGCCCTCAGCGATGAGGAGATGGCCAAGTGGGCCGTCGTAGAAAAGCTGCGGGACGACGTGAACGCCGTGCTGGAGACCGCCCGTGCCCAGAAGAAGATCGGCAAGGCCCTGGAGGCCCATGTAACCCTCCACGCCGGGGACGACGCCACCGCCTCTGCCCTGATGCAGGTGGCCGGACTGAACCTGGCGGAGCTGTTCATCGTCTCTGACTGCCGCCTGTCTGCGGGAGAGCCCGAGGAGGGCGCCGTGACCGGCAAGGGCACTGCTTATCCCGGTCTGACCGTGGCTGTCAGCGAGGCCAAGGGCGGCAAGTGCGAGCGCTGCTGGATGCACTCCACCCAGGTGGGCGAGGACCCCAACTATCCCACTCTTTGCCCCCGCTGCGCTGCTGTGGTGGCAAAGCTGCCCCAGTTCTGATTCCTGCGTTTTCCCTGAAGTGCAAAAGCACCCGGACCGTAAGGCCCGGGTGCTTTTTTTGCGGTGTGGTGAGAAGGCAGCCTGTCCGTCAGAAAAAACGTGGCCCCGCGGCAGCTGCCGCGGGGCCACGTTTCACATCAGTCCACAGGTACCTGAATGATGGCGTCTAGGGCAATGGAGATTTCGTTTTCCACCGCCTGCGCCACATCGGCAGCGTCGGCGGTCTGGTTGTAGCCCTCCACGCCCACCAGCTCGAAGGCGGGGGCATCGGCGGCGATGATGGCGCCGGCCTTGACGCCGTGGAGGGAGGCCACCACCAGCAGGCTTGCCACCTCGTTTTCCATGGCCTTGACGCCGGCCTTGGCATAGAGCTTCACGGTGGACTCCAGGAAGCCGGGATAGAACAGCGCCTGGGTCAATACGATGCCTTTGTGGACGGGGATGTCCAGGGCACGGGCGGAGGCGCTCAGGGCCGCCACCACCTCGCCATCGGCAATGGCGGGATAGGACAGGGGAATCATCTTCTCGGTGACGCCCTCCTCCCGGCAGGCGCCGGTGGCAATGATGAGGCTGCCGGCGGTAATGTCGGGCTGCATGCCGCCGCAGGTACCCGTGCGGATGATGACTTTGGCACCGGCCCGCCACAGGCTCTCAAAGGCGATGGCGGCGCCGCCGCAGCCTACGCCGTGGGAGGTAACGGCCACCTCCACGCCCTTATAGGTACCGGTGTAGGTCCAGTACTCCCGGTTTTGGGCAAGGCAGCGGGCGTTTTCCAGACGGTGGGAGATGCGCTCGGCCCGGGCGGGATCGCCGCACACCAATACCCGGGGCGGGATATCGCCGGGGGCCACGTGAATGCAGGGGAGCAGATTCTTTTCAGACATGAGAATAACCTCCTGACAGATGATACAACGTCCAAGATGACACTGGCCCGCTAAAAAGCGGGCCAGTGCGGGGATACGGGATGGACAGCTCAGCCTTTTTTGCGGAGCTTGCCGGAGGATGTGGTGCGCCGGCTGAAAATCACCAGTGCCACAATGGTGGCGATGTAGGGCAGGGCAGAGGTCAGCTGGCTCTTGATGACATTCTGGAGCGCCACGCCGATGCCCTGGCACAGTCCGAAGAACAGGCTGGAGAAGATCACCAGCAGCGGATGGGACATGCCCAGGGAAGAGGCTGCCATGGCGATGAAGCCTCGGCCGGAGGTCATGTTCTCGGTGAACATGGTCACCTGGCCCATGCTCAGTGCCGTGCCGCCAAGGCCGCACAGGGCGCCGGAGAGGATCACCATCCACATCTGGATGCGGGTACCCTTGGTACCTAGGCTCTCCGCTGCGGCCTTGTTGATGCCCACGGACAGTGTCCGGTAGCCGGCCACGGTCTTGAACAGGAAAATGAAGAGCACAATGGCGATCACATAGCACAGGTAATCAATGATGGTCAGGTTTTCCAGTACCCGGCCCAGGAAGGGAATGTCCTTGATAACAGGCAGGTTGATCTTGTAAATGGGGACCAGCCGCTCGTCCACCAGGCGGCCCCGCACATCAAAGATCATGTACAGGAGGAAGGTGGTCAGACCGTTGATCAGCAGGTTCAGGGAGGTGCCGATAACCATATCGGGGGCCTTGTACTTCACCTGCAGCACGGCCACTACGGCGCCTACCAGCGCACCGGAGACGATGCCGGCCAGCACGGACAAAATCACGCTGCCGGTAAAGTAGTTCACCACAATGGAGCAGAAGCACGCAATGAGCATCTGGGCTTCCAGGGCGATGTTGAACACACCCACCCGGCTGCAGATGGCACAGCCCAGCGCCGCCAGCAAAATGGGGGTGGTGGAGCGCAGGGTGGAGTTGACGATAGAGGCAATATACGCGCTGTTCATGCCTGAGCCCCTCCTTCCGCGGTCTTGGCCTTTTTCTTTCTGGTAAACTGGAACACCACTTTCACGGAGACGAACAGCGTGATGCAGCACTGGATAATGGTCGCAATTTCCAGGGGAATGCCCATGGAGCGCTGGATGGCGCTGCCGCCGATCTGGAGTCCGGACAGGAAAATGGAGGCCACGAACATGCCCACGGGATGTAGGTTGGCCATCAGGGCGGCCATGAGGCCCGTCCAGGCGTAGCTGGTGGAGGTGAACATGCCATCGATGAAGCGGTACTTGATGCCGAAGACCTCGGTGGAGCCGCCGATGGCGGCGATGGCGCCGGAGAGAGCCATGGTAATCATCATGACTTTGACCTGCTTGGTGCCGCCGTAGCGGGCAAAGGCTGCATTAAAGCCGCCCATCTTGGACTCGTAGCCGAACACCGTGCGTCTTGTCAGGTAGAGCATAGCCAGCATGACGATGACGGCGATAATAAAGCCGGCGTTGAATGTGCTGGTGGAGGACAGACGGGGCAGCTGCATGGCCTCGCTCAGCTCCATAGTCTGCAGGGCCAGGCCGTCGCCGGCGGTGTCCTTGAGGGGATAGGTGACAAAGTAGCTGGTGATGTAGCTTGCCACGTAGTTGAGCATCAGCGTGGTGATGACCATGCTGACGTTGAACTTCCAGGTGAGCACGGCGGGCAGCAGGGCATAGAGCGCGCCGGCGATCAGGCCCACAATCCAGGCCAGCAGGCAGATGAGCACCGGAGGACCGGGCACATACAGGGCAAACACCGTGGCGGCAAAGGCACCGGTGATCATCTGGCCCTCCACACCGATGTTGATGTAGCCCGCCCGCCAGGCCATGGCGGTGGCCATGGCGGAGATGATAATGGGCGTGGCACGGGTCAGGGTGGAGAAGAGGTAATAGGGCTTGAGAAAGGACTTTTCAAACATCTCTGCGTATACCAGCAGAGGATTCTGGCCGCAGGCGAGGATGACCACCGCGCCGACCACCAGGCCGAACACCGCGGCGATCAGCGGCTGGCGCAGCGCCAGCAGCGACCGCATACAGCTGCGGCCGAAAGCGGAACCGTTAGACTGCTTCATGGAGTGATCCTCCCATCATCAGGATACCAAGGGCCTCCTCCGTGGCGTCCGCCTTGCGGAACTCGCCTACGGCGCGGCCTTCAAAAATAACATAGATCCGGTCGGAGAGGGACATGATCTCCGTCAGCTCCGAGGAGATCAAGAGCACGGCGCCGCCCCGCTCCCGCTTTTCCAGCAGCTTGTTGTGAATGAATTCCATGGCGCCGATGTCCACGCCGCGGGTGGGCTCCGCCGCAATGAGCAGGGGAGAGTGCTGCTCGATCTCCCGGGCCACAATGAGCTTTTGGATGTTGCCGCCGGACAGCTCCCCGGCTTTTTGCTCCTGGCCGCTGTTGCGCACGTCATACCCGTCCAGCAGCTGCTGGGTGAAGGCCCGGATGCCCTTGGGGTTGAGCAGACCGTGGCTGGAGATCTGGCTCTGGCGCTGGTGGGCCATGATGGCCGTCTCTGCCAGGGTGGCCTCCTTGGCGCAGCCGTAGAGGTAGCGGTCCTCCGGAATGCAGGCACAGCCGGCCTGGCGAATCTGGCCCACAGTCTTGCCGGTAACATCCTTGCCCTCCAGCAGGACATGGCCGCCGGTGGGAGCGGTCAGGCCCGTCAGGCACTCAATCAACTCCGACTGGCCGTTGCCGGACACGCCGGCAATGCCTACGATCTCGCCGGCATCCACATGGATATTGAAGTGGTCCAGAATGTTCTTTTTCTCGGAGCCGGCCAGGACCAGGTCCTGAACATCCAGCACCGTGTTGCCGGGGGTCTTGGGGGCCACCTCCCGCTCCACAATGTGGCGGCCCACCATCAGGTAGGACATCTCCTCGATGCTGGTGTCCTCCTTGCGCATCTCCTTGATGTACTTGCCCAGCCGCATGACCATGACCCGGTCGGCCACGGCCATGACCTCGTGGAGCTTGTGGGTGATGATAATGATGCTCTTGCCCATCTGGGCCAGCTTGCGCATGGTGGCCAGCAGCTCCCGGACCTCCTGCGGCGTCAGCACGGCAGAGGGCTCGTCGAAGATAATAATGTCTGCGTCCTGGTAGAGGACCTTCAGAATCTCCACCCGCTGCTGCAGTCCCACCGGGCAGTCGGATACCCGCAGGTTCGGGTCAATGTGCAGGCTGTACTTTTCGCAAAGAGACTCCGTAATGCGCACGGCGGCCTCCCGGTCAAAGAAGATGCCGTGCTTGCGGGGCTCCCGGCCATAGACGATGTTCTCGGCCACGGAGCAGGGGCCCAGCAGCATGAAGTGCTGCTGCACCATGCCGATCTTCTTGGCAATGGCGTCGTGGGGAGAGCGGAAGTGCTGCAGCTCCCCGTTGAGATAGATCTCACCGGAGGTGGGGCGCTCCAGTCCATAGAGGATTTTCATCAAGGTGGATTTGCCTGCGCCGTTTTCGCCGACAACCGCCAGGATCTCCCCTTTTTCCAGGGAGAGATGAACGTCGTCGTTGGCGCGCAGAGAGCCGTATACCTTGGTGATGTGCTTCATTTCCAGCAGCAATGGAATCACCAGTCCTTTCATTGCGATCTTGTCTGTGCCGTCTCCCCGGCGGGAGGAAGCCTGCCGTCCGGGAGGCAGCGCAAGCGGAAAAAGCAGACGGGAAGAGATGCTTCTTCCCGTCTGCTTTTGCGTGTTCATTCTGAAAGCCCCTGAGAAAAGCTCAGAGCAGACGACCTTTTCGCGAATCAGCCGGCAAAATACTCTTCCTCGGTGGGAATCTCAGTCAGATCCAGCTTGCCGGTACGCAGATCCTCGGCAATCTGCTGCAGCTGGGCGATGTCCTCATCACTCAGACGGTCGCTTCTGGGGTTCTCGGAATCCTGGGTCACATACACAGCGCCGATGGCACCCTCGGAAACACCCCAGACGGCAGTGTCGTTGGTCCAGTTGCCGCTGAAAAACTCGTCGATGAGGTTCAGCATGGTCTGATGGGTATCCTTGATCTGGGAAGAGACGATATAGGGGTTGTTGGCGTCGGTCTCATCCACGTCCTGACCGGAGGTGTAGAAGCCCTTCTCCTGAGCAGCCTCATACACACCGCTGTCGCCGGCAGCAGCAGCGCCGTTGATGAACAGGCAGCCCTGCTCATACTGCTGGATGGCCAGCTCCTTGGCCTTGGCGGGATCGGAGTAGGAGTTGGTGTAGTTGAAGACGAACTGGGCATCGGGATCGATGGACTTGACGCCTTCCATGTAGCCGTAACGATACTTCCAGGAGCCGGGGCCCTCGTTGCAGTGGACACCGCCGTACATGTGGGACTCGCCGTCCACGGTCAGAGCGGCCAGAGCGCCGATCAGGTAGGCGCCTTCCTGCTCACGGTAGGCAATGCACTTGACGTTGTCGCTGTCGACCTCGGAGTCGATCAGGGCATAGTGGGCATCGGGGAACTCGGCGGAAACCTTCACCAGAGGATCGCCGGCAGCCCAGCCGCCGCCGATGATCAGGTCGTACTCCTCGGCAGCCAGAGCGCGGATGTTGTCCTCGAAAGCAGCGGTGTCAGCGCACTCCACCACGGTGGGCTCGAAGCCGTATTCCTCAGCGGCCTCGTTCAGGGCGTCGGACATCTGGACCAGGAACATATTGGTGCCGATCTTGTCGCACACCAGGGCGATCTTCATGCCCTCACCAGGCAGAGCGGTCTCCTCGCCTTCGGCGGGAGTCTCCTCAGCGGGGGTCTCTTCCTTGCTGCCGCAGGCAGTCAGCAGGGACAAAGACATGACCAGCGCCAGGAGCATAGCAAGCGTCTTCTTCATCTTTCATCCTCCATCGTTCACTTGTCAAAATCACGGGAAACCCGCGGCCCTTTTGCACACATTCCAAAAAGAACCAAAATTCGCCACGGTTCCCAAGGGGTATTATAGGGCAAGGTGTTATCTTTTGTCAATCGAGATTTTACAATTTCACCGCTCTTAAGCCTTGTTTCAACGAAAACCAACAAAATTTCGCCATTTTTTCATGAAAAACGCAAAAGAAAAGTCGACCTTTGATGAAATTCAACAAAAGAATGCGGGGCCAATCCGCTGTGCGGAAAAGGAGCTGCCGCCATTTTGGCGGCAGCTCCTTTTTTAAAGACTCATGCGCAGAATATTGAGGATATCCTCCTCGCTGAGGGGGACAAAGGTGCGGTCAAATGCGGCGGTGCGGGCTTTTTTCGCCATGAGCGGCAAAAATTCCTCATCGATGCCCACCTCGTGCAGCGTGGCGGGCAGGCCCATGGCGGTGAAGAAGTCCCGGGTGCGCTGGATGGCTTCCAGGGCCAGCTGCCGTTCCGGCAGCGTGGGGTCCAGTCCCCACACGGCGGTGCCGTACCGGGCAAAGCGGTGGGCGGTACGGTCATTGAGCACATAGCGCATCCAGTTGGGGGTCAGGATGGCCAGGCCCACGCCGTGGGTGATGTCGTAAAAGGCGGAGAGCTCGTGCTCAATCTTGTGGACACTCCAGGCTACGGGCTTGCCCATGTCCAAAAAGCCGTTGATGGCCCAGGAGGCGCACCACATGAGGTTGGCACGGGCCTCATAGTCGTCGGGCTTTTCAATGGCCCGGGGGCCGTACTGGATGCAGGCCCGGAGGATGGCCTCGGCCATATTGTCGGCCAGGAAGGAGCTCTCAATGGGGCTGAAGTAATTTTCAAAGGTGTGGGACATAATGTCCGCCGTGCCCGCGGCGGTCTGGGAGGCGGGCAGGGAGCAGGTGTAGGTGGGGTCCAGAATGGACACGGCAGGCAGGCAGCAGCGGGCGGCAAAGTCCAGCTTTTCCTGGGTGTCCGGGTTGGAGATGACAGCCACGGAGTCCATCTCCGAGCCTGTGGCGGCCATGGTCAGCACGGTGAAGATGGGCAGGGCGCGCTCAGGTTTGGCTTTGCCGCTGGGGAAGTCCCAGGGATCGCCGTCGTAGCAGGCACCGGCGGCAATGGCCTTGGCGCAGTCGATGACGCTGCCGCCGCCCAGGGCCAGTACGCCGTCCAGATGGTGCTCCCGGCACAGCGCCACGCCCCGGCGGACGGTGGCAATGCGGGGGTTGGGTTCCACGCCGCCCAGCTCCGTCCAGTAGAGGTTTTGAGACTTGAGCTGTTCCACGGCACCATCATAGACGCCGTTGCGGCGGATGCTGCCGCCGCCGTAGACCATCAGAAGCCGGGTGGAACGGCGGGCCAGCTCCGGCCCCAGCTTCCGGATCTGACCTTGTCCGAAGTGGACCACGGTGGGAATTGCGAAGGTGAAATTCTTCATGGGAGGGTACCAGCCTTTCCGCTGTATTTTATAAGGTATCGGCCGACGCATCTGTGGGAGCGGCACCGATGAAACGATGGTATCACACAAATCAACAACAGTCAACAAACCTCTGGGGAAAAAGCACAGCGCGTGGATTGACGAATGGGGGAAAATGTGCCATAATGGGCGAAAATGCCCGGAAAATCCGACCGGCTGCGGTGGGACGGAGCGCTGTAGGACAAAAATGTTCCATAAAAACAGCGGAAAACATGATTCGAGCAGATGGATCAACAGAAATATTGGCGTTTGCCGGCGCAGGAGGAATGTCACCCATGATGACAGCCCAGAGAAGAAACGAACTGAAAAAGTACATGCTGGAGCACAAAAGCGCCTCCGTGCTGGAGATGGCGCGGCGGTTTTCCGTCAGTGGCCAGACCATCCGCAGGGATTTTGAGGTGCTGGAGAATGAGGGGTTTCTTCTGCGCTCCTACGGCGGTGCCATGGTGAAAGACCGCAAAGCGGTGACAGAGCCCAACCGGGTGAAAAGCGGGCTGTTTGTGGATGAAAAGAAGGCCATCTGCCGTCTGGCGGCCAGCCGGATTTATCCCAATGACTGCATTTTCATTGACCATTCCACCACAGCTCTGGCCCTGTGCGCCGAGATCAGCCATATCCCCTTGACCGTGGTGACCAACTCCTACCGGGTGGTGGGACAGCTGGCCGGCTGCGCCAACATCAAGGTCATCTCCACCGGCGGCGTGTTTTACGAGCGGCAGGAGGGCTTTTTCGGACTGGAGACTGTGCGGTACCTGCAGCAGCACTGCGTGGACAAGGCATTTTTGTCCTGCCGGGCCATCGACTTTCAGCGGGGCGTCAACGACTCCGACGAGCTGACGGCGGACGTGCGCCAGACGGTTATTGAAAATGCCGACAGCGCCTATCTGCTTGCCGATCATACCAAGTTCGGGAAAACGGGCTTCATCACCATCTGTCCGCTGGAGCGGCTGACTGCCGTGGTGACGGATTGCCCGCTGGATGACCGCTGGCGCCGGCTGTTTGCAGACCGGCAGGTGGAGCTGCTGGAATCCGGCGGGGAAGAGGACGCAGAGGCGGCGGAGTGAGCCGGAATATAGAAAAAGCGGGGGCCGTTCGGCACGCGCTTTTTTCAAACCGTGTTCAGCGGTACAGCCGCTCCACGCATTTTTTCGCCTCGTAGAGAATCTTATCCGCATCCAGCGTCAAGAACTCGCCGTTTTCATAGAGGATACGGCCGTCCACCATGGTCATGGCCACATCGCTGCCCTGGGCGGAGTAGACCATGAGGGCCAGCGGGTCCAGGTTGGGATACAGGTGGGGATGACTCAGATCGATGGCGATCAGGTCCGCCTTCTTGCCCACCTGCAAAGAGCCGGTATCTGTCCGGCCCTGAAGCCGGGCGCCGTTGCGGGTGGCCATGTTCAGCACCTGGACAGGCTTCATGACGGTGGGGTCCTGGGTGTAGCCGTTGTGGAGCACGGCGGCCAGGTGCATCTCCTCCATCATGTTGAGGTTGTTGTTGCTGGCGGCGCCGTCGGTGCCCAGCGCCACGTTCAGTCCCAGCTCCAGCATGCGGGGAATGGGGGCAAAACCGCTGCCCAGCTTCATGTTGCTGGTGGGGTTGTGGACCACGCTGACGCCCCGGGCCTTCATGAGGGCCATGTCCTCCTCCGTGACCCACACGCAGTGGGCGGCAAAGGTGGGGGAGGCGAAGGTGCCCAGGTCATCGAACCACCGGGCCGGTGTCTTGCCGTATTTGGCTACGCACTCGTCGTGCTCCTTCTTCGTCTCGGACAGGTGGATGTGCATCCGGCCGCCCAACGCCTTGCAGTCGGCGCTGTACGCCTCCACAATGTGGGGGAAGTTGGTGTACTCGGCGTGGATGGCAAAGTCGATGAGAATGCGGCCGTTCTCCGCGCCGTTATAGGTTTTGTAGAGTTCGATGGACTCCTTGGCCCGGGTGTTTTCTGCGTAGGTCTCCGCAGAGTTGAAGCACTGGTTGGGTCGGCAGAGGTTTGCCTTGATGCCCGCCTGCCGGGCGTTTTCCACGGCGGTGTCCGCGTGGAAATACATGTCGGAGTAGCTGGTGGTGCCGGTGGAGATCATCTCCAGCAGCGCCAGGGCGTTGCCGACCCGGATGTCTTCCGCGGTAAACTGGTCCTCAATGGGCATCATCTTGTCGAACAGCCACTCCTGGAGGGGCAGATCGCTGCCCACGCCCCGCAGCAGCGTCATGGGGGTGTGGCCGTGGCAGTTGATGAGGCCGGGGCACACCAGCTTGCCGCCCATGTCCTTTTCCTGATCGTAGGGGGCCTGGGGTGCCTGCTCGCCCAGATAGTCGATGGTGTCGCCGTCAATGCCCAGGAAGCCGTTTTTGATCCAGCGGTAACCGTCAGCGCCGTCGTCAGCCAGGATCTCACAGTTTTTCAACAGCAGCTTCAAAGAAATCCCCTCCCTTTCTTTAGATGGCGGCCACGATTTTCTTCATGTAGTCGCTGAACCGGCCGGCCACCAGCTGGGCGGTCTCGTCCACTTCCTCGTTGGTCAGGGGGCGGTCCAGCACGCCGGCGGCCATGTTGGTCATGACGGACAGGGCCAGCAGCGGCATGCCGCAGTGGGCGGCGGTAAGGGCCTCGGTGACAGTGGACATGCCTACGGCGTCGGCGCCCAGGACGCGGGCGGCCCGGATCTCGGCAGGCGTCTCAAACTGGGGACCGGTGAAGAACATGTACACGCCCTCGTGGACCCGGATGCCGGTGCCGGCGGCGCACTCCAGGGCGATCTTGCGCAGCTCCGGCGTGTACATATTGGTGATGTCGAAGAAGCGGGGGCCGAACTCATCCACATTGGGGCCACGCAGGGGGCTGTTGCCGGTGAGCTTGATGTGGTCGGAGATAATCATCACATCGCCGGGACGGTAACCGGTGTTGACGGCGCCGGCGGCGTTGGTGAGAATGGTGGCCTTGACGCCCAGCAGCTTGAATAGCCGGATGGGGATCACCAGCTGCTCGAAGTCATATCCCTCGTAGGAGTGGAACCGGCCGGACATGCACACCACCTTGCGGCCGCAGATGGTGCCGAAGATCAGCTTGCCGGCGTGGGAGGCCACAGTGGACACCAGGAAATTGGGGATGTCCTTGTAGTCTATCACAATGGGATTTTCGATCTGCTGGGCGAAGGGGCCCAGGCAGGAGCCCAGAATGATGGCGATCTCCGGGGTGAAGTCCACCTTGCTTTTGACGTAATCGGCGCTCTTTTGGAAATATTCATAGGTATAGGACATAGTGCAGCAACCTCCTGATGATGTCTGCGGAACCGCACCGGGGCGGGCGTGGGGGAAGCCGTGGCCGCCGCAGAATTTTTTCCATTCTAGCATAGTTTCATTTTAGTGTCAATGTGACATAAAACAACGAAAAACAACAAAAAAGCAAATGCCGCGGACAGCGGGAGGGGAAATGGACTGGACAAAGTCCCCGGTGGTGTGGTACCTTGATACGAACAGACGAGAGGAGGCGCGGCATTGGAGCAGGCGGTATTGGATTGGGTGGCCCGGGATGGGGCAGGGTACGGCTATCTGCTGGATTTTCACCGGCGGGGCGGCCGGGTTTGCTGGATGGACGAGGAAGGACTGGCACTCTATGACCCGGACATCGACATCGCCTACGCAGGCGGACGGGTTCCCGGAGATCTGCCGGAGCTGGAGCAGGCCATGCTGGTGCTGACGGACAGCGGGGAAACCGCGCAGGCGCTTTTGAAAAAGGGCTGCTGCACGGAGCAGATGGTCTGCCGGCAGGCGCTGTATTTAAAAGATGAACCGCCGGTGGTACCCCTGCGGCCCGGCGTCGGGCTGCGGCCGCTGACGGAGGAGGATTTACCTTTTGTACTGGAGAACTACCACAATCCCGGCGCCTACGAAAGCCATATCCGCGGCCGGATTGCCGAGGGCATGGTGGCCGGCGAGGTAGACGGACAGCTGGCGGGCTTTGCCGGTGTGCACCAGGAGGGCGCCCTTGGCATGCTGGAGGTACTGCCCCGGTTCCGGCGGCGGGGTCTGGCAGAGGCGCTGGAGGCTGCCGTCATTGCCCGGGTGATGGAGGCGGGGGGCTTTCCCTACTGCCATGTGCGCCAGGGCAACACCGCCTCGGAATTACTTCAGGAAAAGCTGGGACTTACCTTTGACAGCCGGACGCTCTACTGGCTGGAGTGAGAAATGCATGAAATCCTGGGCCTGCGGTTGCTTTTCCGGGGAAAACCATGTAAACTGAACACGATTTTGATTTTGGAGGAAAGGCTTTCATGCTGTATGTCCTTTGTATCGGCCTGGCGGCTGCGGGTCTTGCGCTGGATCAGTGGCTCAAGGCCTATGTGAGCGCCAATATCCCGCTGGGGCAGGCCCAAAGCCTGCTGCCCGGCGTGGTGGAACTGCGGACGGTGCACAATTACGGCGCCGCCTGGTCCAGCTTTTCCGGCAGCCGGTGGCTGCTGGTAGGGGTCACATGCGCCATCGTGGTGTTTTTGACGGTGGTGCTGGTGCGGCGTGCGGTACGCCATCCCCTGGGCGTGACGGCGTGCTGCATGGTCATCTCCGGGGGCCTGGGCAACATTATTGACCGGGTGCGGCTGGGGTATGTGGTGGATATGTTCAACCTGCTGTTTATCAACTACCCCGTATTTAATGTGGCGGATATTTTTGTGGTGTGCGGCGCTGTACTGGGCGTGGTATACTATTTGTGGTTTTATGAGCGGTACGACAAGGCGGTGAGGGATCATGGAGCTTCGGACGATTGAAGCCGGCGAGGCGGACGCCGGCAAGCGGCTGGACGCCTTTCTTGCCACGCAGCTGGAGGATGTGACCCGCTCCGCCGCCGCCCGGCTGTGTGAGGAGGGCCGGGTGCGGCTGGGGGACAAGCCCCTGGCGAAAAGCTACCGCCTTGCAGGCGGGGAGACGGTGACGGTGGAACTGCCGGAGCCGGAGCCGATGGATGCCGTGCCCCAGGACATCCCCCTGGACATTGTCTATGAGGACGAGGACGTGATCGTGGTGAACAAGCCCAAGGGGCTGGTGGTCCACCCGGCGCCGGGTCATCCGGACGGCACGCTGGTCAACGCCCTGCTCTACCATTGCGGAGATTCTCTTTCCGGCATCGGCGGGGCACTGCGGCCGGGCATCGTCCACCGGATCGACCGGGACACGTCGGGCCTCATCATCGCGGCCAAAAACGACTTTGCCCATCAAAAGCTCTCCGCCCAGCTCCAGGACCACACCCTCGCCCGGGTGTACCGGTGCATTGTCATCGGGACGCTGCCCCAGGATGCGGGCACCGTGGACGCCCCCATCGGCCGCCACCCCACCGACCGCAAAAAGATGGCTGTGATCTCCGGGGGACGCCATGCGGTCACCCACTATCAGGTGCTGGAGCACCTGCCGGGCCACAGCTATGTGGAGTGCCGCCTGGAGACGGGGCGCACCCACCAGATCCGGGTGCACATGGCCTATCTGGGGCACCCGATTCTGGGAGACACGGTGTACGGACCTCACCGGCCGGTGCCGGGACTGCAGGGGCAGTGCCTCCATGCGGTGGGGCTGCGGTTCATGCACCCCCGCACCGGGGAGCTGGTGGAGCTTGCGTGCCCTTTGCCGGAGGAGTTTGTCCGGCAGCTGCACAAGTTGGAAAACGGACGCTGAAACGGCGCTCCGGCCTTTTGGGATTTGTGGGTCCCGGAGGCCGGAGCGCTGCTGTTTCAGCTGGGAAAAGCAAAAAGATGTACAACTTTTGCGGGGTGATAGTAGAATCTACACAAAAAGCAATCGATTACTTATCACATTTCTGACCATTTGAAACGTTGACACCTTCCGCGGGGACTGATACAATGTGGCCGTCTCAAGAGATTGAGGCGAAAATGTTCCGGAAAGAAGGGTTTTTATGACGAAAGTGATTGATATTAAGGACGAAAGTCAGGTGGAGAAGATCAACCGCCTGGCCTGCGAAGCCCCTTACGAGGTCTGGCTGAGCACGGATACCTTGATGCTGGACGCCCGTTCTCTGCTGGGACTGTTTGCCCTGATCGGCAAGAAGGCCCGCGTGGTTGCGGAGGATGATGTCAATCCCAAGCAGTTTAGTCGACTGGTTTCCAAAATGGAATAAAAGACCGCGCTCCGCGCCCCGGGAAACCGGGGCGCGGCTTTTTTTCTTGTGCTTTTTAGGTGGCTATGCTATGATATATTAGTTAAAGTATCTGAATTTGGAGGAACTGATTTGGAACGCAAGGAAGTACTGGTCTCCCAGGCGGAATTGGACCGCCAGCGGGACTATGAAGAGAAAATCCGGCGGATGTTTGAATCGCGCCAGGCCCACCCCACCGCCTGCGTGGATACGTTCGGCTGCCAGCAGAACGTGGCCGACGGGCAAAAGCTCATGGGTATGCTGCTCCAGTGCGGCTTCACATTGACGGACGAGCCCAAAGAGGCCGATCTGGTGATTTTGAACACTTGTGCCATCCGGGAGCATGCCGAGCAGCGGGTGTTCGGCAACCTGGGCATCCTGACCCACTCCAAAAAGGAGAATCCCGAGCAGGTCATCGCCCTGTGCGGCTGCATGGCCCAGGAGGAGCGGGTCTCCAAGCGCATCAAGGAATCCTACCGCCATGTGGATCTGGTGTTCGGCCCCCACGCCCTGTGGCGCTTCCCGGAGCTACTGTGGCAGGTGTACGAGACCCGCAAGCGGGTCTTCGCTGTGGACGATGAGCACGGCTCCATCGCCGAGGGCATCCCCGTGGTGCGGGAAAAGGGCGTCAAGGCGTGGGTGTCCATCATGTACGGGTGCAACAACTTCTGCTCCTACTGCATCGTGCCCTATGTCCGGGGCCGGGAGCGCAGCCGGGACCCCCAGTGCGTGCTGGAGGAGGTCCGGGATCTGGTGGAGCATGGCTACAAGGACATCACCCTCCTGGGCCAGAACGTCAACTCCTACGGAAACGACCTGGATTTGAATTATGACTTTGCGGATTTGCTCTCCGACATCGACAAGATTCCCGGCGAGTACCGCATCCGCTTCATGTCCAGCCATCCCAAGGACGCTACGCGTAAGCTCTTCGACACCATGGCCCGCTGCACCCACGTGGCAAAGCAGCTGCACCTGCCGGTCCAGTCCGGCAACGACCGGGTGCTCCATGAGATGAACCGCCGCTACACCCGGGCACAGTACCTGGAGCTGGTGCGCTATGCCAAGTCCGTCATGCCGGAGCTGGTGCTCACCTCCGACATCATCATCGGCTTCCCCGGCGAGACGGAGGCGGAGGCCATGGACACGGTGTCGCTGGTGGAGGAAGTGGGCTTTGATGCTCTCTTTACGTTCCTCTACTCCCCCCGGCCCGGCACCAAGGCGGCCGAGATGCCCGACCCGGCCACCAAGGCGGAAAAGCAGAAGTGGTTCGATAAGCTCCTGGAGGTGCAGAACGCCGCCTCCGCCCGGCTCCACGCCGCCTATGTGGGCAAAACGGAGCGGGTGCTGGTGGACGGCGAGAGCGACGACCCTGCGTTCCCTCTCACCGCCCGCACGGACGGCAACCGCCTGGTGCGGCTCAAGGGCGACCCGTCCCTCATGGGCCAGTTCACGGATGTGAAGATCACCGGCAGCAACACCTGGGCGCTGTACGGCGAGGCCCTTTGAGGTGCGCCGGGAAGGAAACTAGAATAGACAACGAGGTGAACACTTCATGGCGGAACTGACCCCCATGATGAAGCAATATCTGGAGATCAAGCGGGACAATCCGGACTCCATCCTGTTTTTCCGGCTGGGCGACTTCTACGAGATGTTCGCCGACGACGCCCGCCTTGCCTCCCGGGAGCTGGACCTGACCCTGACCTCCCGGGACAAGGACCCCAACAAGTCCGCCGAGGAGAAGATCCCCATGTGCGGCATCCCCTACCACGCCAGCGAGGCCTATATCGCCCGGCTCATCGCAAAGGGCTACAAGGTGGCCATCTGCGAGCAGATGGAGGACCCCGCCACCGCCAAGGGGCTGGTGAAGCGGGACATCATCCGGGTGGTGACCCCCGGCACCGTCATCGACGCGGCCTGCCTGGACGACAAGTCCTCCAACTTCCTGTGCGGCATCTGCCTGGAGGGGGAGGACGCGGGCGTCGCTTTCTGCGATATCACCACCGGCAAGGCCCATCTGACCAGCTTCACCGGCCCGGACCGGGTGGAGCAGGTCATCAACGAGCTGGGGCGTTTTTCCCCGGCGGAGGCGGTTTTGAATGACGGGGCCACTCAGGACGACAAGCTGGTAAAGACGCTCAAAGATACATTTTCCTGCCGGGTGGAGAGCGGGAAAAACCGCTTTTCCCTCTCGGAGGCGGAGAAGAACATCCGCCGCCAGTTCGGCGACGAGGCGTTTTCCTCCCTGCCGGCGGGAGTGCCCGCCGCGGCCATGGCGCTGGGGGGGCTGCTCAACTACCTCTATGAGACCCAGAAAACCGACCTTGGCTACATCAACGACCTGGAGTACTACGCCCAGGGCCGTTTCATGGAGCTGGACCTGACGGCCCGGCGCAACCTGGAGCTGACGGCCACCCTCCGCTCCAAGGAGAAAAAGGGCTCCCTTTTGTGGGTGCTGGACAAGACCCGGACCCCCATGGGCGGCCGGTGCCTGCGCAGCTGGCTGGAACGGCCGCTGCTTAGCTGCACCGCCATCGACCATCGCAGCGCCGCCGTGGAGGCTCTGGTAAACGACACCATGGCCCGGGAGGAGCTCATCGACGCCATGACGGGCCTGGGAGACATGGAGCGGCTCATCGGCCGCATTGTCTACGGCACTGCCGGCGGACGGGATATGGCGGCGTTGCGGGCGGCCATTGAGAAGCTGCCCGCCGTCCGGGCCCAGCTGGCCCGGTTCCCCTCCGGACGGCTCCATGCCCTCTGGCAGGAGCTGGACGAGCTGGAGGATGTGGGCGGCGCCATTGCCGCGGCCATCTGCGACGAGCCGCCCTTTTCCGTCCGGGAGGGCGGATTCATCCGCCAGGGCTTTCACCCGGAGGTGGACCGCCTGCGGAACATCCTCTCCGGCGGCAAGGGCGTCATCACGGAGATGGAGGCCCGGGAGAAGGAGAGAACCGGCATCCGCACGCTGAAGATCGGCTACAACAAGGTCTTCGGCTACTACATCGAGGTGTCCAAGTCCTTTATAGACCAGGTGCCCGAGGACTACATCCGCAAGCAGACCCTGGTCAATGCCGAGCGGTACATCACCCAGGAACTCAAGGACCTGGAGCATGAGATCCTCACGGCGTCGGAGCGGGTGGTGGCGCTGGAATACGAGCTGTTTACGGCGCTGCGCCAGCAGGTGTCCGAAAATGCCCAGCGGGTCCAGCGTACCGCTGCTGCTGTGGCGGAGGCGGATGCGCTGGCATCGCTGGCCGCCGTGGCGGTGCGCAACCACTACTGCCGCCCCAGCGTGGATGAGTCCGGCATCATTGAGATTCACCAGGGACGCCATCCCGTGGTGGAGCAGGTGCTCCAGGACGGATTGTTCGTCCCCAACGACACCTTTATGGGGGAGAAGCAGGAGCGGGTGGCCATCATCACCGGCCCCAACATGGCCGGCAAGTCCACCTACATGCGCCAGGTGGCCCTCATTGTGCTCATGGCCCAGATGGGCTCCTTTGTCCCGGCGTCCAGTGCAAGGATCGGCGTGGTGGACCGGATTTTCACCCGGATCGGCGCCAGCGACGACCTGACGGCGGGGCAGTCCACCTTTATGGTGGAGATGACCGAGGTGGCGGAGATCTTGCGCCGGGCCACGAAGCACTCCCTGCTGATCCTCGACGAGATCGGCCGGGGCACCTCCACCTTTGACGGCATGGCCATCGCCCGGGCGGTGCTGGAGTACTGCGCCGATGAAAAGCGCCTGGGGGCCAAGACCCTCTTTGCCACTCACTACCACGAACTGACGGAGCTGGAGGACACGCTCCCCGGCGCCGTGAACTACAACATTGCCGTCAAGGCCCGGGGCGAGGAGATTATCTTCCTGCGCAAGATCCTCCGGGGCGGGGCGGACCGCAGCTACGGTATCGAGGTGGCGGCTCTGGCGGGCCTTCCGGACCGGGTGCTGCGCCGTGCCCGGGAAATCCTGCGCCAGCTGGAGCAGGAGGGCGGCGGGGCGAAAAGCGCCCCGGCGGCCCGGGAGGCGGCATCTCAGATGTCCATGGAGAATCTGGGGGAGGCGGAGGTGCTGGAGGCCATCCGCCGCTGTCAGCCGGATACCCTGACGCCCATTGAGGCCATGGGCCTGCTGTACCAGTGGAAGCAGAAGCTTTCCTGAGCGGGGGGCAGGCATGGCAAAGAAAAAACGTGCTTCCTATATGACCCCCGGCGAGCAGGTGGCCGGTACGGTGCTGTTTGTGGTATATCTTGCGGTGCTGCCCCTGGCGGCGCGGCCCATCTTTACCCTGGCGGAGCGTCTGCTGGACACCTCGTTTTCCGCGGCCCAGCGGAGCATCATCGTCTACTATCTGCTGTTCGCCGTATCCGTCGTCATCTTCCACAGCTTCCTGGCCCGCACCTGCCATACCCTGACGGAGAATCTGGGCGGTGCCGTGCGGACGCTGGGGGTGGGACTGGTGGCGCTGTACGGCCTCAACGAGCTGGTCTACCGGCTCACCTACCATCTGGCGGGCAACCGCACCAACCTCAATGACACCTCCGTCTTTGCCCAGCTGGACACGGCGCCCCATATGACGGCGCTGATCGTGGTGTTCCTGGCGCCCTTTGTGGAGGAGGTGCTCTTCCGGGGGCTGGTGTTCGGATGCCTGAAGGCAAAAAGCCGGGCGGCGGCGTATCTTATCTCGTGTGCCCTCTTTGCCCTGCTGCATGTGTGGCAGTTCGCTGTGGGCGGCGGGGATCTTACTTACCTTGTGCTGATGGTACAGTATCTGGTGCCCGGCGCCGTGCTGGCCTGGGCCTACGAGCGCACGGGCACGCTGTGGACGTCCATTGCGCTCCATGCCGCTGCCAACGCCCTGAGCCTGTGGGCGGCCATGTGAAAGGAGAAACTATGTCGGGTGAACTGATCTTGGAAAAAAGCGACTGGCGGCGGGTGCTGGCGGCCGTGGTGGGCGTGTGCGTCCTGGACGGGGCGCTGATGATTTTCTTCCTGCCCCGGCTGCACATGACGGGCATGACGCTGGCGGTGGTGGCTGCCCTGACGGCCTATGTACTCTTCCGCCTGCTCTATCCGGCCCTGGAGGGGATGCTTCCCGGCGGAAAAGAGACGGTAAAGTGGAACTTGACGGCGGACACGCTGCATCTGGGCGGCACGGCCATTGACCGCAGCACCATCAAAATGGTGCACTGCTGGCCCAACCGGGATGCCCTGGGCAACCGGGGCAATGGCATTACCGTCAACATCGAGACTACGGGGAAAAACCAGCTGCTGCGTTCCGTGCGGGACGGGGTGGATGCGGACCCATCTGCCCGGCAGCTGCGCGCGCTGGTAACGGCTCTGGGCTACGGGAGCCGTTGGCCGGCAGAACAGGAGAGATAATATGCCCCACATTCAAAAGCTGGACCATCATGTCTCAGAGCTGATCGCCGCCGGCGAGGTGGTGGAGCGCCCTGCCAGTGTGGTCAAGGAGCTGGTGGAAAACGCCATTGATGCGGGAAGCTCCGCTGTGGTGGTGGAGATCCGCCGGGGCGGCATGGGCCTCATCCGGGTAACGGACAACGGCTGCGGCATTGCCCCCGACGAGCTGCCCACCGCCTTTTTGCGCCACGCCACCTCCAAGCTCCGTACCGGCGAGGATCTGGGCCGCATCGGCACACTGGGCTTCCGGGGGGAGGCGCTGGCGGCCATTGCCGCCGTGAGCCATGTGGAGATCCGCACCCGGGAAACCGGCGCGGATACGGGGGCATGCCTCCGGCTGGACGGCGGCGTACCGGGGGCGGTGGAGGAGACCGGCACGGCAGAGGGCACTACTATCGCCGTACAGGACCTCTTCTACAATACCCCTGCCCGGCTGAAGTTCATGCGCAAGGACAGCGCGGAGACGGCGGCGGTGGCGGGGCTGATGCAGCACCTGGCGCTGTCCCACCCGGATATCTCCTTCAAGTTCATCAAAGACGGCGCGGAAGCCCTTCACACTCCCGGCGACGGGCGGCTGGATTCAGCCATTTATGCGGCGATGGGCCGGGACTTTGCCCGGAGCCTCGTCCCCGTTTCCGGCCGGGGCGGCGAGGTGGCGGTGGACGGCTTTGTCACCAGGCCCTTGATGGGCCGGGGCTCGCGGTCCATGCAGGTGTTTTTCGTCAACGGACGGTTCATCAAGTCCCAGCTTCTCACGGCGGCGGTGGAGGAGGGGTACCGCAACCAGATCATGAAGGGCAAGTTCCCCGGCTGCGTGCTTGCCGTGACGCTGCCGGTGACGGCGGTGGACGTGAACGTCCATCCGGCCAAGACCCAGGTGAAGTTTGCCCGGGAGCGGGAGGTGTTCGACGCCGTTTACCACACGGTGCTCGACTGCCTGGACCGCTCCGGCGCCCCGCAGAGTGCTCCTGAGCCCCAGACATTGACGGCGCCCGCCCGCAGGGATTTCTTCCAGACCATGGACGCCGCGTCCTTCCGGGCACAGCACGGCAGCGCGGAGAAAAAGCCGTCCACGCCATCCCAGCAGAGCGGCGTGCCTGTGCGCGGATGGGACACGGAGCGCCGGAGCGCGGTGGTCCGTGTGGCGGACAGCGTGCCGGAGAAGCAGCCGGTCCGGCCGGCGGCTCTGAGCGCCCCGCCCCGGTCCGCAGTGGAACGGCCTTCCGCGGAGCAGAGGCCCGCCGTATCCCGCCCGGCGGCGGAACCCGGCATGCCGGTGAGTCCGGCACGGGAGACGCAGGTCCGGCCCGCCCCGGTGGAGCAAACGCGCGATCTTCCCCGGATGGCAAAGGCGGCCCCCGAGGAGGACAAGCCCCAGAGGCCCTTTGTGCCCGCCATCCCGCAGTCCCACACTGGGGAGGACTTGCCCGGCCAGCAGACCCTGGAACAATCCGAGGCCCCCTGGCGGATGGTGGGCGAGGTGCTGCATACCTACATCGTCTGTGAGAGCGCCGACGGATGCGTATGGCTCATCGACAAGCATGCCGCCCATGAGCGGGTGAACTTCGACCGCCTGATGGCGTCCCGGACGCCGCCCATGCGCCAGACGCTGCTGCGTCCTGTACCGGCGGAGCTGGGGCGGGAAGACGCAGCGCTGCTGCTGGAGAACCTGCCGGTATTGGAGCAGCTGGGCTTTGCGTGTGAGGACTTCGGCGACGGCACGGTGCTGGTGCGGGAGGTCCCGGCGGATCTGGATGCCGACGAGGCCGCCGCCACGCTGGAAGAGCTGGCCCAGACGCTGCGCAGCGGCCGCTCTCCGGAGGAAAAGCGGGAGGCGCTGCTGCACACCATGGCCTGCAAGGCGTCCATCAAGGGCGGCTGGACCAGTGATCCGGCGGAGCTGCGGGTACTGGTGGAGAAGGTACAGCGGGGCGAGGTGAAGTATTGCCCCCACGGCCGCCCTGTCGCCGTGAAGCTGACCAAGTACCAGATCGAGAAGATGTTCGGGAGAGCATGAGTGTATCGGAATGCGCATCCGTGGGGCAGAGGATCGGAAATCCCGCGCCTGCGGCGCGATACGGCCGCCCGGTTGCGGTGAAGCTGACAAAATATCAAATCGAGAAGATGTTCGGAAGAGCGTGAGAGTATCGGAATGCGCGGGCGGACATTCCACAGCACTGGAAAAGGAGACAAGGATATGGCAAAGGACCGTTTCGTGAAAGTATACAGCCAGGGCGCCATCAACGTCTCGGAGATCTGGGTGGACCGGGAGACCGGCGTCCAGTATCTGTTCCATGCCAGCGGCAACGCCGCCGGGCTGACACCGCTGCTGGACCGGGAGGGCCGGGTGATGGTCACATACTTGAAGGAGGAATTGGATTAAACCATGAAGCTGCTGTTTGTGGATTGCTGTATCAGCCAGCGGGGCGAGGACTCCCGGACGAGAAAACTGGCCAAGGCGTATCTGGATGCGTTTTCCAAGGCCCATCCCGGCGCGCAGGTGGAGACCGTGACACCGGAGATGCTGCTGGCCCTGCGCCCCTTTGATGCGGCTATGCTGGACGAGCGGGATGCCCTGGCTGCCGAAAAACGCTGGGATGCGCCGGTATTCGACCTGGCCCGGCAGCTGCGCGGGGCGGATGCGGTGGTGGTGGCGGCGCCCTACTGGGATCTGAGCTTTCCGGCAGCGCTGCGGACGTACATTGAATATGTCTCCGCCAATGGCCTGACCTACCACTATGAGTCCGACGGCTGCCACGGGGACTGCCGGGCGGAGCGGCTGGTGTATCTGACCACCGGCGGCGATGTGGAGCGGGAGGACAGCGTGGGCGTGGTCCACTGGCGGCAGCTGGCCGCCATGTTCGGCATCGGCCGGTTTGACTATGTGTTTGCCGGCGGACTGGACATTGTACCGGATCGGGCAGAGGAACTGCTGGCTGCTCAGTGCAAGCTGGCGGCGGCGCTGGGCGCCGAGGAGTGACCGGCTGGACCGGGCAGGGCGGAAAGGAGGCGGCCATGGCGCCGAAAATCGTGTGTGTGGTGGGCCCCACGGCCTGCGGGAAAACGAAATTGGGCGTGCTGCTGGCCAAGCGGTACGGCGGGGAAGTGGTCTCCGCAGACTCCATGCAGATTTACCGGGGGCTTACCATCGGCACCGCCGCACCCACGGAAGAGGAGATGGAGGGGGTGCCCCACCACATGGTTGCGGTGGCGGACCCTGCTGAGCAGTGGTCTGCGGGACGGTATGTCCAGGCGGCTGTTCCGGTGGTGGACGATATCCTCCGCCGTGGGAAGCTGCCCATTGTGGTGGGCGGCACCGGCCTTTGGATCGACGCCCTGGTGCGGGGGCACAGCTTTGCCCCCGGAGCCGCCGGCGGCGCCGTGCGGATGGAGCTCCAGCGCCGGCTGGCAGCGGAGGGCATTGAACCGCTGCTGGAGGAACTGCGCAAAGTGGACCCACAGGCGGCGGCGCGGCTGCACCCGCGGGATGAAAAGCGCGTTCTCCGGGCGTTGGAGGTGTACCTGGAGACGGGCACCACCATTACCGCACACAACGCCGCCGAGGCGGCGCTTCCGCCCCGGTACGACGCTGTGTGGATCGGCCTTGCCTTTGCAGAACGGGCGGACATGCGGGCGCTCATTGACCGGCGGGTGGACGCCATGGTGGAAGCGGGCCTTTTGGATGAGGTGGACTGGCTTTTGTCGCTGGGACTGCCGCCGGAGGCCACGGCCCTTCAGGCCATCGGCTACAAGGAATTCCTTGCGGCCAGGGCGGGAGAGATCAGCGTCCGGGAGGCGGTGGAGGAGGTAAAGCTCCGCTCCCGGCAGTATGCCAAGCGGCAGCTGACCTGGCTGCGGCGCAACAAGGCCATCCACTGGATTTTGTGGGAAAAAGAGCGGGATTTTGCCCGTGCTGTGCAGGTTTCGACGGAAATCCTCTCCGCTGCGGGGGTATGCTAGCCTCAGGCGGACGGGAGATGTGGCATCGTCCGACCGAGAAAGAACAAAGGAGCGGACATACCATGGGAACCAAAGCCAATTTGCAGGACCTTTTTTTGCTGCGGGCCAGACAGGAGCACTTGCCGGTCACACTGTTTTTGATGAACGGCTTTCAGATGCGGGGCATTATCACCGGCTACGACGCCTTTGTGGTGGTGCTGGACTCCGACGGCCGTCAGCAGATTATCTACAAGCACGCCATCTCCACCATTGCGCCGTCCCGGCCGGTGGATCTGGAGGAGGCGGGGGGACAATAAGCGCGCCGGCGGGCCGGCGCCGTAAGGAGAGTCATGAAAGAGAGCGCACTTGGAACAAAACTATTGCTGCTGCTGGTGACCGTGGGAGTACTGAGCTACTTTGTGGTCCAGGGGCTGGAGTATCTGTCCGACCCGCTGAACACCACGCTGGCCTATACATACGAAGTGGAGGAGACCATCGACCTTTCCGGGTATGTGGTGCGGCAGGAGACTGTGCTGCCCGACGAGTCCGGCGGCCTTCTGCAGCTGCAGCGATCCGAGGGCGAGCGGGTCAGCGACGGGGGCACGGTGGCACTGGTCTACGCGGACCAGGCGTCCCGTGACCGCCAGGAGCAGATCGAGGAGCTGACCGCCAGGCTGGAGCAGCTACAGTTTGCCCAGGAGGCGTCGCTGGAGGCGGATGTGTCCGTGAAGCTGGACGCCCAGATCCTCCAGGGAATCCTGGACTACCGGACGGACATCACCGCCAACCGGCTGGACAAGGCGGAAGAGCACGAGACAAACCTGCGCTCTCTGGTGCTCAAGCGGGACTACACCTACACGGACACGGAGGACCTGACCGGGCAGATCAGCGACCTGCAGACCCAGCTCAAGAGCCTGCGGGCCCAGGCGGCCTCCTCTGTCCGACGGATCACGGCGCCCTTTGCCGGAACGTACTCCGCCGTAGTGGACGGCTATGAGGCGGTGCTCACGCCGGAGTCAGCGGCGCAGATGACGCCCTCCCAGCTTTCGGTGGTGGAGCCGGACAGCGCCGCGGCCTCCAACCAGGTCGGCAAGCTCATCAAAGGCGACGACTGGTATTACGCCGTCATTATGGATGTCCAGCAGGCCGCGGAGCTGAAGGAGAGCGGCACGCTGACGCTGCGCTTTGCCAAGGGCGTGGAGCAGGATCTGGAGGTCACCGTAAGCTCCGTGGGTCCGGAGGAGAACGGAAAGGCCGTGGTGCTGTTTCACGGGACCAAAAATCTGCCCCAGCTGACGCTGCTGCGGGAACAGAGTGCCCAGCTGATCCAAAAATCAGTCAGCGGTATCCGGATTCCTCAGGAGGCCCTGCGGGCCTCCAACACCAAAGTGGACGAGGAGGGGAACCTGGTCCAGGAGGAGGCGCTGGGCGTGTACTGCGTGGTGGGCATGGAGGCCCGGTTCAAGCCGGTGGAGGTGGTCTACCGGGGCGACAGCTACGTGCTGGTGCGCTCCACGGCCCAGTCCAATCAGGAGAAGCTCCGGCTGCGTCCGGGGGATGAGGTCATCCTTACGGCAAACGATCTCTACGACGGAAAAGTCGTTGGATAAATTGAATTTCAGAAAGAAGTTGGAAAGCATGTCCATTGCGGAAAATATTGCGCAGGTACGCGCGAACATGGCCGAGGCCTGCCGCCAGGCGGGCCGCGCGCCGGAGGAAGTGACGCTGGTGGGTGCCAGCAAGATGAATGACGCCCAGGCCTGCCGGGACGCCATTGCCGCCGGCATCGACGCGCTGGGAGAGAACCGGGTGCAGGAGATGACCAGCAAGCTGGCGGAGCACGCCTATGACGGCGCGCCGCTGCATTTCATCGGCCACCTCCAGCGCAATAAGGTCAAGCAGGTGGTGGGCAAGGTGGCCCTCATCCAGTCGGTGGGGTCCACGGAGCTGCTGGACGAGATCGAGAAGGTGGCCGCTGCCCGGGATCTGGTGCAGGATATTTTGCTGGAAGTGAACATCGGCCGGGAGGAGGCCAAGAGCGGCTTTGCTCCCGAGGAGGTGTTCGCTGCGGCCGAGCATGCCCTGGCGTGTCCCCATGTCCGGGTACAGGGTCTGATGACCATTCCTCCCGCCGACGCCGACCGGGAGACGAATATGCGGTATTTTCAGGAAGTGCGGGCGCTTTATGTTGACATCAATGCAAAATTGTTCCATAATGAACTAAAGTGCCTCTCCATGGGCATGAGCGCCGACTATGCCGACGCCATTGCCTGCGGCGCCACCATGGTCCGGGTGGGCACCGCCATTTTCGGCAAGCGGAATTACAATATCTGACACTCCCACAGGAGGTTTTTTCCATGAGCATCATTGATGAATTGAAAAAGTGGACCCATCCCTACGAGGATGAGGACGAGGAATTCGACGACTTTGACGACGCGCCCCGGCGGGAGCCTGCGTTTGAGGACCGGAAGGCCAAGGCGGAGGAGCGGCGCAACAAGGTGGTCAATATCCACGCCACCACCCAGCTCAAGGTGGTGCTGGTCAAGCCCGAGCGGTTTGAAAACGCCTCCGAGATTGCCGACCATCTCAAGGACAAGCGTACGGTGGTGCTGAACCTGGAGTCCACCAACAAGGACATTGCCCGCCGTCTCATCGACTTCTTGTCCGGCGTGGCCTATGCCGGAGAGGGCAAGATCAAGAAGGTCGCTGCCAACACCTACCTCATCACGCCCTACCATGTGGATATTGAGGGCGACCTGATCGACGAGCTGGAAAACAACGGGCTTTATTTCTAAAAAGAAGAGAACGGGGGATTTTGGGCTATGCTGACACCGCAGGAAGTTTCCACCCACGCCTTCAGCAAGGCGGTCATGGGCGGATATAATATGGCCATGGTGGATGAGTTTCTCGATGAGCTCACCGACGACTATACCGCACTTTACAAGGAGAACGCCGCCCTCAAGGCCAAGATGAAGGTCTTGGTGGAGAAGGTGGAGGACTACCGGGCCACGGAGGACTCTATGCGGGCCACGCTGCTCACCGCCCAGAAGATGGCGGATTCCATTGTCCGGGAGGCGGAGGCCAAGCGGGATGAGCTGATGGCACAGGCACAGACCCAGGCTCAGGAGAAAATGGACCAGCTGCGCAAGGAACTCAGCGAGGCGGAGGACCGGCTGCGTCAGGGCCGCCAGCAGCTGAGCCAGTTCATCGCTGACAGCCGCGCCATCTGTGCCAAAGAGCTGGAGTTCCTGGAGCAGTTGCCTCAGCTTCCGGCGGAGGAGCCCGGCGAGCATGCGGTGCAGGATGAGGCCCGTGAGATCGGCGAGACGGTGATGGCCGCTTTTGCCGCCCAGGAGCAGAGCGCGCCTGCGGCGGAGCCTGCCCAGAGTGAGGAGCCGGCTGCGCCTGCTCCGGAAGCGGAGCCCGCCGCGGAGCCGGTCCGCAGTGAACAGGCCCGTCCGGCGGAGGACTATCCCGCAGGTGACCCCTTTGCCCGGGAAGACGAAGGCGAGGAGGAAGTCTCCGAGCCCACCCGGCGCATCAATCTCAGCGATCTGAAATTCGGCCGCAACTACAAGGGCGACCGGTAACAAAAAGCGGCTCATGGAATGAGCCGCTTTTTTCATAAGGAGGGAATCCTATGGACAGACAGCCCATTGTGGCGCTTTTGTATGACTTCGACAAGACTCTTTGTACCACGGATATGGAGGACTACGCCTTCATTCCCTCTCTGGGCATGACCCCGGCGGAGTTCTGGGCCCGGGCCAACCACTTCGGAAGATCCAACCGGGTGGACGGCATCCTGGCCTATATGTACACCATGCTGCAGGAGTCCGCACAGCGCCATCTTCCATTCACTCGGGAAGATCTGGTGGAAATGGGGCGGGGTATCGTACTCTTTCCCGGGGTGGAGGACTGGTTCGGGCGGATCAACGCCTTCGGCGAGAGCCAGGGGGTCACGGTGGAGCACTATGTGATCTCCTCCGGACTGCGGGAGATTATCGAGGGCTCAGCCATCTCCGGTGCGTTTAAGGAGATCTACGCCAGCGAGTTTTACTATAACGAGGCGGGCGTGCCGGTCTGGCCCAAGCTAGCCGTCAATTTTACAGCCAAGACTCAGTTTGTCTACCGGATCAACAAGGGCGTGCTGGACGTGTCCGACGACAAGACCCTCAATGACTCCATGCCCGACGACAGCAAGCGGGTGCCCTTTTCCAACATGGTCTACATCGGAGACGGCCTCTCCGACGTGCCCTGCATGAAGATGATGCGCTCCTACGGCGGCCAGGCCATTGCCGTCTACCAGGAGGGCAACCGCCAGGGCGTGGAGGACCTGCTGGCCAAGGGGCGGGTGGATTTCATTTTCCCGGCGGACTACTCCCGGGGCACTGCGCTGGAGTCCACGATGCAGGACATCATTCGCAAAATGGCCACCTGCGACCGTCTGGCCGAGTGCAACGCCAGGCAGCTGCGGTCCATCGGCGGAGACATATTGCAGGGACAGGTAGGCCTGTTCTGAGGGCGCTGACCCCGGGTCCGGCCGAAAAATGGGAAAACCGGCGTTTCGTTGACTCGAAACGCCGGTTTTTTCCTTTACTTTTTGTAGCCTTTTTGCTAAACTATACTCTGCGTATTTTAGAGCGCGCAAAGGAGAGAGAAAATCATGGCATCTGAATTTTCCCGTACACTGTCGCTGCTGCGGCAGGAGCGCGGCGTGTCCCAGAGGACGGCCGCCGGGGATCTGGGAATTTCCCAGGCGCTTTTGAGTCACTATGAAAACGGCATCCGGGAGCCGGGCCTTGCCTTCGTGGTGCGGGCGTGCGACTATTACCACGTTTCCGCCGACTTTATTCTGGGGAGGACATTATCCCGGGAGGGCAATATGCTCTCGGAACAGGAGGTGCTCTCCGCTGCGGACGAGGGCAATATCCTGCAGGGCAGCGTGTTGGCCACGCTGCAAAGCAAGCTCCTCTCCGGCGCCATCGGGGTGCTGTTCGGCCTTTTGGGCAAGCTGGGAGACAAGACGGCCATCAACGCCGCCGCGGCCTATGTGGGCAGCGCCGTCTACCAGCTCTATCGGCATCTCTACCGGGGGGCCGGCGCCAATGAGGCCTACTTTGCCCTGGACCCCGCCGCCTGCACCATGGGCGCTGCAGATGCGGACATGAAGGTGTCCGAGCTCCACTATGCCCGGGCGCTGCGCCTCTGCCAGGGACAGAAAAAACCGTTTCCGGACCTTTCTCCGGAGGCGCTGACCGCTGCCTACCCCGGCCGCTGCCAGAGTCTGACCCAGGTGCTGAGCACCGCCGACGCGCGCCTTTGCGCCGTGGCGGACAAGCAGGAGAAATAAGATGAGTTTTCAATCCCTTTCCTTCCTGGCGTTTTTGGCTGTGACCCTGGGCGTGTGTCTGCCTCTGGGAAGCCGGAATCTCCGATGGGGGCAGGCGGCGCTGAGCGTGCTGTGCCTTGTGTTCTACGTGCTGGGCGGCGGCTGGGCGGCGCTTTTGGTGCTCCTGGCAGGCGCTGCCGTCACTGTGGGGGCGGTGCGGTACCTGACCGACGGCAAACCGGAGAAACGGCGCCGGGCCGTGGCTGCCGGGGCCATCGTCTGGCATGCGGCGGTGCTGCTGGTGTTTAAATACACCGGCTTTTTCACCGGCGGCGCCGTGGATCTTGGGTGGGCTCCCCTGGGACTGAGCTTTTTCACCTTTCAGCAGATCTGGTGCATCAAGGAGGTCTATACCGGGGCCTTCCGGCCGGCGGACACCGGCAGTTTCCTGCTCTATGACTTCTTTTTCCCCACCGTCACGTCCGGACCTATCCTCAAGCCGCAGAACTTTTTTCCTCAGCTGACGGAGGGGCGCTTTCTGCACCCGGATTGGGAGGACGCGGCGGCGGGCGTGTATGCCATCGCCGTGGGCACCATCAAGAAGGTGCTGCTGGCGGACCCCTTCGGCGTGGTGGTGAACAACGGCTGGGCGCAGCTGGCGGACCTGAGCGCCCCGGCGGCCTGGCTGGTGATTCTGGGCTATACCCTGCAGCTGTACTTTGATTTTTCCGGATACTGTGACATTGCCGCAGGGCTTGCCCGGCTGCTGGGACTGCGGCTGCCGGTGAACTTCAACTCCCCCTATCGCAGCCTCTCCGTGGGAGAGTTCTGGAAGCGCTGGCACATCACCCTCACCAGCTTTCTGCGGGAGTGCGTGTATTTCCCCTTGGGCGGCAGCCGGAGGGGGACGGTGCGCACGTACTGCAACATCCTGGCCATCTTCCTTGTCAGCGGGCTCTGGCACGGAGCGGGATGGACGTTCATTGTCTGGGGGCTGCTCCATGGCCTGGGCCAGGTGATCGAGCGGGTGTGGGGGCCCGGCCGGGATAAGCTGCCCCGGTGGCTGCGGTGGTGTATGACATTCCTCTTTGTGAACGTGGCCTGGGTATTTTTCCGGGCACCGGATTTTTCCGGGGCGCTGGAGCTGCTGGGCCGGGCCGTAACCGGCGGATTCTCCGGACCGGAGAGCTGGCTGCTGACGGGGCTTTTCTCCAAGGAGACCAGCGCGGCGGAGATCCTGATTTCCGGCGCGGCGGCCTGGGAGGACACGGTCCGTCTGGCGGGACTGTACGGCATCGGACTGCTGGCGGCTCTGTGGCCCCGGAATGCCGCGGCCCAAATGGACCGGTTCCGGCCCACCGTCTGGCAGGGAGCCCTGCTGACGCTGGGACTTGCCTGGTCTATCCTGTCCTTTACCGGGATCACCACCTTTATCTATTCCAATTTCTGAGGAGGCCGCCATGAAACAAGCATATCGACGCTGGGTCTGCGGCCTTGTGGCGGCGCTTTTGGCGCTGCTGGCGGTGTGTGCCGCCGTGGTGTATGCGGTGGACCCCTGCCTGTATTACCGGATGCCGGAGGACTGGGAGCCGGTGTTTTTCAGCGAGCGCTATCAGGCGGCGGGCCTGGTAAAAAATGTGGAGGCGGACACGGTGCTGCTGGGCACCTCCATGGCGGCTAACTACCGTGCCTCCTGGGTCGGCGACACCTTCGGCGGCACCGGACTGCGCATCACCATCCCCGACGGGTACCTGAGCGAATTTGACCAGGTGATGGAGCTGCTCTTCCGCAGGCAAAACCCGCGGCGGGTGATCTTCGGCCTGGATCTGAACATCCTGGTGCGGGACGAGAGCGGCCTCACCGGCGCCATGCCCGGCTATCTCTACAACGTCAATCCGCTGGATGACGTGCGGTATCTTCTCAACAAGGACACGCTGTATTACAGCTTTTACACCCTGATGGCACGCCAGTGGGGCACCGGACAGACCCTGGACGAGGGCTTCACCTGGGACGAGGGCGTCTGGTGGAACCACATGACGGCTCTGGAAAACTATGAACGGCCGGAGCAGACGGCGGAGATCCTGCCGCAGGATGCCTATCTGTCCGCGGCGGAGGACAATCTGGCGGTGGTGGAGGATTGGGTGCAGTCCCATCCGGATACGGAATTTGACATCTTCTTCCCACCCTACAGCATCCTCTTCTGGGACAAGGCTGCCCGTCAGGGCACCACGGACGCCATGCTCGGGGCGCTGGAGCTGGCGGTGAACACGCTGGCGCCCTACCACAATGTCCGCCTGTACGGATTTTTGCTGGATGAGGATATCGTCACAGATCTGGATTACTACTGTGACTACGTCCACCACTCCGGAGCTGTGTGTCGGATCCTGCTGAACAAGCTGGCGGCAGACCAGGAGCGGCTGACCGAGCAAAATATCGGCCAAATCCTCGCCAATTGGCGGGAGATTGTGGTAAACTACAACTATGAGAAATTCTGGGATGAGTCGTTCTGGATTGCCTGGAATGCATCCCACGGCGCCTGAGACTTGGTTTTTCGGCGCGGCGCGCGTCAGCGCAGACCTGCCAAGGAGGCTGAAGCATTATGATTAAACAAAGCAACATTCGAAATTTTTCCATCATTGCCCACATTGACCATGGCAAGTCCACACTGGCGGACCGGCTGCTGGAACAGTGCGGCGCCGTCAGCGCCCGGGAGATGGAGTCCCAGCTGCTGGACAATATGGACCTGGAGCGGGAGCGGGGCATCACCATCAAGGCCCGGGCCGTCCGGCTGACCTACCACGCCAAGGACGGGCAGGACTACGAGCTCAATCTGATCGACACCCCGGGCCATGTGGACTTCAACTACGAGGTCTCCCGATCCCTGGCGGCCTGCGAGGGAGCTGTGCTGGTGGTGGATTCCACCCAGGGCGTGGAGGCCCAGACTCTGGCCAATACGTACCTTGCCCTGGAGCACGACCTGGAGATCTTGCCGGTGTTCAACAAGATCGACCTGCCGGCGGCGGACCCCCAGAAGGCCAAGCACGAGGTGGAGGACATCATCGGCCTGCCCGCCATGGACGCGCCGGAGATCTCCGCCAAAATGGGCATCAACATTGAGGCGGTGCTGGAGGACATTGTGAAAAACGTGCCGCCTCCCGCCGGCGATGTGACGGCTCCCCTGAAGGCGCTGATCTTCGACAGCCAGTATGACAGCTACCGGGGCGTCATCGTCTACTTCCGTATCATGGAGGGCACCATGCGGGTGGGCCAGCAGGTGAAGATGATGGCCTCCGGCGCCACGTATCAGGTTATCGAGTGCGGCCATCTGCTGCCGCTGGGCATGGAGCCCTGTGAAACACTGGAGGCCGGCGAGGTGGGCTACTTCACCGCCAGCATCAAAAACGTCCAGGACACCCGGGTGGGCGATACCGTCACCGATGCCGCCCGGCCTGCGGCGGAGGCGCTGCCCGGCTACCGGCCTGTGCAGCCCATGGTCTACTGCGGCATCTATACCGAGGACGGGTCCAAGTACCCGGACCTGCGGGACGCGCTGGAAAAGCTCCAGCTCAACGACGCGTCGCTGAGCTTTGAGCCGGAATCCTCCGTGGCATTGGGCTTTGGCTTCCGCTGCGGCTTTTTGGGGATGCTCCACATGGAAGTCATCCAGGAGCGGCTGGAGCGGGAGTTCGACCTGGATCTGGTGACCACGCTGCCCTCGGTCATCTACCACGTCTACAAGACGGACGGCACCATGGTCAAGGTGGACAATCCCCACAACTACCCGGACCCCGCAACCATTGAGCACGCGGAGGAGCCCTATGTGAAGGTCTCCATCATTGCCCCCAACGAGTATGTGGGCAATATTATGCCCATGTGCCAGGACCGCCGGGGCGAGTTCAAGGACATGCAGTACCTGGATACCAACCTGGTGGAGCTGCACTATCAGATGCCCCTGAACGAGATCATCTATGACTTCTTCGATGCCCTGAAGGCCAATACCAAGGGCTATGCGTCGCTGGACTATGAGCTCTCCGGCTACCGCCCCAGCGAGCTGGTGAAGGTGGACATGAAGCTCAACGGCGAAGGTGTGGACGCCCTGAGCTTTATTGCCCACAAGGACAAGGCTTACCCCCGGGCCCGGCGGCTTTGCGAAAAGCTCAAGGAGAACATTCCCCGTCAGCTGTTCGAGGTGCCCGTCCAGGCGGCCATCGGTGGCCGGGTCATTGCCAGGGAGACCGTCAAGGCTATGCGCAAGGACGTGCTGGCCAAGTGCTACGGCGGTGATATCACCCGGAAAAAGAAGCTGCTGGAAAAGCAGAAAGAGGGCAAAAAGAAGATGCGGTCCCTGGGGTCGGTGCAGATCCCCACAGAGGCATTTTTGGCGGTGCTGAAGCTGGACGAGTAAAGGGGCATCTTCATTTTGCCCGGGGCCCCGCAGCGCGGGGCGGCGCAATGCGCCGTACAAGCGTTTTCACTGGAGCGAAAACCTCAAGGTGAATTGGCTGAAAGCCAAGAGAGAGCGGCCTGGGCCGTGGCGCAGGCGGAATTCACTTCCGCCGCGCAGGTAAAAATAGGTCTCCCGGCGGATAGTATATCCGGCGGGACAAAAAGAAGATGCGGTCCCTGGGGTCGGTGCAGATCCCGACGGAGGCATTTTGGGCCGCGCTGAAGCTGAACGAATAGAGGAAAAGCGCCGGAGAGATTTCTCCGGCGCTTTTTTATGGGTATTCCAGCGTAATGAGCAGGGTTTTCCGTTCCTCGTCCAGGAAGGAACAGCAAACCCGGCCCGGCGGCCCGCCTACCTCCCGGGGCGGACAGTCCAGCCGATAGACAGGGGATTCCCGCAGACGGGACAGAATTGTCTCTACACGCAGTGCCCGGCGCAGGGCAGTCCGCTGCGGTGTGGGAGGCAGATTCCGCAGCTGGCGGGCGGCCACAGCATCAAAGGAGGCTCCTGCCGGAAACAGCCCGCCGGGGCCGTAGACCCGGCAGCTGCCGTCGGCCACGTCCACAGTCACCAACGCAGCATAGTCCCGCCGGGCCAGTGCCGTCAAAAGGGCGCTCTCCCGGCACCGGCTGTCCACGTCCGCAACGGCGCAGAAAAGCTCCACATGCCGGCTGTCGGGATTTTCCGCCATCTCCAGGGTGGTGTGCACCCAGAGTTCTCCTGCCTCCACACGCAGGCGATGTTCCAAATCATAGTGGGACTGGCCATGGGCAAAGGACTCCATCAGGGCGGTAGGGGTAAAGCGGCGGGCGAATTCCGCCCGCTGTGTCCGGTCGGGGATAATCCGACGAAGGTGGCGCAGGCTGGCCTCAGCGGAGTTGGCAAACACCACACCCAGCAGGTGGTCATTTTCCCCCTGGGCATCCAGGATGCGGCCGGCGGTCAGATCCAGACGGATGAACACCAGCGTCCCCGGCGGCACCGCCTTGTATCGGTCCGACAGCGTCTGAAACCGCAGGGCGGCGGCCTTGCGGTCGGAGATGTCCTCGGCCTTGCCCAGAAGCCCGTATACGTCGCCCTTGGCGTCAAACAGGCTCACCAGGGACACCCGGAACCATCTCCAGCCCCGACCGTCGTAGTTGCCCCGGTATTCCAGGGCACCGGTGCCGGGGTGGGCGCAGGCCCGCCGCAGGGCGCTGATCAGCCGGCGCCGGTCGTCGGGGTGGATCACCGGGGCATCCTCCAGATAGGAAAGATATGCCTCAATCCGGCGGGTGGACCGGTGTCCGCCGCCGTCATAGGTCTCCACATGGGCCACGTCCTCGCCGGGCAGGTAGTCCAGGCTGATGATCTGGGAGCGGTCCAGCAGCAGGTCGCACAGCTGGGTGCGCAGCCGGAGCTCAGATTGGGTCTGCTGTTCCTCCGTCCGGTCCCCGCAGGTCAGGTACAGCTCTGCGCCATCCTGCCCGTCCGGACGCCAGGTGCCCTCCAGCACCAGCTGCAAAAGGCGGCCGGTACCGGTGCGGACGGGGCACAGCTGCCGGAAGGGAAGCCCCATGACCCGGCCCCGGACCAGCGATGCCTCCAGCTCTTCCCGCTGCTGGGCGGGGATGCAGAAAAACGGGTCCAGGTTCAGCTGCCGGATCAATTCCTGCGCCGGATACTCCAAAAGCTGTGCCAGGCGGTCACTGACCGCCATGATCTCCGGGGATGCGTCCGGCAGACAGCGTGCCAGCAAAAACGCGCCGGGCAGGGTGTGCAGCAGGGCGGACAGCTGCGCCCTGGCGCTGTCCAGCTGGGACTGCCGGAGGGCCAGCTGCTCCTGGTGCTCCCGGGAGGGCTGGAGCTCCGGCAGCAGTGCACAGAATGTACCTGCGGCGGTGCGGTGTGCCCGGAAGCTCACCCATACCGACTGCCCGTCCCGGCAGGTCAGGCGCAGCTCCTGGCATACGGGTCCGCCTCCCGCGGGAGCGTCCAGCAGTGACTGGAGCAGCGCCGGCCAGTCCCCGGAGTGGATCAGCGCGGAGAAATCCTGGGAAAAGCGGTCGTACAGTTCCCGCTGACTCCAGCCGGTCAGCCGGCACAGGTGCTGGTTGAACGACAGGCACCGCAGCCCACGGCGGCTCAGCTCCAGTACACAGGCGGCGCAGGGGAAGGCGTCCGGCGGCAGGGCTGGCGTCTCTGATGCCGGGGCGTCCCGGGCCTCCAGCACACAGGCCACCACACCGTACATGACCTGGTAGCAGGTGACCTGCAGCGTGGTGCCGGTGGCAGACTGGAATGTGAGGCTGGCACCCGAGCCGGAGAAGGCCACAGCCTGCATGGCAGCCAGCTCCGCCAGACGCTGGGGCGGGTAGAGCCTGGTAAAGCGGCAGCCCTTGAGCGTCTGGGGCGCTGCACCCAGCAGCGCGGCAGCGGGAGGGTTTGCAAAGCGGCATACCAGATCCACCATGGTGCCGTCTCCGTCGGTGATGACCTCCGTGAGCACAAAGGGAATCCGGCTGTCCTGAAAGGGCTTTGAAAATTTTTCCAGGTGCTTGGCCATGGCGCGCCTCCTTCCCAATGGTTATTTTTTCATTATAGCCTGCCAGCGGGGAAGTTGCAACGAAAGAAGGGGGGGCCCGGAGGTTTTTGGTACGATAGGTCGACCTTTGCCGGAAATGCACAAAAAAAGTAGTACCTCTTTGGAAAAAGTCTGTGGGTCCGAAGGCGCCAAACCATTGACGGGACTGGAAAAAAAACGCATAATAGCATAAAATAGAGTAAAATAGACGAAATGCGGTCTGAAGTGGGAGGCGGCTATGAAAAAAGGATACTTGGTGCTACAGGACGGCCGGGTGTTTGAGGGCATCCGGTTCGGCGCGGAGGGCGACACCGTGGGGGAACTGGTGTTCACCACGGGTATGTGCGGCTACATTGAAACGCTGACGGACCCCAGCTACGCAGGACAGATTGTCATGCAGACGTATCCCCTCATCGGCAACTACGGCATCATCCGGGAGGACTTCGAGGGCGCGTGCTGCGTCAAGGGCTACGTGGTGCGCGAGTGGTGTGACACCCCGTCCAACTTCCGCACGGACTGCGACCTGGACACGTTCCTCAAAGAGCAGGGGGTGCCGGGCCTCTGGGGTGTGGACACCCGGGAGCTGACCCGCATTATCCGGGAGCACGGCGTCATGAATGCCACCATCTGTGACGCGGTGCCGGAGGACCTCAAGCCCGTGGAGACGTACACCGTCACCGGTGTGGTGCGTGCGGTGACCTGCCGCGAACCCTCTGTCCACCCGGCGGCGGGGGAAGAGCGCTTCCGCGTCAGCCTCATTGACTACGGCGCCAAGCGCAACATTGTCCGGGAGCTTCAGAAGCGGGGCTGCACGGTGACGGTGCTGCCTGCCTCCGTGACGGCCGAGGAGGTGCTGGCCGCCGATCCCGACGGCGTCATGCTCTCCAACGGCCCCGGCGACCCGGCGGAGAATACCTTTGAAATTGACCAGATCCAAAAGCTCCTGGGCAAAGTGCCCGTCTTCGGCATCTGCCTGGGTCACCAGCTGATGGCCCTGGCCGCCGGCGGCAGCACCTACAAGCTCAAGTACGGCCACCGGGGCGTGAACCAGCCGGTGCGGGAGACGGCCGGGAAGCGGACGTACATCACCAGCCAGAACCACGGCTACGCCGTGGACGGCGAGACCATCCAAGCCGGCCGGGTGTCCTTCTTCAACGCCAACGACGGCACCTGTGAGGGCATCGACTACCCGGAACTGCGGGCCTTTACAGTGCAGTTCCACCCGGAGGCGTGCACCGGCCCCAAGGATACCTCGTTCCTCTTTGACCGGTTTATGAATGTGATGAAAGGCGGTGCGCTGTAATGCCTCTTGATACCAGTATCAAAAAAGTCCTTGTGATCGGCTCCGGCCCCATTGTCATCGGTCAGGCGGCGGAGTTTGACTACGCCGGCGCCCAGGCCTGCCGGGTTTTGAAGGAAGCCGGCGTCAACGTGGTGCTGTGCAACTCCAATCCCGCCACCATCATGACCGACCAGGCCATGGCGGACGAGATCTATCTGGAGCCGCTGACGGTGGAGACCATCAAGCGCATCATCAAAAAAGAGAAGCCCGACTCCATTCTGGCGGGCCTGGGCGGCCAGACGGGCCTGACCCTGGCCATGCAGCTGGACAAGGAGGGCTTTTTGGAGCGCGAGGGCGTGCGGCTGCTGGGCACGGACGCCAAGGCCATCTCCCGGGCAGAGGACCGGGAGCTGTTCAAGGAGGCCATGGCGGAGATCGGCCAGCCGGTCATCGCCTCGGATATTGCCGAGACGGTGGAGGACGCCCTGGCGGTGGCGGAAAAAATCGGCTATCCGGTCATCGTCCGTCCCGCCTTTACCCTGGGCGGCGCCGGCGGCGGTGCGGCCAAGAACGAATCTGAGCTGCGGATCATTGCTCAGACCGGTCTGGACGCCTCTCCCATTACCCAGGTACTGGTGGAGAAGGCCATCTTCGGCTGGAAAGAGATCGAGTTTGAGACCATGCGGGACTCTGTGGGCAACGTGATCGCCGTGTGCTCCATGGAGAACCTGGACCCCGTGGGCGTCCACACCGGCGACTCCATCGTGGTGGCCCCCACCCAGACCCTGGCGGACAAGGAGTTCCAGATGCTCCGCTCCGCCTCCCTGGATATCATCACCCACCTTGGCATCGTGGGCGGGTGCAACTGCCAGCTGGCGCTGAACCCGGACACCTTCGAGTACGCAGTCATCGAGGTCAACCCCCGCGTGTCCCGCTCCTCCGCCCTGGCCTCCAAGGCCACCGGCTATCCCATCGCCAAGATTACCACCAAGATCGCCCTGGGCTACACCCTGGACGAGATCAAAAACGACATCACCGGCAAGACCTGCGCCTGCTTCGAGCCCACGCTGGACTACATCGTGGTGAAGATGCCCAAGTGGCCCTTTGACAAGTTTGCCGATGCCTCCCGGACCCTGGGCACCCAGATGAAGGCCACCGGCGAGGTCATGGCCATCGGCCCCAGCTTTGAGATGGCTCTCATGAAGGCCGTCCGGGGCGCGGAGATCGGCCAGGACACCCTCAACCGCAAGGTGGACCCGGATGACGACGCCCCCATTTGGGAGCGGCTGCGCCGGGTGGACGA
>NZ_URDP01000013.1 GCF_900546705.1 uncultured Oscillibacter sp. | reverse complement strand
AAAAAGACACGGCTGGCTGCCGTGCCTTGAACCGTAAATATATTGTAATAGGAGGTGCGAGCATGAATAAGAGAAAGTCCCGTCTCGGCGGAGAGACCCCGCTTTCCCGGGCTGTGACCCACGTGATCCTGATCGCCGCGTCGTTTCTGGCTTTCGGGCCCTTTGTGTGGATGTTCCTCACGTCCATCAAGACCTACGAGGAAACCATCCAGATTCCCATGAAGTTCCTGCCGGAAATTCCCCAGTGGGTCAACTACTCCATCGTCTCGGAAAAGCTGAACTTTCCCCAGCTTTATCTGAACACCATCCTGGTCACCATCATGATGATCGTGGGCCAGATGCTGATTGTCACCATCTGCGCCTACGCCTTCGACCGGCTGCGCTTTCCCGGGAAAAACGTACTGTTTCTGGGCATGCTGGCGCTGATGATGGTGCCCGGACAGATCTTCATTCTCCCCCGCTTCAAACTGATGGTGGCGCTGAACCTGACCAATACGCTGGTGGGCCTGGTGCTGCCGGGACTGTTCAACATCTTCGGCGTGTTTTTGATGCGCCAGTTTTTCTCCACCATTCCTAGAGAGCTGGATGAGGCGGCCCGCATCGACGGGTGCAGCTACTTCCGCATCTACTGGAACGTGCTGCTGCCTCTGGTCAAGCCCGGACTGACCACGTTGGCCATTTTGGGCATGCTGAACACCTGGAAGGACCTGATGTGGCCTCTGATCAACAACTCCCAGGCCAGCAAGATGACGCTGGCGGCGGGCCTGGCCATGCTCATCGGCGAGCATACCACCTACTATGAGCAGGTCATGGCCGGCGGCGTGATTGCCGTGCTGCCGCTGATTGTGCTGTTCGTCATTTTCCAGCGGCAGTTTGTGGAGGGCATTGCCCACAGCGGCATCAAGGGATGAGCCCTGCGGATATTGACATACGGAAAGGAACGTGAGCCCATGTTTTACCGGTACCCCATCAACGACGTCCATATTCACCTCTTTGATCCCAAGGACATAGACGAGTGCATCGCCATGGTGGACGAGTGCGGCTATACCAACTGGACGTTTCTGGCCTGCACCGTCATCGACAGCCCCTTTGCCCTGACCCAGAACCTGCTGTGCGCGCTGGTCAAGCTCCGGGAAAAGGGACGCTGCCAGGCATTCGGCTCCTTCCACTACAACGGCAATGAGGTGCCTGACGCGGATAACCTGCTTGAGCAGATCCGGTGGTTCGATCAGGCCGGCTTTGACGGCATCAAAATGCTGGACGGAAAGCCCGGTGTGCGGCTGCGGCAGAACCTGCCGCTGGACGCGCCCAACTACGACAAGATGTTTGACTACGCCCAGCGGACCCAGTTCCCCATTTTGTACCACATCAACGACCCCATCGAGTTCTGGTACCGGGACCGCCTGCCCCAGTGGGCGGTGGAAAAGAATTTCTTCTATGGCGACGGCCGCTTCCCCCACAAGTTCCAGATCGACGAGGAGACGTTCGGCTTTTTGCGCAAGCATCCCAACCTGAACCTGTGCATCCCCCACTTCTTCTTCATCTCCGACCAGCCGGGGCTGTGTGCGGAGATGCTGGACCGCTATCCCAATCTGTTCTTCGACATCACCCCCGGCTGGGAGATGTTTGAGAACTTCGCCAAGGACCGGGATTACTGGCGCCACTTCTTTGACGCTTACTCCCACAAGATTCTCTTCGGTACGGACACCTTCTCCGACCACTGGAGAGAGACGGTCACCTGCCTGCGGAGGGTGATGGAGACCGACGAGCCCTTTGTGGCCTTCGAGGAAAACTGCGTGGGACTGGATCTGCCGGAGCAGACTCTGCGGGACATCTACTTCAACAACTACCACAAGTTCATCCGCCGCACCGACAAGAAGATCAACGTGGACATGGTGCTGGCGTACGCGGATACCCTGTATGACCGCGTTCCCGCAGGGGAGCACCATCAGATACTCTGTGACACCATCGACTATCTCAAATCGGAGATTGCCAAGTTCCGGTAAGGGCGGAGGAGAGCGTTTTCGTGAAACTTTGTGTGATCGGCGGAGCCGGAGCCCGCTCCGCGTTTTTGACCAAGTCCCTGGTAAAGGCGGCCGGGGACATCCGGGTGGATGAGATTGTCCTCATGGACAACAACCGGGAAAAACTGCGTACCTACGGCGAGATCTCCAAGGAGCTGGCCCGGCGGCTGGACCCGTCCGTCCGGTTTTGGGTGACAGACGACGCCCGGGCCGCCCTGCGGGATGTGGACTACATCATCACCACCATCCGCGCCGGCGGAGACGAGGGCCGGCTGTTCGATGAACAGACGTGCCTTGCCCACGGCGTGCTGGGTCAGGAGACCACCGGCGCCGGCGGCTTTGCCATGGCGCTGCGGTCCATTCCCACGCTGGTGTACTACTGCACCCTGGCCCGGGAGGTGGCCCATCCCGGCCATCTGATTTTCAATTTTACCAATCCCAGCGGCATCATCACCCAGGCTCTGCGCTCCCGGGGGTTCGACAACGTCTACGGCATCTGCGACGCCCCCAGCGGATTTATCCGGCAGCTGGAGGAGATCCTGGGCGTGCCCTACGGGGAGCTGGACATTGAGTGCTATGGACTCAACCACCTCTCCTGGTTCCGCAATGCCCGGCTTCACGGCCGGGACGTACAGCAAGAGCTTTTGAACAATCCCCGCACCTACCAGCACTCAGAGATGCGCCTGTTTACCCGGGAAATGGCCCGTATCAGCGGCGAGTGCATGCTCAACGAGTACCTCTATTTCTACTACCGGCGGGAAAAGTCCCTGTCCATGATTCAAAAGGCAGAGCACCCCCGGGGTGAGATGATTTATCTCATCAACCGGGAATTGGAACAGCAGCTCTCCCGGCTGGAGCTGCCCCGGGACTTTGAGAAGGCCTTCAATCTCTACATGACCGCCTACGGCAAGCGGGAGAACGCCTACTTTTCCGTGGAGAGCGGCGCCTGCCGTGAGAAAGTCTGGAAGGCACCCTCGGTGGAGGAGTTCCTCTCCACTCCCGATGAGGGAGGTTACGCCGCCGTGGCGCTGCGGTTCATCCGGGCCATCACGGAGGGCGAGGCATGCCGCATGGTGCTCTCCGTGCCCAATGCGGGCGCCATCGAGGGCCTGGCGGACGACGATGTGGTGGAGATCACCTGCGACATCCGCAGCGACGGGGCCCATCCCGTCCACATCGGCGCCATCGACGAGTTCCAGCTCCAGCAGATCAAGCGGCTCAAGTACTTTGAACGCTGCACCATCCGGGCGGTACTGGAAAACGACCCTGACGCGGCAATCAAGGGTCTGGCCCTGCACCCGCTGGTCAATGACTTTGAACTGGCGCAGAAGCTGACGGACATTTTCTTCCGTCAGTACGCGGACTTTATTCACATGAACGAACAGGCCCCAAACTAAGGAAAGACCGGAGCGATGCGTATGTACGACTTCAAGACCTTTGCCCAAATGAATCTGGACTTGATCTTCAAGGACTTCGACCGTCTGCCCCAGCCGGGAGAAGAGGTATTTGCCCGGCAGTTTACCATGCAGCTGGGGGGCGGCCCCATGGTCTACCCCATTGTGCTGGAGCAGCTGGGCTGCCGGGTACGGCTGGGGACGTTCCTGGGCCGCAGCACTGTCAGCCAGCTTTGCCGGCAGCTGCTGGCCCAGCGGGGGTTTTCCAGCTACGACGTCTTTGAGACTGACTGCCCGGACCCCGAGGTGGTCACCAGTGTGTTTTCCTGGGCCCACGACCGGGGCTTTTTGTCTCACAATCAGGGGGTCTACGAGAGCTCCCTGGACCCGGAGACCGTCTACCGCTTTTTGCAGGACGCCCGGGTGGTGTTTGCGCCGGTGGGGCATCCGGAGGTGACCCGGCGGCTGCACAACCAGGGCGTGAAGGTGGTGTACGACAACGGCTGGAGCGACGATCTGTCCATTGACGATTTCAAGTCATTTCTGCCCTATATTGATGTCTACACGCCCAATGACAAAGAGGCCATGAAGCTGGCAGGCACGGACGATGTGGAGGAGGCCGTCCGCTTTCTGGCCCGGTATACCCCCTGCCCCGTGGTGACGCTGGGCAGCCGGGGCTGTGCCTATTGGGAGGACGGCGGTATCCGCTATGCCCCGGCCATCGAGGAATTCCCGGCGGTGGATACCACCGGCGCCGGGGACAACTTCCTCACCGGTGTGATTTACGGACTTTTGCAGGACCGGCCCCTGGGCGAGTGCGTGCGTCTGGGCAATATCTTCGCAGGGGTTTCCATTACGGCGGTGGGGTGCTTCGGCACGAAAATTACGCCGTCCCTGATTCAGGAATACCTGTAAGGAGGCGCACCATGGAACTTACGATCCGGCCGGAGCGGCTGGCAGACACATTCATGTCGCTGGTGGCCATTGACAGTCCCTCCTACGGGGAGCGGCAAATGGCCGATGTGCTGACGGAACGGCTCCGGGCGCTGGGGCTTTGCGTGGAGGAGGACGATGCCGGGGAGAAGATCGGCGGTACCAGCGGCAATCTTTACGGCTTTCTTCCCGGCACGCTGGATCTCCCTCCCCTGCTGCTGTGCGGCCATATGGACACGGTGGCACCCTGGCAGGGCAAACGGGCTGTCCGGGAAGCTGACGGCACCATCCGCAGCGCCGGGGATACGGTGCTGGGCGCCGATGACCTGGCGGCGGTGGCGGTCATCTTGGAGGTACTGGAGGCTCTGAGGGACAGCGGCCTTTCCCACCGCCCTGTCGAGGTGCTCTTTTCCGCCTCGGAGGAGACTTACTGCGTGGGGGCTTCCGCCTTTGATTTTTCCAGGATCCGTTCCCGGGAGGCCTATGTGCTCGATTACGAGGGGCCGCTTGGACAGGCGGTGACCGCAGCGCCCACCATTCTGGATTTTACTGCCCGTGTAACCGGCAGGGCGTCCCACGCGGGGTTTGCGCCGGAGGCGGGCATCAGCGCGCTGGTGACTGCGGCCCGGGCTGTGACCGGTGTCCGGAGCGGGCGGGTGGCGCCGGATACCACCGTGAATTTCGGCATGGTGGAAGGCGGCAGCGGCACCAATATCGTGCCGGAGACGTGTACGGTCCGGGGAGAAATCCGCAGCATGAGCCACCAGCGGGCTCTGGAGCAGATGGAGCTGGTGCGGCAGGCGTTTGAACGGGCGTGCACAGAAAGCGGCGCGGTGCTGGACTTTACAGACCGGTGTTTCATCCGGGCTTACCGGGTGAAGGAGGATGCACCGGTGGTGCAGCGGTATTTTGCCGTCTGCCGGTCCCGGGGCTATGAGACGGCGGCAGTGGATACTTTCGGCGGCAGCGACAACAACGTGCTCTCGGCCCACGGCATCACCGGTGTGGTGCTGCCTTCGGCCATGCATCGGTGCCATTCCTGCGGGGAGTATACCTCTGTAAAGGAACTGGCGGCGGTGGCGGAGCTGACGGCGGACCTGATCCTCAGCCGGACGTAAGAGTGCAAAACCATAACGCAGCCCGCCCGGCAAACACCGGGCGGGCTGCGTTCATTCAGACGGCGGCACGGACCGCCGGTGAGAAAGGAGTATTTCTATGGCACAGGAGATTACGGTGGTTTCTGATTTTGTATGCCCCTACTGCTATTGGCTGGAGGCGCTGATGGAGCGTCTGCCGGAGCATCCCGCGGTGCGTTATGCCCCTTATCAGCTGACCCGGCGGGGCCAGGAACCGGTGGATGTGGCAGCCGATCCGGAACGCCGGGCCCGGTATGCCCAGACCCTGGCCCCTGCCTGCGCGGCATTGGGCGTGGACATGCACCTGCCGCCCCGGGTGAGTCCCCGGCCCTATACGGACCTTGCCTTCCAGGGGTGGTACTTCGCCCGGGAGCAGGGCGCAGGCGACAGGTTCTATAAGCGGGTGTTCCGGGCCTATTTCCAGGAGGAGCGGGACATTGGAGACGTGGAGGTGCTGTGTACCCTGGCCCAGGACGTGGGGCTGGACGCGGCGGCGCTGCGGCGGGCCCTGGAGGACGGAATTTATGCCCAGGCGGTGGAGCGGGACACGGACGCGACGGCGGAGGGGCTGGAGATCCGCATGGTGCCCACGCTGGTGTGCGGTGAGCACCGTCTGGAGGGATTTGTACCCGATGTAGAGACGCTGCAGCGATGGCTGGAGGAGACGGAAAAGGAGGACGCGTAAAAGCGTCCCCCCTTTTTATCCGTAAAGGATGGGCGCGCTCCGCCGGAGGGCGGATCGTGCACGCTGCGGCTGCATGCGGCCATCTCCGCCCAGTGATACCCCTCGTAGTCCGGGGATACATGGGCCTTCCGTCGGTGGCTCCCGGAGCCGGAGGAGCGGGCCTGCCTGCGTCGGAACGTCACGATCTCTCAGAATCCTACTATATTCGGCGTGCAGAGAACATCCAAAACACAATATGTTGATAATTCCGTGGAAAATGTGGAGAACCGGGAAATGGAGGCTGCCGGGAGAAGCAGCCGGACACGATCAATTTTTCCCGCGGGTACGCAATCTGTGGGAGGACCTGTATGCCCCGTCCCCTGCTGGGGCAACCTTGCGGACAGCATGCGTGGTCCGTGGCGGCGGAGCGGAGTGCCGATCAGATAAACTTTACTTTTATAGGAGAGCTGTGATTCCATCCATCGGTTTGGTTTATACATAAAGAGCCCCCTGTAGTAGTTTCCGTTATCCTACAACAGGGGGCTTTTTATTATGCTCTGTTTTATGGATTGAGTCACCTGGCCGCATCATATGGTTTTGGGTTTTATTGGCGGGTGACGGAAAGAGCTCATTTTCCCCGCAGGTATCGCTGGATGTTCAGATCGTACTTATGGATATACGCCTGATTTTCCTCGATATCTGCCTGGGTCAGGGGACGGACGACTCTGGCGGGGTTTCCCAGAGCCATCATGCCGTCCGGGATCTGGGTTCCCGGCGCAAGACAAGCGGCGGCGCCGATGATGCAGTGATTTCCGATGTGGACGTTCTCCGGGATCACGGCGCCGATACCGATGAGCGTGTGGTCGCCCACGAAGCAGCCCCGGAGTACTGCACCGTGGCCGATGGTACAGGCCTGTCCGATTTTGACCGGCCCGATGATTTGCACATGATCCTGGATGTTAGTGTGGTCGCCCACTGATACTTCGCCGTCTGTGCCGTTGATTTTCGCGTGATACCAGACGCTGACACCTTGCCCCAGCAATACGGCACCGCGGATGATGGCGTCTTCCGTCACCAGCAGCCCTGAAAAGGTTTCATTAAAATTCATGTTGACCTCCGTGATACAAAAATGGATACAAGCAATAGAACTGGCGGTCTGCCTTGGGAAAATGGGAGAAAGCCGGCTGTGGATGCGCCCTGGGGCGGGATTGGCCTTGGGTAGAGTCTGCGGCAGTCCCGGAGGCCTCAGCGCATGGCCAGGGTCACCTGGCCGGTGGCTGCCAGCTCACCGCGGACATAGATCTCCGCCGAACAGGTGGCGATGGCTTTCTCCGGGCGTTCGGAGGCCATTGCCGCGTGGATCTCCAGCGTATCACCGGGCAGAATCTTTCTGCGAAAGCTGACCTTGTCAATGCCCAGAAAGAGCGGCGTCTTTCCGGCGTAGCGGGGCATGGAGAGCAGAAGGAGGTCTGCGGTCTGCGCCATGGATTCCACGGAGTATACGCCGGGCAGGACGGGGTCGTTGGGGAAATGGCCCTTGAAGATCTCTCGCTGGGGGTCCACATAAAAAGAAGCAATGATCTGTACACCGGGCTCCAGCTCTTCCGCCGTGTCTACCAGCAGCATGGGGTCGCGATGGGGAATGATGGCCTGTACGGCCTCGTGATCCAGTTTCATAGGGGATTCTCCTTTCGATCATCAAACTATGTGGGGGAGTCAGAATTCCTTTTGGCAGTCAATCAGAACCTTGACGATGTTGCCGGAGTGAGAGTCACACAGCTCCATCCCCTCCTGGACCCGGCTCAAGGGCAGGACTTCGGTAATGAAGAGATCAAAGTTGATGGAGGCGTGAGACATCATGCCAATGGCGTCTTCAAAGTCGGATTCGTTATAATTCCGGGTCATGGTCAAATCCACTTCCCGCATGAACAATTTTTGAAGCTGAAGCTGCATGGGGTGCGGGTAAGCGGCTACCAGCACGATGCGGGAGTGGGGGTGGATCAGATCCACCGCTGTATCGAGGCCGGCCTGGGTTCCGGTCACTTCAAATACAGCGTCGGCGCCGGTGCCGCCGGTTTGGTCAAGCACAAATGCCGGAAGATCTTCCTGTGTGGGATTTACCACGGTGAATCCCAGCTTCTGCGCAAGTGCGATGCGGGCTTCGTTCAATTCGGAGATCACCACCCGCAGCCCCAGGTGGCGGGCCACCAGAGCGGTCATCAGACCGATGGGACCGCAGCCGATGACCACGGCCAACTCCCCTGCCCGGGAGCGGGACCTGCGCAGTGCGTGGAAGCACACCGCCATGGGCTCCACCAGAGCTCCGTGCAGCAGACTGATGGAATCCGGAAGCCGATGCAGTGTCCGCTGATGGACCGTCCAGCGGTTGCACATGGCGCCGGCAGAATCCAGCCCCATAAAATTCAGGTGCGCACAGCAGTTGTGGTCTCCGGTACTGCAGGCAACGCAGATTCCGCAATAGTCCAGGGGGCAGATCACCACGCGGTCGCCGATGCGCCAATCGGTCACATCCGAGCCTACAGCGGAAATGACGCCGGAGCACTCGTGCCCGATGGCGCGGGGCAGCTGAGAAAACCGATAGTCATAATCTCCGTGCAGCACATGCAGATCGGAACCGCAGATCCCGCAGTAGGATATGTCCACCTGCACCTCCTGTGCTCCAGGAGGAGCCGGGGTATAGTCGTGGAGACCAAATGTGTGATTTCCCTCGTACATGCTTGCTCTCATAGCTACATCTCCTCATAGGGTATTTTCATTTTGAATTAAAGCAAATCGCGTGCCAAAAACGCGATAGCCGGTCATTTTTTCGTAAAACGGCAGGGATTGCTCTTCCGCTATAGATATAATTGGCGTTTTTCGCATCAGAATTGACCGGCACCACGGGCGGACGTGGGTGCGATGCGGAAAAATTGAATCAAGTGCGCATCGCTTGATGCAAAACGGCATCGATCTGTAGAGAAATTTCTTTGTGATTGTCATATATGCACAAAAATATTGAAAATATTTGAACTCGTATATGTCGAATTTTGGCACAAAAATTGCTCACATAGACGGGACAAGGGAATGAGAACGTCCAATCGTTCTTCTGCCATCCAATCCAACCGGGAAGGTGAGGAAATGCCAATGATGGAAAACGAGCATAAGCTGACATCTAAAGAACTTCTTGCAAAGCTGCAGGCAGAGCATTATGCCGGCGCGATGCAGGCAAAAAAAGAGGGCAGGCTGGTTGCCTGGGCGACTTCCATCTGTCCCCAGGAACTGCTGGAGACCCTGGATATCGATGTTGTGTATCCTGAAAACCATGCAGCAGCCATCGGGGCGCGGAAGGATGCGCCGCGGTTTATCGCAGATGCTGAGGCCAAGGGATACTCCACCGATATCTGCTCGTATGCCCGCGTCAATATGGGTTATGTGGATATTCAGTTTTCAGAGGCGGAGAACATTCCCCTGCCGGATCTGATTTTCTGCTGCAGCAATATCTGCAATACGGTCATCAAGTGGTACGAAAACCTGGCAAAAACCCTGCACGTCCCTTTGGTGATGTTTGACATGCCGTTCAACCACACCTTTGATGTCCCGGATCACAGCATCAAGTACATGCGCGGCCAGATCGAGCATGCCATTGAACAGCTGGTGGAGATTACCGGAAAAAAGTTCGACTACGACAAATTCGGCGAGGTTATGAAGGTTTCCACGGAGAGCGCGCTTTGGTGGCGCCGGGCGACGGACCTGGGCAGAAATCATCCGTCTCCGCTCAATGGCTTTGACATGTTCAACTACATGGCCATGATCGTCTGCGCCAGAGGCAAGGAGTCTACCCGGGATCTTTTCAAGCTGTGGCATGATGAGATGGCGGAAAAAGCCAGGCTGGGAAAGGGCCCCTGGAAAGAGGGAGAAGAGAAGTACCGCATCATGTGGGACGGCATCGCCTGTTGGCCGCACCTGGGCGTCACCTATAAGACACTGAAAAAGTATGGCATCAATATGGTGACCAGCACCTATCCAGAATCCTGGACCATCGTCTATGAAAAGAATGATCTGGACGGTATGGCCCGCGCATACAGCGCCAACTACGCCAACCGTAACCTGGATTACGGTACAGGCAACGTGATCAAGCTGGTGCGCGACTTTGACCTTGATGGCATTGTGTATCACTCCAACCGCAGCTGCAAGCTGATGGACTTCCGGCAGTATGAGGTCCAGCGGCGGATCGAAGCGGCCACCGGCATTCCGTCCGTGGTGTTTGACGGCGATCAGACAGATCCCCGCATTTTCTCCCAGGCGCAGTATGAAACGCGGATTCAGGCACTGGTGGAGATGATGGAAGAGAACAAAATCAAAAAGCAGAGAGGTGACCTGCGATGAACAGCGCACAGAAAATCATCGATGTCCTTTGCGAACAGGCGCTGCATCCCGCCCGCACGATTGCGGAAAGCTGCAAAGCCACCGGGAAAGAGGCCGTGGGATGTTTCCCGATCTATACGCCGGAGGAGTTGGTCTATGCGGCCGGTTTTCTTCCTGTGGGCATGTGGGGCGGAAGCACTGAGATCAAGCTGGCGGATCGCTATCTCCAGGGATTTTGCTGTTCCATCATGCGCGCCAATATCGAATACGGCATGCGGGGGGTCTACAATCGGCTGAAGGCCGTTTTGCTGCCCACGCTTTGCGACACGCTGAAATGCATCTGCGAAAACTGGAAGGTGGCGGTTCCGCAGGTCCCCGTCATCCCGGTGGTGTATCCGCAAAACCGCGGTATCGCCGCAGGAGAGCAGTACCTCAGGGATGAGTTCAGCCGGGTCCGCCGGGAGCTGGAGGAGATCGGCGGCCGGCCGGTGCGGGATGAGGCACTGGAGGAGGCCTTTGCCCTGTATGAAGACTGGCGCGGTGCCATGCGCGAGTTTTGTGAAGCCGCCGCCTCCCATCCCAAGACCATCAACGCCCGGGTGCGGCACTTGGTCATCAAGGCGGCGTGGTTTACGGACAAAAAGGACTATACCGGCAAGATCCGGGAGCTGACCGAAGCACTCAAGCACATGCCCGAGGAGAGTTGTTCCGTGCGTGTGGTGGCCACCGGCCTGACCGCCGAGCCTGTGGGGGTGCTGGATCTGCTGGTAGAAAATGATGTGGCTATCGTAGCCGATGATCTGGCCCAGGAGAGCCGTCAGTTCCGCACCCCCGCCCGACCTGACGGTGACGCACTTTCCAAAATGGTGTGGCGGATTGTGGACCAGCGGGGCTGTCCCTTCCTCTATGAAAAGGAAAAGACCCGCGGACAGATGCTCATCGATCAGGTGGAAAAGTACCATGCGGACGCCGTGGTGACGCTGCTGATGAAGTTCTGTGACCCGGATGAGTTTGATTACCCCATTTACAAAGCGGAACTGGAGGAAGCAAAGATCCCGCACTTGTATCTGGAGGTCGAACAGCAGATGGACAGCTTTGGTCAGATTGGGACCCGCATCCAGAGTTTTGCGGAGATGCTGGGCTGAGGAGGGACTATGTATTTAGGAATCGATATCGGTTCTTCCTCCTCCAAAGCGGCGCTGATCAACGAGAACAAAGAGGTAGTCGGGACCCGGGTGGTAAACCTGGGAACAGGCACCCAGGGGATCCGAACTGCACTGGACGAGCTGTATACACAGGCTGGAATCTCCGCGGGTCAGATCCGCTATTCCGTGGCCACCGGGTACGGCCGGCTGCTTTATGAGGGTGCGGATAAGCAGATCACGGAGATCACCTGCCATGCAAAGGGCATCCACTTTCTGATGCCGCAGGTCCGCACGGTGGTGGACATCGGTGGACAGGACTCCAAGGTTATTCGAATGGATAAATGCGGAAACGTACAGAATTTTGCCATGAATGAAAAGTGCGCTGCGGGTACCGGCCGCTTTTTGGAGGTAATGGCGCGGGTTTTGGGCTGCGGCATCCAGGAGCTAAGCTGCTTGGCAGCTCAATCTACCGAAGATGTTTCCATCAGCAGTGTCTGCACGGTGTTTGCAGAGAGCGAGGCGATCTCCCAGCTTTCCCAGGGAAAACACCCCAATGACGTTGCGCGCGGTGCGTTGCGGTCTGTTGCAAAGCGGGTGGCCGGCCTTTGCGGCCGGGTGGGGATCGAGGATGTGATTGCCATGAGCGGCGGCGTGGCTCTGAATGAGACCATGGTGGAGATCCTGTCCCAGGAACTGGGGCATCCGGTTGCGGCAGCTCCGGATTGCCAGGCGGTCGGCGCTATCGGGGCCGCGGTCCTGGCACATGAGCAGTATCACAAGACCCGCTGAAGCGGTTCTATCTGCTGGATCCCGGTCCAGTGAAAGCGAAAATAAAAGATGAGAGGAAGACCGAAGATGAATTGGAGAGAGTATTACAGGGAGAGGCTGGTTTCTGCGGAAGAAGCCGTTTCTCACATCAAATCCGGAGATTGGGTGGTCCCTTCCCACGCTGCTTCCGAACCGGAGTATCTGTTTGACGCGCTGCTCAAACGCAAGGATGAGCTGAGAGACGTACGGATCTGGCAGGGGCTGAACATCGGCGCCGCCAAGTATGCGCAGCCTGAGTATGCGGGCAGCTTCAAGGTCAGCTCTGTGTTTTTGGGGGCAAAGAACCGAGAGTGCATTCAAAACGGGCGCGGTGAGTTTACGCCCATGGCATTTTCGCTGCAGCCTCGGGCGGTCCGCACCGGTGCGATTCCCTGCGACGTGTATCTGGGACAGGTCACCCCGCCTGATGAAGACGGCTATTGCAGCTTCGGCCTTTCTGTGGATATGGCCCGTGCCTGCGTGGAGGCGGCCAAGCTGAAAATTGTCCAGGTGAACCGCAATATGCCCCGCACCTGCGGCGATACCAAGGTCCATGTTACGGAACTGGACTATTTCGTGGAAGCGGATACCCCTCTGTACGAGCTGCCCCTCATCGACAGCAGCGATCCTGTGGTGGACAAAATCGGCGCAAACATTGCCGCCCTAATCGACGACGGCGCCACGCTGCAAATGGGCCAGGGCAAGATCCCCAACGCCATCCTCAAGTGTCTGGGGGATAAGAAGGACCTGGGCATTCACACGGAGGTGTTCTCCGACAATCTGCTTCCCCTGATTGAAAAGGGCATTATCAACGGCTCCAGAAAAACCATCAATACAGGAAAGATTGTTTCCACCTTTATCCAGGGCACCCGGGACCTGTACGATTTTGTAGACAACAACGATATGGTGACGCTGTATCCCGTGGACTACACCAACCACGTGGGTGTCATTGCCCAAAACGACAATATGGTGGCCATCAACTCCGCCATCGAGGTGGATCTGACCGGCCAGGTGGCCGCGGACTCCATGGGCATGACCATTTTCTCCGGTATCGGCGGCCAGCTGGACTTCATCCGCGGTGCGGCGCTGTCCAAGGGCGGCAAGCCCATCATCGCGCTGCCCGCCACGGCCAAGAAGGGCACCATCTCCCGGATCGTGGCCCGCATGCAGGCCGGCACCCCGGTGGCCACGCCCAGGAACGACATTTTCTATGTGGTGACGGAGTACGGCGTTGCCGATTTGTTCGGCAAGTGCCTGCGGGACCGGGCAAAGGCGCTCATCAGCATCGCGGCTCCGCAGTTCCGGGAGGGGCTGGAGCGGGACTTCTTTGAGTTGTATAAGAAGTCCGGCATTTGACATAATTCGACGTAATCCTCAAAAAATGAAAATTTATCTAAAAGGAGAAATTAGGTATGAAGCACGTTCGTAAATTTGCGGCTCTGTTCCTGGCTCTGGCGATGGGAATGTCTTTGGCTGCCTGCGGTGAAAAGGGCAGCGAGTCCCCCGCGGACGACGATACGGTCTACACCATCACTGCCGGCGGCACAGTTCCCGAAGAGCACCCGATTTCTCAGGGCATGATGGAGTTTGAGCGGGTGGCCGAGGAGCTTTCCGGCGGCCGCATCCAAGTGGAGACCTATGTGAACAATACGCTGGGCGGCAGCCGTGAGCTGGTGGAAGCCGTGCAGGCCGGCGAGCTGCAGATGTGCGAGACCAGCCAGTCCATGTATGCCAGCTTTACAGAGGAACTGATGAGCGTGGGTCTGCCTTTCCTGTTCAAAAACCGCGAGGCTGCCTATGATTTCTTCGACAGTGAAGTGGGCCAGCAGATCTCCGACGCCATCTGCGAGCAGACCGGCATCCGGATCGTCGGCTATTTTGAAAACGGCATCCGCCAGCTGACCAACTCCAAGCATCCCGTTGTGACGCCCGATGATATGAAGGGCCTGAAGATCCGGGTCATGGAATCTCCCCTGTACATCGAAATGTTTACCGAGATGGGCGCCAACCCCATGCCCATGTCCTTCAGCGAGCTGTATACCGCCCTGCAGCAGGGCACGGTGGACGGCCAGGACAACCCCTATGCCATCACCGCCACCAATGCCTTTTATGAGGTCCAGAAGTACCTGACCGATTTGAGCCACACCTTCGACATTACCTGCTACTCCATCAATGATGATTTCTATCAGAGCCTGCCTGAGGACTTGCGGGAGGTGGTGGATCAGGCTGCCAAGGCGGCGGTGGAGGTCAACCGTGAAAAGTCTATCGAGATGGAAGCTGAGTATATCAAGACCATCGAGGACGGCGGCTGTGAGATCACGTTCCTGACTGATGAGCAGCGTGAAGCCTTTAAGGAAGCCACTGCCGGCTGCTATGACTTCTTCAAGGAGAACTACTCCCCCACCGTGTCTTTGGAGACGGTTTTGGCCAAGGCCGAGGAAGTGAACGCGGCCAACTGAAGCTGGAAGCGGGTTCCGGGGCGGCAGAAGGCTGCCGCTCCGGAAAGACCTGAGGAGAAAGGGAAGTTATGAAAATAATCTCATTCATTGATAAGCATTTGGAGGAGATCCTCTGCGCGGTGCTGCTTGCCGTCATGACCATCGTGATCTTCCTGCAGATCGTTCTGCGTCTGCTGGGGCTTCCGCTTTCCTGGACGGAGGAGATCGGACGGTATATGTTCATCTGGCTGATCTACATCGGCTGCGCCAGTGCCATCCGTAAGCGCAAGCACATCAGTGTGGAGCTGCTGGATCTTTTTCTGAAAGAGCGCGGGAAGTTTGTCCTGAACATCATCTCCAATGTGGTTTTCCTGATTTTCGCTGTGATCTTGACCTATTACAGCTTTTTTGTGGTGCAGCGCGTGACCACACAGCTGTCTCCGGCGATTCGGATGCCCATGTCCATTCCGTACAGTTCTGTTCTGGTGGGCAGCGCGCTCATGGTGATTCGCCTGATCCAGGACACCATTGCCCGCTTCAAAGAGCGGAAAAAGGAGATTGATGTCCTATGACAAATTTGATTTTATTTGGTTCTTTCTTCATCCTGCTGCTGCTCAAAGTGCCCATCGGCGTATCCGTAGGCATGTCCGTGGCGCTTTATCTGGGCTTGTGCAGCCCGCAGCCCATGACCTACCTGGCGTCCAACATGTTCACGGCCGTGGATTCGTTCCCCCTGATGGCCATCCCCTTCTTCGTTCTGGCGGGCGCCCTCATGGAGGGCGGCGGCCTGAGCAAACGGCTTGCCAATCTGGGCGCGGCGGCAGTGGGCCACGTCACCGGCGGATTTGCCATCGTTACGGTCATCACCTGCATGTTCTTCGGCGCCATTTCCGGCTCTGGTCCTGCCACCGTGGCGGCCATCGGCGCGGTCATGGTGCCCGCTATGGTGGAGCACGGCTATGACAAGTCCTTTTCCGTGGCTCTGATCGCGGCCTCCGGCTGCCTGGGTGTCATCGTACCTCCCAGCATCCCCATGGTGCTGTACGGCGTTTCCACCGGCGCGTCCGTAGGCACGCTGTTTATGGGCGGCTTCGGTCCGGCCATCGTGCTGGGCGGCGGCCTGTGCGTCCTGAGTGTGATCATTGCCAAAAAGCGCGGCTATAAGGGCACCGGCGAGAACTTCTCCTTTGCAAGACTATTGAAGGAGTTCCGCAGTGCCATCTGGGCCCTGCTGGTCCCTGTTATCATTCTCGGCGGTATTTACGGCGGCTTTTTCACTCCCACCGAGGCAGCAGTCATCGCCTGTGTGTACGGCTTGCTGGCGGGCACGCTCATCTATCGTGAGCTGAATTGGGCCAAGCTCTACAATGCCCTGGTCAGCTCTGCAGAAACAGTGGGCACTGTGCTGATCATGGTCGGTACGGGCACCGTGCTGGGTAAGATCCTGGCGCTGGAGCGCGTTCCCGACACCATTATGAGAGGCATGACCTCCCTGACGGACAGCAAGATCGTTATTTTGCTGCTGATCAACCTATTGCTGCTGGTGGTGGGCTGCATTATGGATACCACCCCCGCAATCCTCATCCTCTCCCCCATTCTCTACCCTGTGGCCCAGGCCTACGGCATCGGTATTATCCACTTCGGCCTCATTATGGTCACCAACATGGCCATCGGCTTTATTACGCCGCCGGTGGGCGTGAACCTGTTTGTGGCTTCCGGCATGACAAAGACCAAATTCACGGATCTTTGCAAAGCGATCGTTCCGTTCATTGGGGTCATGTTCATCAGCCTGCTGCTTATCACCTATGTCCCTGCCATCACGGAGGCCATTCCCACCGCGCTGGGCATGATTGAATAAAGTGCCATGAACCATCTTTTTGATATTTCCGGCAAGCGGGCCATCGTCACCGGAGGGAGCCGCGGCATTGGCTTCACCCTTGCCAAAACACTGTATGAAGCCGGCTGCACGGTGGCGATTACCGGCAGCGGAACAAGCATCCATAAAGCGGCGGAGCGGATCGGACCTTCCGACAAGGTCCGCGGGTTCATCGGGGACTTCCGGGACGGTGCGGCGGTGGAACGCTGCTTCCGAGAGGCACTGGAATTTCTTGGCGGTGTGGATATCCTGGTCAACAATGCGGGGACGCAGGTCCGCTATCCCTGCGAGGACTTTCCCATGGAGGAGTTTGAGCAGCTGATCCGCGTGAACCTGACGTCGGCGTTTCAGATGGCCCAACTGGCGGGCCGGGAGATGCTGGCGCAGGGCAGCGGAAAGATCATCAATATCGCATCTATGCTCAGTTTCTTCGGCGGCCACCATGTTCCGGCCTATGCGGCTTCCAAAGGCGGCATCGCGCAGATCACAAAGGCTCTGTCCAACGACTGGGCTGCACGGGGCGTCCAGGTCAATGCACTGGCGCCCGGATACCTGGCTACGGACAATACGGCTGCCATCCGGGCGGACCCTGTGCGCAATCAGGAGATCCTGAGCCGGATTCCTGCTGGGCGGTGGGGAAATCCGGAAGATCTGGCAGGAGCACTGCTGTTTTTGGCGTCGCCCGCGTCGGATTATCTCTCCGGCGTAGTGCTGCCGGTAGACGGCGGCTTCCTGGGAAGATAAGCACACGGCTGACGAAACGGAGGTTTCCTCGGTTTCGTCAGCCGTTTTGTTCAGCGGGAGGAGATGTGTGTTGAATCACTATAAGATTGTCATTACGGACAGTGACTATGAGGACTTCGCGGCGGAACAAGAGATCCTGGAACCCATTGGCTGCGAGATCGTCAAGCTGAATGTCCGGAATGAGAGCGTTCTGGCGCGATCGCTCCGGGATGCGGACGGTGTGCTTTTTCAGTGGGCGAAGCTAACGGCTCCCATAATCCGCTCCATGGACCGCTGCCGCGTCCTTGCCAAATATGCCACGGGCACCGACGGGGTGGATCTCCTGGCAGCCACCGAGCGGCGGATCTGCGTGACCAACGTGACGGATTACTGCACGGAGGAGGTTTCCGACCACGCCTGCGCCATGCTGCTGGCGCTGTCTCGGGGGCTGCCGCTCCACGACCGGAATATCCGGCGGGGAATCTATGACTATCATGCGGCAAGATCTCTGCCGGATCTTCGGCAGGGGGTGTTGGGGATCGTGGGATTTGGAAAGATCGCCCGGCGGGTCATGCAGAAAATGCGGCCCTTTTGCCGGGAGATCCAGGTGACCAGCCGTGCAGGCGCGGAGGAGATCGCGGCCGCGGGCGGGGTGAAGCAGCCCTTTGACCGGGTCATCGCACAGGCGGATTACCTCTGCATCCATACGCCCGGAACCCCGGAAAACTACCATCTTTTCAACCGGGCGGTCTTTCAGAGAATGAAGATGGGCGCCTGCCTGGTGAATGTGGCCAGAGGGTCTGTACTGTGTGAGGAGGACCTTACGGCGGCGCTGCGGTCCGGCCATCTGGCCTATGCCGCACTGGATGTTTTTGAAGAAGAGCCACTGCCGCTGGAAAGCCCGCTGCGGCAAATGGAGCAGGTGCTGCTCACGCCCCACGCCGCATGGTATTCCCCCTCGTCCCAGCGATTGCTGCAGCGAAAGGCAGCCCAGCAGGTGCGTGCCGTTCTGGAGGGGCGGCGGCCGGAGTGCCTGGTCAACGAAGAAGTGGCCGAGTATGTGTTTCCATCTTGAAAAGGAGCGTAGTCATGAAGGATTTCATCAGAATTTACGCCGCGGACAATGTTGCCGTGGCGCTGCGGGATGTAAAGGCCCTGGAGACCGTGGAGGTGGACGGACAGCGCATCACCGCTCTGGAGAACATTCCCAACGGGCATAAGATCGCCCTGGAGGACATCCCCGCCGGAGGCCGGGTCGTGAAATATGGCAACCGGATCGGCGTGGCATCGGCACCCATTTTGAAAGGCGGCTATGTGCACGACCACAATGTGGCCACGATGGCCAACGGGAGCCGGAGCTATACCTATGTTCCGGACGGGGAGGCAGTCTATCCCGGGCGTACGGAGCAGACCTTTCTGGGCTACCGCCGCAGCGACGGCGGCGTGGGTATCCGGAACCACCTGGCCATCATCCCGTCGGTGTTCTGTGCCAACGGACCGCTCCAGAAGCTGGCGGATATGGTAAAGGAGCGCTACCCCGGCAACGACCATTTTGACGGCGTACTGCCCCTGACCCATCCCTACGGGTGCAGCCAGACGGGCCGGGATCTGGCCATGACCGCCAAGACTCTGGCGGGTGTCATCCGCAACGCCAATTTCGGCGGCGTGCTGGTCATCAGCCTGGGATGTGAGATCAACGACCTGGCCACGCTGCGCAAATACATGGACTATGTGGACGAAAAGCGGGTCAAGTTCCTGGTTTTGCAGGAAAGCGAGGACGAATTTGCCGACGGCCTGCGGCTGTGCGGGGAGCTGATGGAGGAAATCGAGCAGGACCGCAGAGAGCCAGTGAATCTGAGCGAGCTTCATGTGGCGGTCAACTGCGGCGGCTCCGATGGCTTTTCCGGCATCACCGCCAACAAGCTGGTGGGCCGGCTGACAGAGCGGCTGGTGCGGCAGGGAGCTACTGTCAACATGACCGAAGTTCCGGAGATGTTCGGCGCGGAACACCTTTTGATGAACCGGGCGGCCAACGAGAAAATTTTTGACGCGGTGGTGGGCATGATCCGCGATTACAGCGACTACTTCCGCCGCTACGGAGAAAAGGTAAGTGACAATCCCACCCAGGGCAACAAGGCCGGCGGCCTTTCCACTATTGAGGAAAAATCCCTGGGCTGCATTCAAAAGGGAGGGCGCTGCGCGGTGACGGAGGTTTTGGAGTATGGCCAGCGGGCGACAGAGCACGGCTTTGTGCTGGTGTCCGGCCCGGGCAACGACCTCACCGGCGTGACCGGACAGATCGCCGCCGGCGCGGTGCTCACCATTTTTACCACCGGGCGGGGAACGCCCTGCGGGTTTGCGGGCCCCACGTTCCGCCTCTCGTCCAACAGCGTGCTTGCCCGCAGAAAGAGCGGATGGATCGACTTTGATGCGGGCGTGCTGCTGGAGCAGACCTCACAGGAGGCACTGGAGGCGCTGACGGACGCGTTGTATCAGGCTGTGCTGGACACCTGCAACGGCGACTACCACACCCGCAATGAGGAAAACCGGTATTACCAGATGGGGATTCTGCGGGACGGCGTCACCCTGTGACGGCAGCGCAGACGCACATCTGCAGGGAAGGGCGGCGGCAAAGGACCGCCCTTCCCTGCCTGCCCGGCGGGGAGCGCCTGGGTGGGGAGGGCGGAGCGATTTTCTTGAAGAACGTACCGTTTCATGCTAAAATGAGACGATCAGAACAGTTCTGATGTCATATAGGTTATGAAAATTGTAAAATTTACCATGCCTTTATGAGCGATAATACTGCGCGTTTATGAAAGGGGACGCCTCGTTCCAAGCGCTAAACTCCATCAAGATGAAAGGATTGTGCTATGTTGCCTTTAGAAATGCCGGACTGCTTTCCAATTCCCGCCATGCTCACACTGGCGCAATATGCCTCCAATGGAATTGTTTTTTTTGGAGAGGACTATCAGATTACATTTGCCAATCCGGCGGCGCGGCGTCTGCTGAACTTTCATGATGTGGTGGATATACGGGCGCTGATCCACACCATCGACTTGCGGAATCTGAAAGAAGACGCGGTGTTTACCATGCAGGTGGATAAGGGAACCGTGCACTATCGGGTGATCTCCATCTGGGGAGAGACACGGCAGTATGGATATGCACTGATCATTATGGAATCGGAGGAGGTACTCTTATCCAAATCGGAGCTGGAGGCGGCGTGGAAGCTGACAAGCGAGATGGAGGAGATTCTGGAGGGGTCTTTTGACGGGATACTTGTAACCGACGGCGATGGAAACGTACAGTTTTTCAACAGCTCCTATGAGCGGGTGGCGGCCATTCCCAAGGAGCAGCTGGAAGGACGCAATATGCGTGCCCTTATCAACCCCGTATGGATGGAAAATTCGGTGGCCTTTGTGGTGCGAGATGAAAAACGGCCGGTTTCCAAGCGCCAGATCACCAAGGACGGCCGGGACATTATCGTGACCGGAAAGCCGGTGTTCGACCAGAATGGAGATATCAAGCGGATTGTGATCAATGCCCGCGACATTACGGAGATCTTTCAGCTTCGGGAGGAGCTGCTCAATGCAAAGAGCCGAGAGCTTCAGCACTATGAGGCGCTGATCGACGAGACGGGCGTGAGGACAGAACAGATCGTGGCGGTGAGCGAGAGTACCAAGAAGGTCTTTTCTCTTGCCAAGCAGGTAGGACCCTTTGACGCCACAGTGCTGATTTTAGGCGAGTCTGGCGTGGGGAAGGAAGAAGTGGCCCGGAAAATACACAACAGCAGCATTCGGCAAGACCACGCGCTGGTGACCATCAACTGCGGCGCTATTCCGGAGGCCTTGCTGGAAAGCGAGCTGTTCGGCTATGAGAAGGGTGCGTTTACCGGCGCATCCGTATCGGGGAAGATTGGGCTGCTGGAGGCGGCCAATGGCGGGACGGTGTTTTTGGATGAGGTGGGCGAATTGCCCCTGTCTTTTCAAGTGAAACTCCTGCGTGTTTTGGAGACGAAGCAAGTGACTCGGGTGGGCGGTGTGCGATCCAAGAGCATCGATGTGCGTTTTATTGCCGCCACCAACCGCAATCTGAGCAAAATGGTCCGGGAGGGCACGTTCCGCGAAGACCTTTATTACCGGCTGAACGTGGTCTCCATTACCGTTCCGCCCCTGCGGCAGCGGCGGGAGGATATCCTGCCCCTGAGCCTCTACTTCCTGAATATCTTCAATCACAGATACAACCAGCACAAGGCCATGACGCCCGAGGTCATCAAACGGCTGGAAGAATATGACTGGGAGGGGAACGTCCGGGAGCTGCGGAATGTGATCGAACGCATGGTCATTATGAGTGCAAACACCCAGTTTCAGATCAGCGATGTGCCGTGGATCATCCAGCAGTGCAACGGAAAGCAGACGGACCCTGCGGATGCCGGCTCCGTTACCGAGCCGGTGCCTGATACGGACCTCAACCTGGCGGTGGAGGAGCTGGAGATTCGGCTTTTGAAGCAGGCAAAGGAAACCTGCGGCTCCACCCGGGAAATGGCCCGCTACCTCCGGGTGGATCAGTCCACTGTAGTGCGGAAAATGCGGAGATATGGCCTTTCTTAAACGAGGAACGCGCATCGGCGTACAGCCGATGCGCGTTCTTTTTTGATTAAAACAGGCTCTGCGCCTCCTGAAAAAGGTCGGTGACCTCCTGGTTGCGGCGGATGCGATCGATGAGGCTGTTGGTGAGGCGGTGGGGCTCCACACCCAGCTCTGTTTGCAACAGCCTGCACAGGCGCTCATAGGTGGAGAGCGCCCCGCTTTTGTTGCCGGACAGATATTGGGCCAGCATGAGCAGACGGGCGGCTCCCTCATCTGCAAATGTGTTCTGCATCGCCCGGCTCAGGATTCGCTCAGCCTTGTCCGCCATGTGCTGACGCAGGCAGACTGAGCCGTATTCCCGCATGGCTGCGTACATATTGCGCTCTAGGTCCTCTTGCTGGAGAACAAAGTCCTCCGGCAAATCGTCTCCGTCCAGGACAGGGCCGCGACACAGCACCAGCGCCTGATCGTAATAGCGGCTGGCGGCATACAGATTGTCCGCGCGCAGATATTGCCGCGCACTCTGGATGAGCTCCCGGAACAGCACGGCGTCGACGGTCACCAGGGCGGGATTGAGGCTGCACTGACTGCGCCGGTACAAAATGGCGTCCTTCATATTCAAATAGCTGCGCAGCTGATACAGCGTAAAATAAAAGCTGTTCATTGCGGCCTTTTCATCCCATTCGGGCCAGATTGCCTCCAACAGCTTGTGCACGCTCAGCGGGCTGCCGTCCAGTGCCAGCAGACGCAGCAGTTGTCCCGCTCTGGCGGAAGCGCAGGCATCCAGTCTCTGTCCGTCGGAAAAAACCTGAAGCGGTCCTAAAATGCAGACCTCCAAAGGAGTAGTTGCCCGAATTTGCGTCAATATGGGCGCCTCGCCGGAGTGCGTGCGCACCGTGTTGCAGGATTGCAGCTGCATAAAGAACCGACGATGTTGTTCCGGCGGTGTATATCCCTGACACAGGCCGGAGATCACGGAGGGCTTTGCAAAGTTGTAATGAAAGATCCCGGCGTTTTTGCTCTCCTCCGCCAACGCGGCCATGACTTCTTCAAAATCTCCGCAGCGATTCTGCTTTTTCAGAACCTGGGCCTGCAGAAACCGGGCGGATATGGAATAAAACCGATATTTCTCCTGCTGGGCGCACAGATCCAGACACTGGCAGGCAAGCGCTTGGGCCCGGTCGCAGAGATCGTGCTCTGCCAGGATGTTCCCCAGGGCCAGCAGACTCCTTGCCAGGTAGGACGTCCGTCCGGAGCGGACCGCGTACCTGACGGCTTTTTCCGCCGTGTCCAGCGCCAGCCCCCAGTCTCCTTTTGAAAAATAGTGATAGCTCTGGCCAATGAAATAGTATGCCAGGAGATGTTCGTTGCGGACGTTCAGAATGCTGTTGCTTTTGCGGGCGGTATCCAGAATCACCTGTTCGGCCTTTGCATAACGTCCCAGGCAGTCCAGCGCGTATGCGTGGATCATATTGATATAGACGCTGTAGCCCGTGGCTTCAATGGCGTCGGCGATTCGGATGGCCTTTTCGCAGCAGCTGCAGGCCTCTCCATAGCGGCCACCTTCCACAAAGCACAAAAAGGCCACCGTTTGGTAAAGGCACATTTTTAAGGATTTCTGTACATGGTGAGATTCGGCAAGCTCCATGGCCTCATTCAGCACTGCGGACAGGCCGGCTGTATAGCGGATATCCTGCTTGTAGGCAAGAATCAGCACAAAGCAGGCCCAAAGACGAAGGTTCCTGTCGTTGCGGATAATGGCGCTTTCGCGGGCCTGCTCCAGCAGATCGATCGTTTGGCTGCCTGTGTTCCCCTGCTGAAGCAGGGCATAGGCGGTAAAAACTTTGCGGTATCCATCCAGAATAGGATCCAGCTGATCGATATCAAACGAGTTTTCCGTCAGGATCCGCAGGGCCTCCTCCAGCATGCTCTTCTGCTCGGTGGCAAAAAAGCCAAGGCTGATTTTCTGGCAGCATACCAGCACGATACCCACATGATCTTCCGCAGCTTCGAACAACTCCAGTGCACGGTCCAGACACCGAAATGCGATATTGGGATAACGGTACTTCACTGCGATGGCATATCCGAACTGTACCCAGGGCAGCCGGTCCATTGCGGCCGGCTGCTGTTTGCGCAGCAGGCTCCTGTACGCCTCCAGCTGCGTCGGGTCCAGATCAGAAAAAGCCAGGTACCGCATGACTTTGGCCGCTTCTTCAACGTATCCGCGGCTGAGCTGGTGGCGGAACACCTCGGGCCAGTTTTCCGTTTCCAAGTGATATTCCGCGGCGATTTTATGCTGTTCCAGCAAAAAGCCCCGCCCTCTTGTTTGCCCGGTCCGATGATACAGCCACGTCTGGAATACGGGGTTGAGCGTGTATGTGGGCTCCGGGGCACCGCAGGCGCGCAGAGGAAAGCCCGTCTGCGCCAGGAGGAGCAGCGTGCTGAAGGCTTCCCCTGCCAGGCGCTCTGCCAGCTTCTCCGGGGCTTCCCGACAGACACAGAGCCGTTCTAGACAGGACAGGTATGTCTCCGGCCAGAAGGATACCCACTGTTCCAGCAGAGCGCTGACCTCGGGGGCAAAGCAGGTCGGTTCGTCAGATGCGGCGTCGGTCCGCTGCTCCTGCTGTGCAGTAAGATTTGCAACTGCTGCATCCAGCGCGGAGATCCATCCACCGCAGTGCTGGCAGACGGATTGGCAATCAAGCTCGGACAGACCTGGGTAGGCCTCCTGCAAAACAGCAGTTATGGCCCCGGTGTCCTGCACCAACGCACCGGGTGTCACTGCGGCTGCCAGGCGGGGCAGATCCTCCGCCTGGGAAAGGAGGGGGATTGCATACTCGGCCATCATGACGACATGCAGCATGGGGCTGCAGTGGGAAAGCAGATCCAACAGAAATTCTCCCAACGGCATATCGCAGGTCAGCTGTTCTGCCTGGGACACCAGCAGAAAACAGTCTTTTTCCGGTTGCCGGTCCATCAGATCCCAAACGGTGGGTGTCTGCGGGGCGGGCTCCTTGGCCCAGAGCTTCCAAAGCGCCCTGCAAAGCCGCTGACAGTCTGCATCGTCTCCGCTGCCCATCCGAAAGGACAGGCACAGGCCCTGCTCCCGCAGGAAAACAGAGGCTTCCCGTGCCAGATCTGTCAGGGTGGGGACCTCCAGCGCGAGCAGCGTCAGATCCGGCGCAGACGCCAGCCACTGCCGTATAAAGGATCGCTCCGCTTCATAGCGCGGTTTTGAAAGCCCGAGCCCCAATTGCTCCAATTCCATTTGCGTTTCCTCCCTGCGCGGCTTTTTTTTAGTATAACACTAAGTAGTTTCTATGAAAACAAAGATTTTTCAAAGATTCAAAAAAGCTTTTCTAAAGTGCTCCTTTGTATCATGGAATTGAAAAAATCCCACTGCGGAAAGGAGCAGAACATGGCAAAGCAAATTGTGCTGGAACGGAACGGAGAGACCGCTTTCATCAAGGTGCTGCGGCCGGAGGCCCTCAATGCACTGTCCCGGTCCATTGTGGATGAAATGGATGTCCTGGTGGATGAGGTTCGGCAGGACCCCGGCATCCGCGTCCTGCTGTTTTACAGCGAAAAGAATTTTGCGGCCGGAGCGGACATCAAGGACATGGCACGCTGCGATGAGGCGGGCGCACGGGCCTTTTTGTTTACCCCCACATACAACAAAATCCAGGCGCTCCCCATTCCGACGATTGCCGTTGTGGATGGATATGCATTTGGCGGCGGGCTGGAGCTGGCGCTGCGCTGTGACTTCCGCATCGTCTCAAAAACTGCCAAATTGGGGCTGACGGAGCTGAACCTGGGCATCATCCCCGGCGCCGGGGGTACGGTCTTGCTGCCCAGGCTGGTGGGAGAGAGCAAGGCCAAGGAGATGATCTATCTCAGCCGGGTCGTGGACGGGGCCGAAGCGGAGCGGATTGGTCTGGCAAACGTGGCGGTGGAACCGGAGGACCTGCTCCAAACGGCAAACCAGTGGGCGGCGAAGCTCTGCACCCGCAGCAGCCTTTCCCTGGCTGCTGCCAAGGCGGCCATCGAGTATGGCATCGGCCACCCGGAATTTGACAGCGCCTGCAATCACGAAGGCGAGCTGTGGGCCGAGCTGTTCAATCACCACGATCAAAAAGAGGGCATGGCGGCCTTCATGGAAAAACGTAAGCCTGTATTCACCGGTCAATGACCGAAAAACAAAAGGAGCTGATACCTATGAAAAATATTGTGATTACCGGCGCCGCCCGTACTGCCGTAGGCGCCTATCTGGGAAGCCTGAAGACGGTGGAGGCGCAGGACCTGGGCGCCGCCGCCATCCAGGAAGCTGCCAAGCGGGGCGGGATCACTTTGGATCAGATCGACCAGGTGATTTTCGGAGATGTGTATGGCTATACCCCCAACGTCTCCCGCTGCGCCGCCCTGATGGCGGGCGTACCGGAAGAGACGCCTGCCTATACGGTGGACCGGCAGTGTGCTTCTTCCCTGCAGGCCGTGCAGAGCGCCTGCTATGAGATCGCCGCGGGAGAAGCGGATATTATCGTGGCAGGCGGCGTGGAGGTTATGTCCAGAATGACGTATTATCTTCCTCCTACGGCCCGCTTTCAGCCTCTGCGTCTGGGGGACAAGCCTCTGTACGATACATTTTCCCACGGTGTGACCATTGTTCAGCCCCAGGAAAAGTACCCCGGCACAAACATGGGCATCACGGCAGAAAACGTTGCTGAGCGCTATCATATGACCCGCGAGGAGCTGGATGCGTTCGCTGTGGACAGTCAGCGCAAGACCAAGGCAGCTCAGGATGCCGGAAAATTCAAAGAGGAGATCTTCCCCTATGAGGTAAAGGACCGAAAGCATTCGTTTGTTTTCGACACCGATGAACACCCCAAGCCAGATACGACCATGGAGTCCCTGGCCAAGCTGAAGCCCGCATTCAAGCCGGACGGAATCGTGACTGCAGGCAACTCCTCCGGTATGAACGACGGCGCGTCCGCCGTAGTGGTCATGAGTGAGGAGAAAGCCCTGGAGCTTGGCCTGAAGCCGCTGGTGCGGATTTTGGCCACATCCAGTGCCGGTGTGGACCCCCGCTATATGGGTCTGGGACCGGTCCCCGCCATCCGCAAGGTCCTGAAAAAGGTCGATTTGCAGCTGGAGGACATGGATTTGATTGAACTGAACGAGGCCTTTGCCGCCCAGTCTCTGGGTTGCTTGAAAGAGCTTGGCATGGATATGGGAACGGAGATGTACAAGCGTGTGAACGTCAACGGCGGCGCCATCGCCCACGGTCATGCGCTGGCAAACAGCGGCACGCGCCTGTTGACTACCCTCATTTATGAGATGAAGCGCCGGAATGTGCGCTATGGGCTGGAGAGCCTGTGCATCGGCGGCGGTCAGGGAATGGCCATTATTGTGGAAAACTGCATCTGAGAAAGGAAAGAATGAATATGAGCATGAAAAAGATCGGTGTTGTAGGTGCGGGCATGATGGGCTCCGAAATTGCCCTGTGCTTTGCCCGCAGCGGCATGAATGTGATCTTGGCCGACATCAAACAGGAATTTGCGGAGGGTGGAAAGCGCAAGCAGGAGGCGATCCTTTCCAAGCAGGTGGCCAAGGGACGCATGAGCGAAGAGCAGAAAGCGGACATTCTGGCCCGCGTAACGCCCACGGTGGATCTGGACCAGATGGCGGACTGCGATTTCGTCATTGAGGCGGTTCTGGAAAAACTGGAGATCAAGGCAGATACGTTCCGCAAGCTGGACGCCATCTGCAAGCCGGAGACCATTCTTGCCTCCAACACCTCCAGCATCTCCATTTCCAAGCTGGCGGCTTCGGTCAGCCGTGAACGGGCGCCCCGGTTTTTGGGTATGCACTTCAACTCCCCTGCCAGTGTGATGAAACTGGTGGAGGTGATCCCAGGCCTGTTGACCTCCGATGAGACCGCGGATATGGCGACCGAGTTGCTGCTCTCCATTGAAAAAGAGCCGGTGCGCGTGAAGGATGTTACGGGCTTTGCACTGAACAGACTGTTCCATTGTTTCTACGGCGAGGCGCTGCGCCTGATCGAAGAGGGCGTTGCCACCCCGGAGGATATTGACAAGATCTGCGTTTACGGCTTGGGCCATCCGATTGGCATTTGCAAGCTGCTGGACCAGTTGGGCCATGATCTCAACATCAGCGTGGATCAGATCCTCTTTGACGCCTACGGTGACCGTTTCCGCCCCAGCCCGGTGCTTCAGCGATTTGTTGACTCCGGTCTGCTGGGCCGTAAAAGCGGCGAGGGTTTCTATACCTATGAGAAAAAGTGAGGTTCCGGCGGGGGTGGTATCATTGTCCCGCTGTTCCGCAATCCAAAAAGCACACCGGCCGTATGGCCGGTGTGCTTTTTAGATCAGTTCCATGAAAAAGAGCCTGAAAGCGCAGAGAGGGCTTTTGCGGAAAGACGTCAGCCCTTCTTGGCCTGAGCCAACTGCACGGTCGGCTGTGTACCAGCAAAAATATCAACCACATAATTCGAGGAGGCAATCAGATAGTGTGTATCCCCCGGCCGGCTGTATTCTGCTTCGCAGGGGCTGCCGCTGAGCTTGAAAAACGTGTTCCCCCGCATATAGACCTCGTGATCAGCCCGGAGAGTAGTCAATCGCCCCTGTGCCTGCTCTGCGGTCATCACACAATACGTACTTACACCGCCGGGGAAGTGAATCGTAAATCGAAAGACCTCGTTGGACACGACAACTTCCAACTGCTCCCGCTTTGCACAGATCGTTTCTACAGAAAATCTGCCGAACATCTCTTTTTCCGGCAACCAGCAATCCAAATTGACCATTGAACATACCTCCCAAACGTTTCGTTCGCGCTGCAGACGATGACCCGGACCAAGTCGCACAGTAGCTACTTTTATATTCTTTATTATATCCATAGGCCTTTGCGTTTTCTTTGCAATTTCTTTGCCATCTTACTGCTGTGCCAGGAAAATCAAAGACTCTAGGGAGCTGATCTATGGGAGACGATACGAGCTAAAAACTTTTGAGTCGTTTTTCCGGCTTTCTGCGGCCAGGTTAAAGCCGGGTCAATGTCCTTCGTTCAGGCTTTTTTGGACGTCCCCATCGGAGGTGATCTCCCAACGGCCAACTGTAACTTCATATCTATATCCTGAGCAGTCCGGTAGGCAATCGTCAGCCGCAGGTTGTCTTCCAGACTGCATGGCACTTCTGGGAGCTCCACATGATAAAGCCTGCTGTTCCCAGCCCATGTACCAGGGGCCGCCTTGGCCAAAGCCCCATTGGGGTATACGCGCAGTTCCGCAATGCACCTGCCGCCCTCTGGAGACCGCAGAAATACTTTGCCACTCCGATTTCAACCGTCAGCAATGCAGCACCAAAGCCAGGATATTTACCTTGTGTTTTTGCTTTTTCGGGCAGATAACCTCAATTATCCCATTACAGGAAATTTAATGTTGTATTTATATGGAAACGCGCAAAATATGCGCTGCACAGCATGTGAAAATGGCCTGTCTTGTTTGGCATCAAAGGACCTTTGAAAAGCTGTATCACACGCATCATGCCGGAAAAGGCAATTGCATCACAAGTTGATTTTCAGAACTAAAAAAAATAAAACCGCTGATTTCGTAAGAAATCAGCGGTTTTATGGTTGCGGAGACAGGACTCGAACCTGCGACCTCCGGGTTATGAGCCCGACGAGCTACCAACTGCTCTACTCCGCGATATTAACCAAAATGGTGCCGGTGACCGGACTCGAACCGGTACAGCATCGCTGCCGGGAGATTTTAAGTCTCCTGTGTCTACCATTCCACCACACCGGCAGCTTTTCGGCAATGAATAGAATACCACATTATCCCCGGAACTGTCAAGAGTTTACGAAAAAAAGTTTTCGACAAAGTTCGTCCCCGGCCCGGGTAAAAAAGAGCCGCTCGACGCGCGGCGACGGGCGGCCCAAGCGGGTGGGATATTGGAAAGCTTCCAAAAGTATGATAGCACCCGGGGACAGCCGTGTAAATAGGAGCTTTTGGGGAGAGCGGTCTTCTTTTGCCGGAAGGCGTCGGTTGAACATTTTGTAAATCTCCGGCTTTCCTCTTCCCAAAGACAAATGTGTGTGTTATACTGTACCAAAGAGAGGCAGCCCTCTCTTCCACACGAAAGGAGCGATCTCGATGAAGTATACCTACGCCTGCAAGAAAGTCTCCCTGAACAATTCCATCAAGGAATACGCCGAGAAAAAGATCTCCAAGCTGGAGCGGTATTTCCGGGAGAATGATACCACGGCTTTCGTAACGTTTTCCGTGGAGAAAGATCACCTGTGCACGGTGGAGATTACCATCCGGGATGGCGGAACGTTGCTCCGGGCCCAGACCCAGGCACCGGACGGAGATATGCGCGGCGCCATTGACGCTGCGGTGGGCTATATCGAGCGCCAGATCCTGAAGAACAAAACGCGCCTTGCCAAGCGGCTGCGCACCGAGGGCTTCCCGCCCCCTGCACCTGCCGATGATTTTGAGGTAGCCGAGGAAAAGGAGTTCAACATCGTCCGGACCAAGCGCTTTGCCGTAAAGCCCATGAGCGCCGAAGAGGCCATTTTGCAGATGAACCTGCTGGACCACAACTTCTTCGTCTTCCGCAACAGCGAGGATGACAGCCTGTGCATCGTCTACCAGCGTAAAAACGGCGGCTACGGATTGATCGTGACCGACGAAGAGGAATGAAGATCCCGAGAAGAGGGCGGCCAGGCCGCCCTCTTTCCTTTTGCCGCCCTTGCGCTTTTTATGGAAAGCTGGTATACTGAACTTACATTTGCTGTAAAAAGCGAGAAAATAAAGGGAAAGAAAGAACTATTTGCATGAAAATGATTTTTTTAGTAGACGGTGACAACAACATCGGTACTGGACTCAAGGGCATCGACATGCTCTGCAAGGAGGACGCGGTGCTGGTGTTCTATCAGAAAAGCGGTCTGGCCTTGAGTAAGATCCAGAAGCTGTGCGAGGGCACACAGGCGGACGTGCAGTATGTGGAGAGCGTCCGGGGCGGCAAGAATTCCATCGACTTTCAGATCATCACGGAGCTGGGGGTGCTGGTGGGCAAGCAGGAGGCCGACTACGCCTATGTGATCAGTCAGGACAAGGGCTATGCCGCCTCCATCGACGCCCTGCGGGCCCGTTATGCCGACGCGTTCCAGGAGGTGGCATTGCGGCCGTCCATCGAGTCTTGCCTCCACCTGGCCTTCCTGCGCCGGGCCGCCAGCGTGCAGGAGCTGCACGAGGGCCTGATCCGGGAGTATGGCCAGGCCCAGGGAGAGGCGCTGTTTACCCATCTGCAGGAGCTGTTCCAAAAGCCTGCGGAGCCGGAGAAGCAGCCCAAGCCCGTCCGCTCCCGCCGGGGCGGCCGCCGCAAGCGGGGCGGAGAAAAGTCCACTGAATAACCGAACAGGAAAAGCCGCCGCGCCGATTGGCGCGGCGGCTTTTTTGCGTTCAGGCGTGGTCCACGGCGTACATGTGGGCCATCAGATCCAGGATTTTGTTGGTGTAGCCCCACTCGTTGTCGTACCAGGCAATGAGCTTGACAAAGTCGTCATCCAGCATGATGCCGGCGGTTTCGTCAAAGATGCACGTTTCGGAAAAGCCCGTCAGGTCGGAGGACACCACCTGATCCCGGGTGCAGGTAATGATGCCCTTCATGGAGTTGCGGGCGGCGTTTTCCATGGCTACGCACACGTCGTGGTAGGTGGCCGGCTGGATCAGCCGGGCGGTCAGATCCACCACGGAGACGTCGTTGGTGGGCACCCGGAAACTCATGCCCGTCATGCGGCCCTTCAGCTCCGGAATCACCCGTCCCACTGCCTTGGCGGCGCCGGTGGTGGAGGGGATGATGTTGCCCAGAACGCTGCGGCCGGTGCGCCAGTCCCGCCCTGCCCGGGCGTCCACAGCCTTCTGCTTGGCAGTGGCGGCGTGAATGGTGGACATGAGGGCTTGGCGGATGCCGAAGGTGTCATGGATCACCTTGGTCATGGGGGCCAGGCAGTTGGTGGTGCAGGAGGCGTTGGAGACCACGTCCATGTCCGGCGTGTAGGTCCGGTGGTTGACGCCCATGACGAAGGTGGGGGTTACGTCGTCCTTGGCGGGGGCGGAGAGAATGACTTTCCGGGCACCGCCCCGCAGGTGAACGGAGGCCTGCTCTGTGGTGGTATAGGCGCCGGTGGACTCAATGATATATTCTGCGCCGCAGTCATCCCAGGGGATCAGAGCTGCGTCGCTCTCGCTGTACACCCGGATCTTTTTGCCGTTGACGATCAGATGCCGCTCGTCCCGCTCCACGGTGCCCTGGAACGTCTTGAATACGGAATCGTACTTCACCTGATAGACCATGTAGTCCAGATCCGCGTTGCGCAGATTGATGCCGCAGAGCTGGTAGCTGCTGCTGCCCCGCTCCACCATAATCCGCAGTGCCACCCGGCCGATGCGGCCGAAGCCATTGATGCCTACCTTGATTGCCATGCCGTCTTGCCTCCCGTTTTCTTTGGTAATGCCGCCTTGCAGGCAGCGATGTCTCATTGTACCATACCGGACAAAAAATTTCCTTGTTATTTACGTAAAATTGCGCCGCATTTTGCGTAAATATATGGGACAGGTTGTCTAAAAACAGAATCGAACATGTCTGCGTATCAGGTTTTCGACAAGATTCGACAAAATTCTTGTTTTTGCGGCGGCGGTTTGCTATGCTTGAGGTAACGCAGCCAGGCTTTTCCACGGTTTTGGAGGCCATGGTGTGCAAATGCTACCACTCGGTGCTCTTCGCATCGGAAAGGAGACCTCATGGAACAGGATTTTGAAGAACTTTCCAGGTTGTTTCCCAACCTTGCTGCCCAGCTGCGCAATGCCCTGAGCACGCTGCATCTGGCGGCTGCCCAGCTGGCGCCTCCCCAGCGGCGGGAGCAGGACCCGGAGCTGGATGCCAAGGCTGCGCTGCTGGACCAGAGTTATTATCAGCTGCTGCGATTGGTGAACAACCTCTCGGACGCGGCAATGCTGAGCGGCCGGACCGTGTTTTCCCTGAAGGACACGGACCTGGTAGAGCTGACGGAGGAAATCTGCCGTCGGGCGGAGCCGCTGGCAGCGGAACTGGGACTGACCCTGCGATTTGTCTGTCCCATGGAACACCATGTGTGTGCAGTGTCTCCCCGGGAGATCGAGCGCCTTTTGTATCAGCTTTTGTCCAACGCTTTCAAGTTCACACCCGCCGGCGGGACGGTCACCGTGGAATTGCGGACGGCGGAGGGACATGTGCTCCTATCGGTGGAGGATACGGGCCGTGGCATGGAGCCGGAGCGTCTGGAGACGCTGTTTGACCGGTGCCTCCACGAGAGTCTCATGGACCCCCGTCCCCACGGTCTGGGGTTGGGACTGGCACTGTGCCGGGCCATTGCCCAGGGGCACGGCGGCAGCATCATGGCCCAGTCCCGCCAGGGGCAGGGCAGCCGCTTTACCGTGTCGCTGCCGGACCGTCGGGCGGAGAGCGGATCGGTCAGCGACATTCCGCTGGACTACTCCGGCGGCTTCAACCGTACACTTTTGTATCTGGCGGACGCGCTGCCGGCCAGGGCGTTTTTGCTGCGGAATCAGGCGTGAAAGACGGGGGAATGTCCCCCGCTTTCCTTTTGCCTGAAAATCGGGTACAATAGAGAGCGAAACCACGAAGGAGGAACCACTCAATGTCACCCAAGAAGATTTGCCTCGCCATGAGCGGCGGCGTGGACAGCGCTGTGGCGGCACTGCTGCTGCGTGAGAGAGGATATGACGTCCGGGCGGTAACGCTGCGATTGCGCCGGGGAGACGACCGGCCCGGCGTATGCGGCTCCGGAGACGATATCGATGTGGCCCGGAAGGTGGCTGCATCCATGGGCGTGGAGCACACGGTGCTGGACCTGTGTGCGCTGTTCCGGGATACGGTGATGGCGCACTTTACCCAGGAGTACGTCCGGGGCCGGACTCCCAACCCCTGTGTGGACTGCAACCGGGAGATCAAATTCGGCGCCCTGCTGGACTGGGCCCTGGAAAACGGCATGGACGCCATGGCCACCGGCCACTATGCCCGGGTGGAGTACGATGAGGAAAAAGGCCGCTGGCTGCTGCTGCGGGGACTGGACCGGCGGAAGGACCAGAGCTATTTTCTCTTCCAGCTGACCCAGAGCCAGCTCTCCCGCCTGGTGCTGCCGGTGGGAGAATACGAAAAGAGCGAGATTCGGGCCCTGGCAGCGGAGCATGGCCTGGAAAACGCCCGGAAGCCCGACAGCCAGGACATTTGCTTCGTGCCGGACGGGGACTATGCCGCCTTTTTGGAGCGGCAGGGTGTGACGCTGCGTCCGGGGAATTTTGTAGACGAGTCCGGCCGGGTGCTGGGACCCCACCGGGGACTGGAGCGGTATACTGCCGGACAGCGCAAGGGACTGGGCGTCAGCGCGCCGGCACCGCTGTATGTGCTGCGCAAAGACCTTGCTACCGGCGATGTGGTGCTGGGACCGGACAGTGCCCTCTATACCCGGACGCTGACGGCGGAGCGGATGAACTGGATCTCCGTGCCGGAGCTGACGGAGCCCATGGCGGTTACTGCCAAGACCCGGTACAGCCAGCGTGAGGCGGAGGCGGTGCTCTATCCCCTGCCCGGCGGAAAGGTTCGGGCGGAGTTCCGGGAGCCCCAGCGGGCCGTCACCGCCGGACAGGCGGCGGTATTTTACGACGGCGAGGCCGTGGTGGGCGGCGGGATCATCTGCTAAGACGCAAAACGGGCGCCGCATTTGCGGCGCCCGGGACTTCATCATCGCTCGCTGATGAGCCAGATATCCTGATAAATCAGATCGTCCACGTCATATCGTACTGCCTGTTCAACCATATTTTTTCCTCCTTCGCAATTGGTTCCCTGCCAGTATATGCGTCCGGGAGCGAAAAATTGCACGGAAACGTGCACGGAAGAAGAAAAAAACAGGCACAAAAAAACCAGGAGAGACCTGCGTCTCTCCTGGCTTTTTTATCTGCGTCTGCGGCCGCCGCCCCGCTTGCCGTCAATGCTGCGGTTCAGATCGGCCATCTTCCCCTCCGAAGAGGAGAGAAACTGCTTGAGCTTGTCCTCAAAGGACTGATCTGCCGACGGGGGCAGTGTGGACTGCTGGCGGGAAAATGCGGGCCGGGACTGCTGGGCAGGCCGGGGCGCACCGCCGCTGGAATGAGCGCTGCCGCCGAAGTGGGAACCGCCGGGCCGGGGGCCGCCGGTACTGCGTCCGCGCTGCGCCGGGCGCTCCTGCTGCGGCAGCGTTTTCTTGATGGAAAGATTGATCTTTCCGTTTTCCGTGGAGAGGACCAGAACCTTGACGGTCTGCCCCTCCTGCAAAAAGTCATGTACGTCGTTGACAAAGCTGTTGGCGATCTCCGAAATGTGGACCAAACCGGACTTCCCATTGTCCAGGGCCACAAACGCGCCGAATTTGGTGATGGAGGTCACCTTGCCTTCCACAATGCTCCCAACCTGAGGCTCCATATGGTATGTTGTTTCTCCTTCCGGTAATTTTCCGCGGCCCGCGGGACCGCGGCGTTAAAATAAACCGGCGCTGGCGCAAGCGGGGGAGCAAAGCTCCCTCGTCGCCCGGCACCGGTCAGTTGCTGATATCTGAAAACACACGCTCATTCGGATAGACCAGACCCAGCTCATGGCGGGCCATGTCCTCCATTTTCTCCTGGGTGTTGCCCTCGGCGATGTCTGCGGAGAGGGCGTCGTTCTCCTGCTGCTGGGTCTCCACCTGGGCTTTGAGCGCGTCCCGCTGTTCCTGCGCGCTTTCCAACTGGCCCTGCAGCGTATGGAGCTGCCAGCCGATTCCGCCCAGCAGGGCCACCACCAGGATTTTGGTCACGAGACTTGCCCGCGCGCGGCGCCGCTTTTGCTGCCTTGCCATGATGGCCCACTCCCCTCTCTGCGGACGATTTGCATCCAGTTTTCCTTATTGTATAGCATTTCCAAGCAAAATAAAAGACATTTTTTCCCCGAACGGCGATTTTTTTGCAAAAAATTTTCGCCCAAATCAGAGGAAATGCCAGCAGGTGCGCCAAAAAGGCCAGGGTGTCAACCCAAAAGGCCCACACGGGCCGCAGCAGTGCCGACAGCAGGCAAAAGTAGAGCACGGCACCGCCCAGGGCTCCCAGCAGCACATATCCCCGCAGCAGTCCGGCGGCCCGCCGCAGCGTGAAGAGGAACAGCCCCGTTCCCATGCACAGACAGTACAGGCCGTCCAAAAGGGCGGTGGTGCGGGGCAGATGCATCCGCAGTGCCCGCAGCAGGTCGTAGAGCACGGCGGCGCCGGCGCCCAGGAGCACCGACTGGCCGAAGAGGGCCAGCTGCTGGGAGATGTGGATCTCCATAGGCGCCTACCCCAGAAGCCGGCGGAAAAAGCCGCCCTGGACCTGAGGGCCGTCTTCGTAGGAGATGGAGTCGATCCGGCCCTCCACGTGGAGCTCCCCGCCCTCCAGGGAGAGCTTTCCGATGTGCAGCTGATCGCCGGTGACCACCAGGGTGCCGGCGGATGTCGTCATGACAATGCCGGTTTCGTCAAAGCGCTCCACGTCCTCCACACCGGAGACAGTGAGCTTCTCCCGGCCCTCCAGCTCCAAATGGTGGCCCGCGGCGGGCATGGTGTTGTAGTCGTTCATTTCCTCGTCCCTCCCCTGCCCCATGATATGGGCGGAGGGCGGGAAATATTACTGGGCGATCTCCCGGTACAGCGTGCCTGCGTCGGCTTGCTTCACGGTCTCCTGTACGGACAGCACTTCCACCGTCAGCGTCCGCTGACCGAACCGCAGGGAAATCCGGTCGCCCACCTTCACGTCATAGCTGGCCCGGGCGGCCTTGCCGTTGACGGTAATGAGTCCGTTGTCGCAGGCCTCGTTGGCCACGGTGCGCCGCTTGATGAGGCGGGAGACCTTCAGATATTTGTCCAGGCGCATAAATCCTCCTTCCGGGAAGAGAAAGGCTGCCGGCACATTTGCGCCGGCAGCCTGCTTACCCGATTTTGTGCGGTATGGTTTCCTTACTGACCGACGCTGTCCTTGAGCGCCTTGCCGGCCTTGAACACGGGCACGACGGAGGCGGGAATCTCAATGGACTCCTTGGTCTTGGGGTTGCGGCCCATACGGGCGGCGCGCTTTTTCACCTCAAAGGAACCAAAGCCCACCAGCTGGACCTTGTCGCCTTCCTTCAGCGCGGCGGTGATGGTCTCCAGAGTGGCGGAGATTACAGCCTCGGCGTCCTTTTTGGAAACGTCCGCCTTTTCGGCGACAGCGTTGATGAGTTCAGCCTTGTTCATGGAACATATCCTCCTAGTATTGCAGTTCGTTTTTATTTCTCAACGCGGGTACGCGTTTAAGACTCGTTCTCTTTAGCTTCCTGCCACAGCTTCACCAGCGTCTCCTGGGGGCACTGGACCAGAGGCCGGTCTGCATGCTGCTCCACATAGCGGAAGCGGCGGTCAAATTTGTCGCAGGCCCGGTGCAGGGCGTCCTCCGGGTCCACGGCGCACATCTGGCCCACCTTGGCGGCCATGAACAGCGCATCCCCCAGCTCTTCCCGGACGCCGTGGGGCTCGTCCGGACTGCCGCCGCGCTCCAGGGCGGAGCGCAGCTCCCGGACCTCCTCTTCCAGCTTGTCCAGCGCGGAGAGGGCGTCCGGCCAGTCAAAACCGGCCTTGGCGGTTTTCTTCTGGACCTTTTCCGCCCGCCACAGGGCCGGCAGCGTGTGGGGCACAGCCTCGATGGCGTCGGAGGTGGAGGCTTGTCCCTTCTCCTCCCGCTTGAGAACCTCCCAGTTGGTGAGCACCTGCTCGCTGGTGTCGGCCGTCATGGACCCGCCGAACACATGGGGGTGGCGGTAGATCATTTTTTTGGTGACGCCGTCCACCACGTCGTCCATGGTAAAGCGTCCCCGCTCCTCCTCCATGATGGCGTGGAACACCACCTGCATGAAAACGTCCCCTAGCTCCTCGCACATGTCCGGCGCACTGTCCTTGTCCAGCGCGTCGATGACCTCGTACGTCTCCTCCAGGAAATTCCGGCGGATGGACTGATGGGTCTGCTCAGCGTCCCAGGGGCAGCCCCCGGGACCGCGCAAAAGGCGCATGACCGTCAGAAAGTCCTGATAGTCATAGCGTTTCTTACATTGAAAATCTACCATACATTATCTCCCATTGCAAGAAAATTCAACGGTAAACCGGGGGAAAATCCCGGAAAAGATTATTTCAAGTGCAGAAGTTTAATAAGTTTCCGGCCCTTGGGAACGGACTCCAGGTCCTCGGCCCGCAAAATACCCAGCGCCACCACCAGCACGGCGTAGACTACCACGCCGGCGCCGATGCCCACCACGGTGGCCAGGGCGCTGGCGCCGTAGGCGTATTCCCCGCCGGTGAGCACCCGCATGGTCAGCCCGTAGCCTGCCCAGGCCATGACGCCCATGAGGACGGAGGCCACCACGGGCTTGGCAAACAGCTGGACGTACTTGGGCTTTTCGGGGGAGTATTTCCACACGAACAGCAGGTTCAGCCCGCAGATGACCAGGTAGCAGCACAGCGTGGAGATGGGAGCGCCGTGGATGTTGATGTCCGGATTGCCCACCAGGACGTAGTTCATGACGATCTTGGTGACGCCGCCGGCGATCATGGTGCAGATGGGGATGCGCTCATGGCCGTAGGACTGCAAGATGGCGTTGGTCAGCGTCATGAGGCAGATGAAGATGCAGGCAATGCCCAGCACCTGCAGGTGGGGACCGGCGGCCGCGGCGGCCTCCGGCTGGGCCGGATAGAGCATGCGCAGAATGGGGCCGGAGAGCACGCTCAATCCCACGCCGGCCGGAATGGCCAAAATGGCAATGAGCCGGAAGGCGGAGGAGATGATGCGGTTGGCTCCGGCGCTGTCCTTGCGGGCCATGGCCGCCGCAGCAAAGGGAATCAGGCTCATGGTCACGGGATAGACGAAGGAGGGCGGCAGGTTAATGAGGTCCATGCCGAAGGTGTACTGGCCGTAGAGGGCGGTGGGTGTTTCGGGCAGCAGAGCGGAGATGGACTCCAGCCGACCCAGTACGATTTTGGAATCAATCAGGGTAATGATGCTCATGGCGGAGTTGCTCAGCGTGATGGGCACGCCGATGAGCAGCACCTTCTTCATGAGTGTGCCGCTGCTCTCCGGCACGTCCAGGGACTTGGTGTTGTCCCGGTGGGTCACCAGGTAGAAGATCAAAAACAGCATGGACATGACGGTGCCGATGGTCACGCCCAGAATGGCGCCGGCGGCAGCCATCTCCACGCCCTGGCCGATCTGCAGGAAGTACCAGGCCAGAGACAGTCCGAAGCCCAGCTTGCACAGTGCCTCCAGAATCTGGCTGACGGCGGTGGGGGTCATGTTCCCCTGGCCCTGGGTATAGCCTCGCATGCAGGCCAGCAGGCACACGCAGAATACCGCCGGCGCCAGGGCCCGGATGGACCAGAAGGCCAGGGAGTCGTTCATAAAGGCGGCCAGCTGTGCCGAGCCGAAGAACATCACCAGGGAGAAGACCAGTCCCAGGCCGAAGAACAGCCAGATGGCGGTGCGGAAGAGCTTGCGCTTTTCATTCTCCCGGCCCAGAGCGTGGGCCTCGCTGGTGAGCTTGGAGATGGCCAGGGGCAGACCGGCGGTGGAGATGGTCAAAAGCAGGTTGTAGATGTTGTAGGCCACGGTGAAGTGGGCTTTGCCCTCGTCGCCGATGATGTTGCCCAGGGGAATCTTGTAGATGGCGCCGATGACTTTGACAATGGCTACAGCCGCGGCCAGCACGGCGGCGCCGCCCAGGAAGGACGGCTTTTTTTCGTTTTTTGACATGAAGCGATTACCTCAAATTGATTCAAAGATGGCGGGTCATACCCAAGGGTATGGCCGGAGGGGAAAAAACATGCCCGCACCCATAAGACGGATGCCGGGGCACTGCGCTTGTGTGCGGGAGGCCGCAGGGGAGCAATCCTCAGAGCTTTTGCCCGCACTGACGGCAGTAGCGGTCGCCGGGATGGGCGGCGGCACCGCAGGTGCGGCACCGCCGGGGAGACGAGGTGCCCCGGCAGCGGGCAATCTCGTCATTGAGCGTGTCGATCCGGCGCAGCTGGTCCAAGAGCTGCTCGGAGTCGGCGGGATGGCCGGAGTGGGTGTCGTAGAGCATCTGGCCCACCGTCTGCAGCCGGCTGTGGACGGACGCGCGCAGCCGCACCAGACGGGCACCCCGCCGGACCCGGTCGGTGGCCGCGGCGGCCTGCTTTCCGGCGCCGTAGGCGATGGCTCCGCCGGTGCGGCGGGCCTTGGAGAAAAGACGGTTCAGGGTTTCGTTCATAAAAAGACCTCCTGACCAGGGGCGGCATGCCGCCCGGAAGTGAACGGGGCGCAGCCCGGCTGAAACGCTCAGTGATTGTCGTAGGTGCTGCCGCCGATAAACTCCCGGGCCAGGGAATCCGGCGCCACGCAGCTCTCATCCATGGGCTCAATGCGCCGGAAAGCGGCGAGCATGTCGTCCACCACCGCGTATTTGCCCACGGGGATTTTCTCCAGCAGGGGCACCACGAAGGGCTTGAGCACCGCAAACTCAAAGGCCAGGGACGAGTCAAACATGAGATCCGCGTTTTCCTTGTAGGGCGAAATATACAGCTTTTCGCCCCGCTGCACGTTGGGCCACATCTTCAGGGTAAAGGCGGCGTCGCTGCCCCGGAACTTGAAGTCCCGGACAATCCGGCGGCAAAGCCGCAGCCAGGCGTGCTGAAACACCACCTTCCCCTCGTCGTCCACCAGGTTGCTGCGGGCGGCGATGTAGAGCTTGAAGGCGTGGGGGTTCTTGCCCACGATAATGTCGTTGAGGGCGTGGATGCCCTCGAAGATGGCCAGCTCATCGGGACCCAGGTGCAGGGGCTGGGACAGAATATCCGAGCGCATCTGACGGGAGAACTCGTACTTGGGCACATGAATGGTCTCGCCCCGGTCCAGCATGGCAAAGTGCCGGTTCAAAAGCTCGATGTCCAGGCAGAAGGGGGACTCGTAGTCGATGTTCCCCTCCCGGTTCCGGGGGGCCGTCTCCGGGTCGATGGTGTTGAAATAGTTGTCCATGGACACGGTGTGGGTCACGATGCCCATCTTGTCCAGCTGCTCTTCGATCTTCAGCGCGGTGGTGGTCTTGCCGGAGCCGGAGGGGCCGGAGAGCAGAATCACGTGGGACTCGGAACGGTGCCGGGCGATCTTCTCGGCGGCCATGGTGACTTTCTGGGCAAAGGCGGCGTCGCATTCGTCGGCAAAGCCCTTGGGGTCTGAGCGGATGGCCTCGTTGATCTGGGACAGGGAATACGGCATGTCACAATGCTCCTTTCAAAGATTCGTAAAACGCGGCAAAGGCGGCCTGGTTATCCAGACACTTTTCCGGGCGCTCCGTGTATTCCTTGGGGTACTTGAGGTTGAAGGCCCGCTGGATGTGATTGGTGCCCGGTTCCACCATCTTGGTGGAACCGCCGGCGCCGAAGGACAAAATGGAGCACAGCTCCGACATAATGTAGATGTTGTACAGGCATTCGGCACCGCTGCGGCACCAGCCGATGTTTTCAAAACTGCCGGACATGTACTTTTGCCGGTAGAGGTAGTAGGGGGCAAAACCGGCGGCGCGGAGCGTGGGCGCGGCGTAGTCCAGCATGGCGGCCACGTCCTCCGGCGCGGGCACCTTCAGCCCCTCCAGCAAAATGCGGCTGCCCTTTTTGAGGGACAGGGTGTGGACGGTGATGTTGTCCGTGCCGAAGGCCAGGCACTGGTCCAAAGAGCGCCGGAAGCCCTCCGGCGTGTCCTCGGGAAGCCCCGCAATCAGGTCCATATTCACATGGGCGAAGCCGAAGGAATTCACCAGGGCCATGGCCTCCGTCAGCTCCGCGGCAGTGTGGCGGCGGCCGATGGCCCGCAGCACGTGGTCCTCCATGGTCTGAGGATTCACGGATACCCGATCCACCCCGTGGGCTTTCAGGACGGAGAGCTTCTCGGCGGTGATGGTGTCGGGCCGGCCGGCCTCCACGGTAATCTCATCGCACCCGGTGCGGTCAAAGGATTCTTCAAAGGCGGAGAGCACCCGGTCCATCTGGTCCGCGGTCAGCGTAGTGGGCGTACCGCCGCCCATGTAAAAGGCACGCACCCGCAGTCCCGCCCGGCGCACCATCTCACCGCCGGCACGGATCTCGGCGATGAGGGCGTCCACATAGGGCTCCACCAGAGAAAAGCTCTTTTCCACCGATTGACTCACAAAAGAGCAGTAAGCGCAGCGGGTGGGACAAAAGGGGATGCCTACGTATACGGCAATGTCCCGCTTTCCAAGGCCCCGGGCGGCGCTTGCCGCCACCGCGCCGGTCTCGGCGGCCAAAGCCGCCCGCTCCGGCGTGACGAAGTATTCCTCTTCCAGCATGGCACGGGCCTCATCGGGAGTCTTCCCCTGTTCCAGGGCCCAGGTGACGGGCTTGTCGGGCCGCACGCCGGTGAGCATACCCCAGGGAGGCGTGACGCCGGTGACGGCACGGGCTGCCAGGAAAAAGCACCGGGCGATGGCGTGGCGGCGCTGCCCCTCCCGCTCAAAGTCCGTGCCGGTGAGGGAGGCGTCCAGGCTGTAGGGCGCCGTCTTGCCGTCAAAGCACAGTTCCACCGTTACACGGCACCGGTCCGGCTCCTCGTGCAGTGAAACCACTGCCCAGGACTCGTCCTCCGGCGTAATGGGCTCGTAGACGGGCTTTTCCCCGGGAAACAGGTTCAAAAGGCTCTGCTCGACGATATAGCGCTCGTCGTTGCCCCGCAATTCAAGCTTCATGGCATCTCACTCCATCTGCATGGCCTGCTGGAGATAGGGATTGTACATGCGCTCCCGCTCCAGAGTGGAGGGTTCCATGTGGCCGGGATACACGGCCAGATCTCCCTCCAGGCGGCCCAGACGGCGCAGGGAGGCGAGCATCTTTTTCATGCTGCCGCCGGGGAAGTCCGCACGGCCGCAGGAGCCGGCAAAGAGGGTGTCCCCGCAGAAGAGAACGTCGCCGCAGCGCAGCGTCACACTGCCCTCGGAGTGGCCGGGGGTGGCCAGCACGTTCACAGTCAGTCCGCCCACGGACACCGTGTCGCCCTCGTCATAGTCCGCGGCGCCCTCCACCGGCGGAAACAGCTCCCGCAGATAGGGGTTGTCCCCCGCCTGGTCCAGGTGGCTCAGGTAGACGGGGATGCCCGGCCACTGCTGCCGCAGTGCCGCCACAGCGCCGGTGTGGTCGTAGTGGCCGTGGGTGAGGAGAATGGCACAGGGGGTGCAGCCGCTCTCTTTCACGGCAGCGGCCACCCGGGGGGCGTCCCCGCCCGGATCAATGACGGCGCAAACGCCGGACGGCGGGTCGCTGAGAATGTAGCAATTGGTGCCGATGGGGCCAACCTGTAAGGTCTGGATGTTCATAGATGCCTCCGAAGCAAGAAAATATCAGGTCTGATCCGTGTCGAAGAGAATGGTGACCGGACCGTGGTTCAGGGAGTCCACCTCCATTTTGGCGCCGAACTCCCCGTGCTCGACGGTGAAGCCCCGGCTGCGGCAGTGGTCCATGAACGTCTCGTACAGGGGAATGGCGAGGTCCGGTTTGGCCGCACCGGAAAAGCCCGGACGGCGGGAGGAGGTGTCGGCGTACAGCGTGAACTGGGATACCACCAGCAGGCTTCCGCCTACCTGCTCCAGATTCAGGTTCATCTTCTCGTTTTCATCTTCAAAAATCCGCAGGTTGCAGATTTTGTCTGCCAGGCGCCGGGCGGTCTCTTCGGTGTCGTGGGGACCAACGCCCAGCAAGACGAGAAAGCCCCGGCCGATCTGGCCGTTGACGCGGCCGCCGATGGTCACAGAGGCGTGGTCAACGCGGGTGACAACTGCGCGCATAGGAAAAAACTCCTTTCAGTGTGGCGCCGGACAGGCGCGAAGATGGGGAAAAGCCGTCTCCCTTTGCCCCGGAGGGCAAAGGGAGCGATCCAGAGCTTGCGACCAACCCGGCGTTCTTCTCCGAACGCAAACCAGCGAAGCGTTTGCGGAGGATGTTCGCCGCGGCGTGTACGTGGCGAACATACCGGGACCTGCGCGCCGGGGGCGCGCACCCCAGTGACCGATGTCACTGGGGTGGGGGGAGTTCGAGGGGGGACTGGTCCCCCTTCGAATCGTTCTCCCGTTCTTCTCCGAACGCAAACCAGCAAAGCGTTTGCGGAGGAAACGGCGGAGCAGCGGCGGGAGAGACCTTTGCCCCAGAGGGCAAAGGGAGCGATCCAGAGCTTGCGACGCCGTCAGCCCGCGGGCCGGTTCACTTTCAGCACGCCGGAGATCTGGTTGAGCCGGCGCATAAGGGCGGAGAGCTGCTTACTGTCCCGGATGCGGACTTCCAGCCGGAAAATGGCAAACTGATCCTCCGTGCTGCGGGACTGGATGCCCAGCACAAAGGTGTTGGTGGTGGACAGGGCCGCAGAGATATCCAGCAGCAGGCCCTGCCGGTCCTTGCACACCACTTCCAGGGTGGTGGGATAGCTCTCATTGGTGTTCTTGCCCCAGGAGACATGAATCCACCGGCCCTCCTGCCCCGGCTGGGCCCGCTTGGCGGGCGAGGCGTTGGGGCAGTCCGCCCGATGGACGGATACGCCGTAGCCCCGGGTGATAAAGCCGATGATCTCGTCGCCGGGCACTGGGGTACAGCACTTGGAGAACTTCACCAGGCAGTTGTCCAGCCCCTCGACAATGATCCCCTGCTCGCTTTTGACCTGCTTGGGAGCGGCGGGCTTGGGCTCCTCGGGCCGGGCAGACTTGGCCTCGGCCTCCAGGGCGGCCTGCTCCGCCTGGTGCTGACGGGCAATGCGGTTGAGCTCGCCCTGCATACGGCTGACCGCCTTCTGGGCGGTGAAGCCGCCGTAGCCGATGGCGGCGTACATGTCGTCCAGAGTGGGATAGGACACCTTCTTCAGCAAAACCGGCAGGGTGTCCGCCGCCAGCACATCCCGCATGGCGATGCCGCAGTGCTTGAGCTCGGCCTCGAAGGCGGAGCGGCCGTTGACGATGTTCTCGTCCCGGCGCTCCTTTTTGAACCACTGGCGAATCTTGCTGCGGGCCTCGCTGGACTTGGCAATGTTCATCCAGTCCCGGCTGGGACCCTTGGCGGATTTGGAGGTGAGGATCTCCACAATGTCACCGTTTTTAAGCACGTGGTCGAAGGTGACAATGCGGTTATTGACCTTGGCGCCTACCATGTGGTTGCCCACGGCGGAGTGGATGGCATAGGCGAAGTCAATGGGGGTGGCGCCGGCGGGCAGATTCTGCACGTCGCCGTTAGGGGTGAACACGAAGACCTCGTCGGCAAACATATCCACCTTCAGCGAATGGATATACTCCTCGGCGTCGGCACCCTCCTGGTTTTCCAGCAGGCGGCGCACCCACTCGTACTTTCCCTCGGTGCCGGCGCCCTGGCCCCCTTGCTTATACTTCCAGTGGGCGGCCACGCCGTATTCGGCGATCTCGTGCATGGCCTTGGTGCGGATCTGCACCTCGAAGGGGATGCCGTCGGTGCCCATGACCGTGGTGTGCAATGACTGGTAGCCGTTGGGCTTGGGCGTGCCGATATAGTCCTTGAAGCGGCCCAGAATGGGCTTGTAGATATCGTGGATGACGCCCAGTACATTGTAGCAGTCCCCCACGTTTTCCACGATCACCCGGAAGGCGAACAGATCGAAAATCTCGTCCAGGGACTTGTTCTGGTTGAACATCTTACGGTAGATGGAGTAGGGGTGCTTCATGCGGCCGTAGACGATGTGCTCGATGCCAAGCTCCGTGAGCCGATCGTCGATCTGGATCTGGGTGCGCTGCATGAAGTCCTCGTATTCCCGCTGCTTGGCGCCCAGCTTGGAGACGATCTCCTCATAGCCCACCGGGTCCAGGTACTTTAAAGACAGATCCTCCAGCTCCCACTTGATGCGCTGCATGCCCAGCCGGTGAGAGATGGGGGCGTAGATCTCCATGGTCTCCAGGGACTTTTGCTTCTGCTTGGCGGGAGACTGGTACTCCATGGTACGCATGTTGTGGAGCCGGTCGGAGATCTTGATGAGAATGACCCGGATATCCTTGCTCATGGCGATGAGCATTTTCCTGAGGTTCTCCATCTGCTCGTCTTCCTTGGTGGCGTACTGGATCCGGGTCAGCTTGCTGACGCCTTCCACCAGGTCGGCGATGGTGGGAGAAAAGAGCTTGGCGATGTCTTCGTGGGTGGCGGGGGTATCCTCGATCACGTCGTGGAGCAAAGCCGCCTCGATGGACTCCGAGTCCAGCCGCAGCTCTTCCGCCACGATCTGGGCCACGGCCAGGGGGTGGATGATATAGGGTTCCCCGCTTTTCCGCTTTTGGTTTTCGTGGGCCTTGTTGGCAAACTCGAAGGCCGCCCGAATATGGGCAAAGTCCGCCGACGGGTTATAGGCCCGGACGGTTTTTTCCAGATTCTCGTATTGTTCCAAAATGGTCACAGACCATCGCCTCCGTTCCGCGCGGCGGCACAGCCGTGCAGCCGCATGAGGTAGGGACAGGCGTTTAAGTCCACCTTTCCCTGAATGGGGTTGAGGGAGAGCGTCACGGTACCGCCGGAATCAGCCAGGGACAAAAGGCCCCGCTCGGCAAAGACCCGCAGGGCAAGGCCTGCCCGCAGGAAGCTCTCCGAACCGCCGGCCTGGGCGGCCAGCTGCCGCAGAAAGGGCAGACGGTCTGCCGCAAGCTTGCCCTGGCGCAGCCGCCGCTCCAGCGCAACCCAGAACGCGCCGAACTGGTCCCGGGAGGCGCTGAGCCGGGCGGTCTCCTGGGCGGTAATGGGACCGCCGTCGGTGAGCCGGTTCAATAGTTCCAGGTCGGAGGCCTCGTGGCGGCTGGGAGTCAGGGAGGGACGGATGTCGATGAGCTGCAGTTGCAGCGTGGTGTTGCCCCGGAAGGTGTTGGCCTGGAGATAAAAGGCCGCGTCCACCCGGCTGCCGGCGCAGATGCCGCACTCCGCCTCCGTCACCGAGAAAAAGATGGCGTCAAACCGGCAGGTGCCCTTGGAGAGCCGCAGCTTCAGGTGCCGGCCCTGTCCCACGGACTGGATGGAGTCCACCGTGGCCCCCAGCAGTGCCAGGGTGGGCCGGGGATTCCCGGCACCATAGGGCTCCAGGAAGCTCAGGTGCTCCACCTCCTGCAGGGTCATCTCCGAGGGGCAGGACACAGCCGCGTCAATGTCCAGACAGCTGACGGGCACCTCGCCGCCGGAGACGGAGCGGACATACCGGTTCATCCGCTGGCGGAAAGCGTCAATGTTCTCCTCCGGGATGGTGAAGCCCGCCGCCAGCTCGTGGCCGCCGAAGCCGTCCAAAAGATCTGCACAGGACTCCAGGGCGGCAAAGAGGTTGAAGCCTCCGTAGGAGCGGCACGAGCCCTTGCCGGTGCCGTCCTTGAGATGGATCATGAAGCTGGGACAGGCATATTTTTCACTCAGGCGGGAGGCGACGATCCCCACCACGCCCTGGTGCCAGTGTTCGCTGGAGAGGACCAGCGCGCTGCGCTCTTCACTGGGCAGATGGCCGATTTTCTCCACGGCGTCGGCGCAGATGGCCTGTTCCACTGCCTGCCGCTCCCGGTTCAGATCGCACAGCTCCTTGGCCAGCGCTTCCGCCCGGGCCGGGTCGGAAGTCTCCAAAAGGTCCGCGGCCAGGTCTGCTGCGCCCATGCGTCCGGCAGCGTTGATGCGGGGAGAGAGAACAAAGCCGATCTGGATGGAGGTGATGGGTTTGCCCAGAAGCCCGGCTTCTTTCAAAAGGGCGTGGACGCCCACAAAGTCCGTGTGGGGCAGAGCCTCCAGTCCGCAGGAGACGATGGTCCGGTTTTCCCCCTCCATCCGCATGACATCGGCGATGGTGCCGATGGCAGCCAGGGTGCAGTACCGGGCGAACAGGGCGTCCT